>JAJPKH010000083.1 GCA_021323795.1 Acidiferrobacteraceae bacterium | reverse complement strand
GTCGCGAAGACGGTGCGGAAACATTCGGCGGATCGATCCCGGATGCGGATCGAACATCGAGGCCGCAGAAGTACTGTTCCTTATTCAGTACAGACATCTAAACACGAGCGGGATCAAAGAGGGGGGAGCCGCAATGGCGTCCGTTCAGTTGTCCGTGCTTGGGCCGAAGGCGCGCGCGAGCCGGTTCTGGAACAAAGCCACCGAAACGATGCCGCGCAAACGGCTCGACGCGCTGCACCTGCAGCGGTTGCGCGCGCTCGTTCAGTACGCCTACGACTACAGCCCCTTTTACCGCAAGAAATTCGACGCGGCCGGCGTCAAGCCGCGGGACATCCGCTCACTTGAGGACTACAAACGCAGAGTCCCGCTCGTCGACAAGAGCGAGTTCATCCATCTCCAGCAGGAACAGCCGCCGTATGGGCCGACGCTGGCGTTGCCGTTGGAATTCATCGCGCATCACAGCGAAACGTCGGGCACGACCGGCGTGCCGCTGTCGATTCCGTTCTCGATGTACGACACCGTGCGCTACGGCGAATCCTGGGTGTACGGCTATTGGGGGCTCGGCATCCGTCCGAGCGACAGTTTTTACTTCGCCTTCGGCTGGGGAAACTTCGCCGGCTTCTGGAGTGCCTACTGGGGCGCGCGGCGGCTCGGGTGCCGCGTCATTTCCGGGGGCGGCCTCGATACCAAGGGACATATCCAGGCGATCCAGCGGCTAAAACCGACCGTGCTGGTCTCCACGCCGACGTTCGCGCTGCGCATGGCGGCCGTCGCCGCGGAGATGGGCGTCGACCTCGCCAAATCGTCGATCAAGTTCACTTACCACGCGGGCGAACCCGGGCCGACGGCGCTGCCCACGATGCGCGCGCAGATCGAAAAAGCGTGGGGCGCGAAAGCGGGAGAGCTGCTCGGCATCGCCGAAATCGACGCGATGGCGCCCGGGTGTCCGAACGGCGACGGCGTGCATTTGAACGAGATGAACGTGTACGCGTGGCAATTCGACCCGATCACCGGCAAGGAAGTAGGCGAGGGTGAAATCGGCGAGAATATCGTCACCAGCTACTCCAATACGGCCCAGCCGCTCCTCAATTACCGCACGCACGACCTCGTACGCCGCCGCGCCAAGTGCTCGTGCGGGCGCACCTGGGCGAAGTTCGAGGGCGCCGTCCTCGGTCGCACCGATTTCATGGTGACCGTGCGCGGCACCAACGTGTACCAGACGGCGGTGGAAAATCTGCTCGCCGGAGTTCCCGGCGTCAGCATGCATTACGAGCTCGTGCTCACGCGCGAGGCGGACAACGATATCATGACGGTCCGCTTCGAACCGGACCAGGCGATCGCCGACAAGCCCGAGTTGTGGGACAAGGCGGCGAAAGACGCGGCCGACCGCATTCATAAGGGACTGCACGTGCGCCTCGAGGTCAAGCCCGTCGCGCCGAACAGCCTGCCGCGCTACGAGCTCAAAACCAAGCGCATCGTGGACCAGCGGCCGAAAGAGTTCCGCCGCGCCCTGGAGCGATAGGAGCCGAGCATGACGAATAAAGAACGCATCGCACGCATCAAGAAGGCGCGCAAGTTGATTCTCTCCGCGATGAGCGGATGCGACGCGCCGCAGATCGAAGCCATGCTGCGCGGCGCCGACATGGAGCTGCATTGGGCGCTGTGGAATCTCGGAGAGGTGGTTTCGCTGCGCCCCGAGTTGGATTACGGCAAGCGCGCCTGACGAGGCGTCGCGCGCGCGGCGAGCCACAAAATGAGCGCACCAGAAGAGGAGTCCGGACGATCAAGCGCTTCGGCGGAATCGTCGTCGCGCGTCGCCGCTCAGAATACACGCCGCCTATCGCCGGGCTCGCCCATGCGATTCGCGAACCGGCGCTACTTCGGCCCGGATTCCACCAGTCCCTGCGCCACCGTTTCGTCGTACTCGGGCCGCACGCGCACGTCGACGACGCAGGTCGCACCCGCCTTTACACGCGCGATCGCGTCGGGCAGGACGGCTTGCAGCTCGCGCGCGTTCTTGATCGGCCCGAGCCCGAGCGCGCCTTGGGCGCGCGCGATCGCCGCGATGTCGATATCGGGATCGCCGATATGCTGGCCGATCCATTTGTTCTCGACCGGCCGGCCGCGCCGGCGCGCCACGCGTTCCTGATGGATCTCATCGTTATAGAAAGAACGATTGTTGGAGACGAGGATCAGCAGCGGGAGGCGGTAGTGGGCCGCGGTCCATACCGCGCTCACTCCCATCATGAAGTCGCCGTCCCCGAGCACCGCGATCGGCACGCGGCCGCTTCCCTGCAATGCGAGCGCCGCGCCGACCGCCATGCCGGGCCCGGCGCCAATGCCGCCGCCGCCGTCGGAGCCGAGGTAATCGAGCGGATGTCGAAAGCGGCAGGCGTCGCCGGCCCAGCCGAGCGGCAGGCGAATGAGCGTGACGTCTTCCTGCGCCGTCGCCTCGTCGAGCAACAGGCCGAACGTGCGAATGCCGATCTCCGCGGCATCGACGGCTGACGTTGTTGGCGTCGTTCGCGCAGGAGGAACCGGCGCGCCGGTTCGCGGCACGCCGATCTCGGCGAGCAGCAACGGGACGAGCACGTCGGGCTCGCACAGTAACTGCAAATCCATGGGCGGCAATCCCTGGTAATCCATGCTCCAGCCTTTGTGGATATAGGAATCGACGGAGCATTGAATAACTTGCGCCGGAACAGGCATGTCGGGCCACGCGGTCTTGAGCGTGCCGGCGACATCAACCCAATCGAGGCTCAATACCACGTCCGCTCCACGCAAGGCTTGCAATCCGGCCTCGGATAATCGCAAGCCCGGCGGCGCCGCATGCAACGGGTGCTCCGTCGGGAACGCCGCGCCGAGCTTCAGGTCCGTCAGAACTTTCGCATTCAGCGCTTCCGCAAGCGCAACGCGCTCCCCCCATGCCTGCGGAGCGCGCGAGACGCGTCCGGCCAGGATCAGCGGGCGCTTGGCGTTGCGCAGCCACGCGGCGGCCTGCCGCACCGCGTCGGCCGCCGGCCGGGCCGGCGGCGGTACGCGAAAACGCGACGTATCCGGGAGCGCCGGATTCTCCGTGATCGGGGTCTCCTGCAAGGTGACGTCGAAGCACACGTACACCGGCGCGCGCGGCGCGGTCCGCGCCAGCATCGCGGCGCGCAGCATCGACTCCGCGGCGGCGGGCAGCGACGCCGGCTGGTCGTCCCACTTGGTGAAATCGCGTATGAGCGCGCCCTGGTCCTTGGCGGTATGAATCCATTCGATCCACGGCCGGCGCCGCGCGGCATCCACCGCGCCCGTCGCGCCGAAGATCAGCACCGGCACGCGGTCGCACCAGGCGTTGAACACCGCCATCGTCGCGTGCATCAGTCCGACGTTGCTGTGCAGGATCACGCCCATCGGCTCGCCGGTCACCTTGGCATAGCCGTGGGCGAGCGCGACCGCGTTCTCCTCGTGCAGACAGAGCAGCATCCGCGGGTCGCGGTTGCCGAGGTGATTCACCAGGCTGTCGTGCAGTCCGCGAAAGCTCGCGCCCGGCGTCAAGGCGACATACTTGAGGTCGAGCGCGCGCAGCATCTCCGCGAGATAGTCGCTTCCCCACGCGGGCACGCCGTGCTCGACGGCGATGGGTTTTTCCATATTCGAATCCGTCATGTCATCGTCGGGGCGACAGTCGCCCGATCAGAACGTTGGCCCCGATGGCCAATATAAAGATAAAAAGCAGCAGCGCATACATGTCCGGGATGCGGAACTGGTTGTAGTGATCGATCGCGAGAAAACCCAGGCCGCGGTCGGCCAATTTAATCTCCGCGAGCAGCACCCCGATGATGGCAACGCCCAATCCCAATCGCATGCTCACGATGATGGAGCCGCGCAGCGCCGGTAGGTAGATCATGCGCACCATTTGGGCGCGGCTCAACCGAAAGCTCCGGCCCACGCGGATCAAAACCGGACTGATGCCATGCATGCCGGCGGCGGTGTTCAGTGTGACCGGGAAGAACGCGGAGAGGGCGCCGAGAGCGATCTTCGAAGTGATACCAACCCCGAACAGCAGCATCACGATCGGCAGGAAAATAATCTTGGGAGCGGTGGCGAGACCGTCCACGTAAGGAGCCATCGCTCGCCCGAAAAACGGGCGCGCGCCCATTAAAATACCGAAGGCGATGCCGGCCACGAGGCCGATGCCGAACCCGGCCGCGACTTCCCACGCCGTGACCGCGAGGTGGTGGTACGTATCGCCGGTGACAAGTAGCACGACGAACGCGCGCGCCACCGCCGTGAGCGGCGGCACGACGCCTTCGTACAGCCAGCCCGAGCGGGCGACGCCTTCCCATACCAATGCCGCGGCCAGGAGCGTCAATGCCCGCACGCGCGTAACCGGCGCGAACCAATGGAGGGGCGCCCGATTGAAATTCGTCAACGTGGTCGCCACCACGTCTCCAGACGCTGTAACAGCGACAAAAACACCAAACTCACGATCACGATCAGGACGATCGCCGCGTACATCGCCGGTATCTGATATTGGAAATACATCTGCGACACGACGCGACCGAGCCCGCCGAAGTCGATCAGAAACTCGATGCCGATGATATTCACGAGCGCATAAATCAGCGCGAGGCGCAGGCCCGTGAAGATCGCCGGCGCGGCGGCCGGAAAAATGATTTTCCACAACAGCCGCGGTTCCGAGAGATGGAAGCTGCGGCCGACGTTGATCAGCACCGGCGGCACGCCGAGCAAACCCGCGCGCGTCTGCAGCACGATCGGGATGAACGCCGCAAGCGCGCCGACGACCACCGTCGTCGCATAACCGCGACCGAAGATCACGAGGAATAAGGGATAAAGCAGAATCAACGGCGCCGCGAACGCCGCGCCGAGCCAGGGTTCATACGCCCGGCCGAGCAGCGGCCGCCGCCAAAGAATGAACCCGAGCGGCACGCCGACAGCGGCGGCGAGTGCCGTCGCCGCGAACGCCTGTGCCATGGTTATCAAGAACGGAGCTACCAGATAACCTTCGCGCGCCAGCAGCGCGAATGCCTGCGGCAGGCTCGAAGGCGGAGCGACGATCAGCGGCGAGACCAGGCCCGCGCGGATAACGAATTCCAGCAACGCCGCCACCGCGGCGAGGCCGACGAGCCCGGCCGCGACGGCTCGCCCGTGGCGTTCCGCCGTCATTTACCCGGCTGGTAAACGATGTCGATCGCGCCTTGCGCTTCCTTGAGCGACATGGGTTTGTCGAGATTCTTGTACTCGAGCGCCTGATCGAGGCTCTGCTGCAGCCCGGCGATCGGCGCGAGCGCGAGCGATTGCTTCGAATAAAACGTCGCCGACTGCTTGGCGACGTCGGCCGACAACTGATTGAATTTCGCGAAGAAGGCGGTGGCCCCGGCCGGTTCGCGGTACATCCAATCGATCGTATCGGCGTACGCTTTCATGAAGCGCCGCGCCACGTCGCGCTTCTCCTTGAGGAACTTGAGATTCGCGACGTTCACGCGCACCGTCTGCGCGTTGAGGGACGGCACGTCGCTGCCGCGCGCGAGGATGCGGATCTTCCCTTCGGTCACCAGCTCCAGGTTATTCGGCGGCGCCGACCAGCCGGCGTCGATCTGTCCCGACATCACCTGCACGCGCGTGCCGGGCGCGTCGCCGCTCGAGACCAGCGTCGGCTTCACGCCCGCCGCCTGCGCGAGCGCGAGCGCCACCAGATGGGTGGACGATCCCGGGCGCGAATAGCCCATGGTCTTGCCGTTCATGTCCTTCATGTTGCGTATCGGACTATCGGCCTTCACGTACCAGAAGAGATCGCCCGCGCCGGTCATCTGCGCGCTGACGATACGCACCGGCGCGCCCTTGGCATAAGCGCCGAGGACGCCGGTGATGCCGTTCGCAAAGGCGAAGTCGGCGCTCCCGGTGATCACCGCCTGCAACGTCTCCGCGCCGCCGCGCGTCCACGTCGCCTCCACCTCGAGACCCGCCTTTTGAAAGATGCCTTGCTCTAAACCCTGGTGCACGACCAGCGTATCCCATAGCCCTTTCTGGCCGATCGCGACCCGCACTTTGTCGGCCGCGGCGACGTTAAACGACAAAATCAGCATCGCGCCCAACGCTAGTACCGCACCCACACCTTTGCCTTTGACCATGATCGTGTTCCTCGTGAACTTTTTTAGTGCGACACGCCCTGCGGTTCCGTCTGCGCCAGTCCGCGCAACGCTTCCTCACGCAAGTCGTGCCAAATCGTTCCCACCAGCCGGCCGAATGCCGCGCTTTCGACAATCTCCGAGCTGCGTGGTCGCGGCAGATCGATGGGGATTACGCGCTTAATGCGCCCCGGCCGGTAAGTCATCACGACGACCTCGTCGCTCAGCTGCACCGCCTCGGTGATGCTGTGCGTGATGAGAAGCGTCGTCTGGGCGAGCTCGCGCCAGATCTGCAACAGCTTGTCCCCGAGCAGCAGGCGCGTCTGTTCGTCGAGCGCCGCGAACGGCTCATCCATCAACAGGATTTTCGGCTCGGCCGCGAGCGTGCGCGCGATAGCCGTGCGCTGGCGCATGCCGCCGGACAGTTCGGCCGGGTAGCTATTGCCGAAACCGTCCAGACCGACGAGATGAACGAGGCGCTCGGCGCGCTCGCGACATTCGTTGCGCGCCATGCCGCGCGCGTCGAGGGGGAACATGATGTTTTCCAGCACCGTCAGCCAGGGGAACGTCGATTCCTCCTGGAACACCATGCCGATGTCGTCGTGAGTGCCGTGCACGGGAGCGCCGTCGATGAGAACGCGTCCCTCGTAATCCGGCACCAGCCCCCCGACCACGCCGAACAATGTGGACTTGCCGCAGCCGCTCGGGCCGATGATGGAGACGAACCGCCCCTGCGGGACCGCGAGCGATACGCCTTCGAGCGCCGCCAATGCGCCGGCGGACGTCGCGAAGCGCTTGCTGATATTCTCGACGACCAGCGCGCCGGGCACGTTCAGACCGCGAAGTTCACGTTGACGTTCTTGATCTGCGTGCAGTCGAGCAGCTCCTGCAGGCACTCTTCGCGTCCCAGTCCCGATTGCTTGTAGCCGCCGAACGGCACGCCGAGGAAGTGGCTGCTCGATCCGTTGATCCATACATAGCCCGCCTCGACGCGCGCCGCCGCCCGGTGCGCGCGCGCAAGATCGCGCGTCCAAATCGCGGCGGTGAGGCCGTACTCGACGCCGTTGACGGCGCGGAACATGTCGTCTTCATCGGACCAGCGCAACACCGACAGCACCGGCCCGAAGATCTCCTCGCGCGCGATGCGCATCGTCGGCTTCACGTCGGCGAACAGCGTCGGCAGTATAAAAGTGCCGTTCTTCAGGCGCGCGTCGTCCGGCGCGACGCCGCCGCATACGAGGCGCGCGCCTTCCTCCTTGCCGATGCGGATGTACCCCATGATCTTCTCGTATTGCTCGCGGCTGGTGATGCACCCGACCTCGCAGTCGGGATCCGTCGGCAGCCCGCAGCGCAGGGCGCGCATCTCCTCGGCGATGTCATTCACCACTTGATCGTGAATCGCCTCGTGCAGGAACGCGCGCGAGGTCGAGCCGCACGACTGGCCCGCGGTCCACTTGAGGTTCATGCCGTGCACCGCGGCGGCGGCGACCTTCCTGGGATCAGTGTCGGGGTAGGCGATGAGCGCGTTCTTGCCGCCCAATTCGAGCGTCAATTTCTTCACCGTATCGGCGGCGGCTCGCATGACCGCGCGGCCGGTCGGAATACTGCCGATCAGCGATACTTTCGCGACCAGCGGGTGACTCGCCAACGCCGCTCCCGCCTCGCGCCGGCCGGTGACCACGTTGAACACGCCGGCGGGAAACAAGTCCGCCCAAAGCGCCGCCAGCGCCAGCGCCGATAACGGCGTCTGATCCGCGGCTTTCACGACGACGGTGTTGCCCGCGGCGAGCGGCGCGGCGACCTTCTGAGCCGCGAACATGAACGGGTGGTTGAACGGATTGATGCGCGCGACGACGCCGAGCGGCTCGCGCACCGTGTAGTTCAGCACGCCTTCGCCCAATGGAATCGTTTCGCCTTTCATTTCGGTGACGAGGCCGGCGAAGAACTCGAGCGCCACCGCCGACGCCTCGACGTCGCCGAGCATCGCGCGCCGCGGATTGCCGCAATCGGCGGCGTCGAGCAGCGCGAGATCGTCGGCCGCGCCGCGCAGCCGCCGTGCCGCCTCGCGCAGCAGCGCGCCGCGCTGCGACGGCTTCGTCGCGCGCCACGCGGGGAACGCTTCCTGCGCGGCGCGCACCGCGCGGTCGATGTCCTCCGCGCCCGCGTCCGCCACGGGACCGAGATCATCGCCGGTCGCCGGATTGACGCTGCGGTAGTAGCGGTCGGCCGACGGCTTATGCCATGTGCCCGCGTAAAACAATTCGCGCTGCCGCGGCAAGACGGCGGCATAGTCGGACGTGGTGCGGCGCGTTGTCGATGCGGTGGGAGCGTCAGTGTTCGGCGAGCGCATGGCCTATCCCCGAGTTGAGGAACTTATCTTGAGCAAATTTCCTAAAATCATCAATTCGGACGCGAGCCGTTTCCCGCCGGTCACGACGAAGGGTTGTCCACGTAGCGGACGGACGGGAAAGTAGAACCGGCATTACTCACGTCATAAGAAGGGGACACCGGCGCACGACGGAGGCCTTCGCGCTGCGAAGGCCGCCGTCGGTGGTCAGCTCGGCTCGAAACGATATTGGCGGCAACAACCGCGCGGCCGGTTCTCTTCGAACAGTCTCGTTACCCTACAAGGCGGCGCAGGAAATTTTTCCTTTCGGTTGTCCCGCTCCGCCGATCTCGCCCGCCGTGCTGGGAGAGTTATCGCGCCGGTTACCGTCGGAGTTCGCGGTGCAGATTCTACCGGCAATGAGAAATGGGCTGGTCGGCGTTTCCAGCGGCCCGGTATTGCGCAAGAGCGTGCCGGAATCGGGCGGGTTACGGAACACTTCGATCACGTTACCGTTGCGGGTGACGACGGCAACGGCATTACGCTCGTTCGCATCCACCCAGATGTTGCCTTCCCGATCCAGGACGATTCCATCCGCGCCTTCTATATAAGGATGCGCGACGAAAACATTGTCGAGACACAGGGTATTGGCGGCGAACGTGGCGTCGCACCCGACGGGGCTTTCCAAGTTTCCGTGGCGATCGAACCTCGCGCGCCAGATGGCGCCGCGGGCGGTATCCGCGATGAAAAGGTCGCCACGGCGATTGAATTGCAGCCCGTTCGCGACCAGCGCCTGCGAGCCGGCGGTGTTGGCCGCGTTGCGGCTGGTCGGCGTTACGGTGATGGTTCCGGGCGGCAGGGTGCGGATGTCGCGTCCCACGCCGCCGACGCCGGCCACCAGATTGACTTCGTTCGACATCGGCTGCACGCGGAAGACCTCGGTGACCACGCCACCCGGCGCGATCTTCCACACGCGCCCCTGGCCCGTCGTGCCGTCGCCGGTCCAAAGATTTCCGTCGCGATCGAAGGCAACGCCGTTGGTGCCCGGGACACCCGAAGCGTATACCGTCGCGAGCGGCGGGCTGCCCACATCCGGCGTGAAGGTGAAAATCTTGTCGCCGTCGGCGACAAACAAGCTACCCGCGTCGTTGAATGTCAGGCCCGAAGGACTGCATTGCGTAGTGGCGCTCGGAGCGGGTATGAAACCGACCACCACGAGAGCGGGGAGCGCGACGTTGACGCGCCACACCGGACACGACACACCATTTCCAGGTTGGCGGCCTACTGTATAGAGATTTCCCGATTCATCCCCCGTCAGCCCCTCGATCACCAGCGGGGTCGTAATCAGCGTCGAAAACGTCAGGTCCCGCGGAATGTTTTGGCTTTCCGATGCCAGAGCGGAAAACGCCAACGGCAGGGCCAAGCCGAGCGTAGTTATCAATTTTGACAGCGCCGTTAATTGTGATTTCATTATTCGCCTCCTCGTGCGTTACGTTACGGCGCGATCATGATGCGCTCGCCGGCCGCACAAAAGCAATTAAACGATCGTTAAGTTCGATAAGCGAACGGTTTGCAAAAAATACTTTCCGTTAAACCGAAACGACGGACAACTAGAAGCGATCGCGTATACCGGGGCAGGGATTGGGTGATCCGGGAGGAGGGGACGGGTACATCTTGGCACCACGCCCGCATGTCTAGCCCCTCGCCGGCGTCGACGACGCGTACCCACGATCGTCGATTACGATTTCCGACACCGCATGGTTGGCTTGCCGGCGTATCAACAGGTTGTCTTGTTCTTTCAGTCTCTCTAACGACGTGACCCTCCGCACACCATAATAAGCGCTCACGAGCGCTTCTTCGTACCAAAGACGTTCCGCTTTAAATAGAAGTTGAACGGGCGCAGAATACCGCTCGCTTAGTCGCGTTCGGTATGGCCGGTATTTCCAAGGATCGGGTTACGGACATGCGTAGACCATCGATAATCGTCGTGCCTCTGGTAGTCCTGATTGCCGTCGCGGTCTGGTGGATGACCGACAGGCAATCACCGGCACCCATTCCTCCGCCCGCGCCCATTGCGGCGCCGGATCTGGGCGCCACGGCGTCCACGCAGGGCGCGGCTCGTCCGATCCGGCCGGGAGAAAACGACGCAGCCGGTCCTGATCGGAGCGCACGCGCCGCCGAGCCGCCCATAAAAGCGCAAGCGCCGGAAGCGGCCCAGACCGTCGCCGCGATCGCGCCGGGGGACGCGGTGGCTGCGCGGTCGGCACAAATCCGCTGGGACGGACCGACAATCACCCGGGCAGGAGTACCGTTCACGGTGGCGCTGCGCATGACGTCCGATGAGCAGGTCGGCGTGGTACGCATGGAGCTTCAGTTCGATCCCAAACTTCTCGAGGTCGTGTCGGTACGCGCCGGCGACCTTTTGAGTAGCGCCAATTTCGGATACCG
>JAJPKH010000199.1 GCA_021323795.1 Acidiferrobacteraceae bacterium | reverse complement strand
TGAGGATACGGTCGATCTCGGGGTTCAGCTCCTCGAGCGCGCGCTCGCGCGCGATTTCATCCAGCATCGCGGGCTTCCAGGGGCCGGCGAGCCGCGACCAAAGTGCGCGCCGCTCGGCCATGGTGCGATTGGCGGAGTCCAAACCGGCCAGCGTTATGCTGCGCAGAATAAAAGGGTAAATGGACGTATGAAGATCGGTGGACGTGACCATCCCCACGCACGTCACGCAGCCGCGCGGCTTGGTCGCGCGCACCACCGTCGAAAGAATATTTCCGCCGACGGTGTCGACCGCGCCGGCCCAGCGCGGCACCAGCAGCGGCTTGCCGCTCGCATCGTCGACCTCCTCCCGCGGTATCACGAGCGCGGCGCCGAGCGCTTTGAGAAAACCGTGCTCCTGCGCCTTGCCGGTGGCGGCGGCGACACGATAGCCGAGCCGCGCGAGAATCGCGACCGCGAGGCTGCCGACGCCGCCGGTGGCGCCGGTGACCACGATTTCGCCTTGCTCCGGCGTCACGCCCTCTTGCTGCAATTTTTCGATACAGAGCGCGGCGGTGATGCCGGCGGTTCCGTAAATCATGCTCTCGCGCAACGTCATGCCCGTCGGCAGCGGCACCACCCAATCGGCCGGCACGCGTACGTATTCGCTGAAGCCGCCCGCGGTATTCATGCCGAGATCGAAGCCGGTCACGAACACCGGGTCGCCGGCCTTGAACGCCGCGCTCGCGCTTTCCTCGACGACGCCGCCCGCGTCGATGCCGGGCGTGTGCGGGTATTTGCGCGTCACGCCGCGGTGACCCGTCGCGGACAAGGCGTCCTTGTAGTTCAAACCCGAGTACTGCACGCGAATCAAAACGTCGCCGGCCGGTAGTTCGTCCGTCGAGCGCCGGCGCACCTCGCGCACCATGCTTTTATCCGCCGCTTCGCTCACGACCAGCGCCTTGAAATTCTTAGCCATGATTGTTTTTCCGCTCCGCCTTAATTATGAAACTCGAGATATCCCGCCGCGCGGGCCTTTTCGATCGCGCTATGCGCCCGTGCCCCCGCCCCGTTAACAGGATCGCAATGCGAGTCTTTGCGTGGGCGTGCATTTCCCCTCGGTACGATGGCATTCTAATAATGAGGCCTTGCGACACGGCAGGCAAGAAGACACGGCGGGCAAGAACAAGAAGAGCGATTGCGGTCTCCCGCAATCGCTCTTCGCCGAAGAAAAGAAAACGTTACTTCTCCGGGCACGAGTAGTCGCGGTCTTCTTCCGGGTCGAACTCCTTCGCGCGCTCGCGTCCCTTTTTCTCGGCGGCCGGATCGTCGGTCGCGTTGCGCGCCGCCTCTTCCACGCGGCCGGACTTCACGAATTTCTGCTGCTCTTCGTTGTAGCGCGCCGCCGATTCCTTGTCGCCTTCACCCTGGTTTTTGCCTGCCATCACACACCTCCTGTAGGTTCACGGTGTGTTTGTACGGCCCGGCGCGAGCCGTGTCATGCGGAATATGCCCCGCCGTTTTCAGTGAAACACCGCGGGAACTATCCTGCTTTGGCGAAATCGTTTTGGCCGAACTGCTCGTTGTAGAGTTGCGCGTACAAGCCGCCGCGGGCGAGAAGCTCGGGATGCCGCCCCATGTCCACCACCCGTCCCGCTTCCAGGACGACGATTTGATCGGCCCGCAGCACCGTCGACAGCCGATGCGCGATCACGATGGACGTGCGGTTGCGCAGCAGCCGGTGCAGCGCGTCCTGAATCCGCCGCTCCGAGCGCGAATCGAGCGAGGACGTCGCCTCATCGAGAATCAGTATGCGCGGGTCCTTGAGGAACGCCCGCGCGATCGCGAGCCGCTGCTTCTGCCCGCCGGAAAGCACGGCGCCGCGCTCGCCGATCTCGGTCCACAAGCCCTCCGGCAGCTGCTGCACGAAATCGAGCGCGTTGGCCGCCTCGAGCGCCGCCACGATTTCATCCATCGCGGCGCTCGGTTTCGCGAGCAGCAGATTCTCCTGTACCGTCCCGGAGAAGAGTATCGTCTCCTGGTTCACGATACCGATATGCGACCTGAGCGAGGTCAGCTCGATATCGCGCAGATCATTGCCGTCGAGCAAGATGCGCCCGGCGACCGGATCGTAGAAGCGCGGCACGAGATTGGCGAGCGTCGATTTGCCGGCGCCGCTCGGCCCCACGAACGCCACCGTCTGCCCGGGCGCGATCGTCAAATTGATGTCCTGCAATATCGGCGCGTCCGCGTCGTAGCTGAACTGCACGTGATCGAACTCGATGCGCCCGCGGCACTCGGTCAAACGCAGCGCCTGGGGGCGCTCGCGCACGTGCGGACGCGTGTCGAAATATTCGAAGATGCGGTCGATGGCGGCGAGCGAATTGCTGAGCACGACGCTCAGATCGGACAAGCGTTGCAGCGGGTAATAGAACATGCCGAGATAAAGCAGGAACTGCGTGAGCTCGCCGACCGAAAGCCGGCCGCCGAGGATCTGGTACACGCCGTACCACACGACCAGCACCGGCGCGGTGTGCACCACGAAACCCACGACGACTTCGTTGGTCGCGGTGAAACGGACGGAATACAGCACCTTCTTGAGCAGCTTGTTCGCATGATCGGCGAACAGCTCGGCCTCCGCCGTTTCGCGCGCGAAGCCTTTGACGATCGCGACCCCCGCCACTTTTTCGTGCAGCTCGCCGGACAGCACTTCGAGGCGTTGCTGCACTTCCTTGCTCGTCTGCTGAATACGCGGCCCCATCGCCTTGAGGGCGAACAGATACACCGGCATGAGCACGAGCGAGACGAGCGTCAGCATCGGGTGTATCGACATGAGGATCGCGATCAACGCCAACAACAGCGTGACATCCATCCATACATTGGTGAGCGCCGAACCGACGAAGTTTTGCGCGAGACTGATGTCGTTGACCAGGCGCGACACGATGGCGCCGGTCTGGTGCCGCGTGAAGAACGCATGTGACAGGCGCTGCACGTGATTGAAGAGCGCGACGCGCATGTCGCGCATCATGCGGTGGCCGGCGACGGCGGCGAAAACGCTGCGGTAGTACGTCGCGATCATCCATATAATGTTCACCGCGAGCACGGTGAGCGCCAAATACAATATCGTCTGCTGCTTCGCGGAATCGTCGAGGCTCTCGTTCAGCACTACTCGATCGAGCAGCTCCTTCAGCATCCACGGGAACACAAGCGGCGCGAGAAATCTGACCAATCCGGCCACCGTTGCGGCGCTGATGTACGCCCAGTACGGCCGGGCATAGGCGAGAAAGCGCCACACCGCCGCCCGGCCCTTGGGACGCGGCTGAAAACGCGACAGTACCGAGTCGCCGAAGCCGTTCTTGACGTCGAGGAGGCGGCGCGCGTTGACGTCCACCTCCGGATATCCCGAGTGCGCTTGCAGCCGTGCGACATCTTCCGGGCGCAGACTGTCGGGAATTTTCCGCTCCGGGATCGGGGCGGCCGCGAGCATATCCTCATCGAGTTCCAGCACCAGCGCGACATACGGGTCCGCCTCGGGCTCCGGGTCCCGGTGCAGCGCGTTCAACAGAAGCTGAATGTCTTGCCAGCGGTCGAAAACGTAGTGGCGGCCAGCCGCGCGGATCAGTCCATCGGAGAGCAGTTGCGAAACTTCGGAGCTGCGGCGCAGGTGATAGACAATCATGGCGTTATTAACGTGTTCGAATGAATGAGCGGCGCAAGCTTAACGAGCCGCTTCTCGCGCACGGTCGCTGAATATCGCCCAGCGCGTACCGTACGTCCCCTTTCTTATTGGGGCTTTTCGGCGACACCGTGAGAAAGGCAGCCGCGCGCCGACTCGCCATGATCGACCGGCGCGCCATGGAACCTCCTCAACGCTCGCCGATCATTCGCAGCAATCGATTCTCGTCGATCATCTCGACCTGCAGCGCGCGCGCTTTCTCGGCCTTGGATCCGGGATCCGCGCCGACGACCACATAATCGGTCTTCTTCGAGACACTCCCCGCGACTTTCGCGCCGAGCGCTTGCAGCTTTTTCTTCGCCTCCTCGCGCGACAGCGAGGACAACGTTCCGGTCAACACGAAGGTCTTGCCCGCAAGCGGCGCCTCGGCTTTGACGCGCCGCACGGGCTTCGGCCAGCGTACGCCGGCGGCGCGCAATTTCGCGATGACGTCGCGATTGTGTTTCTCGTGGAAAAAAGCATGAATGTCTTCCGCCATGGCCGGTCCGATGTTCGGCACGGCGTCGATGGTCTCGACATCCGCATCCATCAACGCATCGAGATCGCCGAAATGCTCGGCCAGTTGCTGCGCCGTCGCTTCGCCGACTTGCGGTATGCCGAGCGCGTACAGGAAACGCCCCAGCGTCGTCGTTTTGCTCTTTTCGATTTGCGCGAGCAGGTTCTGCGCCGATTTCTCGCCCATGCGTTCGAGCGCGACGAGGTCCGCGTGCTTCAGTCGATACAAATCCGCCACCGTGCGCACGAGACCCTTCTGCACCAGCTGCTCGACCAGCTTCTCGCCGAGCCCTTCGATGTCCATGGCGGAACGCGCGCTGAAATGCAGGATCGCGCCCATGCGCTGCGCGGAACAGTAAAGCCCGCCCATGCAGCGATGCGCCGCCTGCTCGGCCTCGCGCACCACGTCCGAACCGCATACGGGACACTTGCTCGGCATGTGCCAGCGACGCGTGTGCGCCGGCCGCTTCTCCAAAACCACGCCGACGACTTCCGGAATCACGTCGCCGGCGCGGCGCACAACCACGGTGTCGCCGATCCGCACGTCCTTGCGCTTCAGCTCGTCTTCGTTATGCAGCGTCGCGTGCGTCACGGTGACGCCGCTCACTTGTACCGGTCTCAACACGGCCACCGGGGTAATGACGCCGGTGCGCCCTACCGAGGGCAGAATGTCCTCGACGACGGTATGCTCCTCGTGCGCCGGAAACTTGTGCGCGATCGCCCAGCGCGGCGCGCGCGCGGTATATCCCAAGCGTTCGCGCGCGGCCAGGTCGTCCACCTTGTACACGACGCCGTCGACCTCGAACGGCAGTTGCTCGCGACGCTCGAGCATCGCGCGGTGATACGCGAGACACCCGTCGGCGCCGGGTACGATCTGAAAGTACTGACTGACGGGAAACCCCCACGCCTTCAGCCGTTCGACAATGCCGGAATAGCGCGGCGCGATCGCGCCGGAAACTTCACCGACGCCCCACGGGAAAAAACTCAAAGGGCGGCTCGCCGTCACTTTGGGATCGAGCTGACGCAAGCTTCCCGCCGCGGCGTTACGCGGATTGGCGAAGATTTTCTCGCCGCGCTTCAACTGCTCCTCGTTGAGGCGCCGGAAGTCCGCGAGCGGAATCACCACTTCGCCGCGCACTTCAATAGTCTCGGGCCACCCCTGTCCCTTGAGCTTGAGCGGCACGGCGCGAATCGTGCGGACATTCGCCGTAATGTCCTCGCCGGTCGCGCCGTCCCCGCGCGTGCCCGCCTGCCGCAACAGCCCGCCGACGTAGCGCAGGCTCACCGAAACGCCGTCGAACTTGGGCTCCGCCGCGTACGTCACTTCGGCGTCGGTGCCGAGCCCTTTACGCACGCGCGCGTCCCAGTTGCGCACGTCTTCCTCGGCGAACGCATTGTCCATCGAGGTCATGGGGATCGAATGTTTGAAGGGGGCGAACGCCGCCGCGGGCGGGGCGCCGACGCGCTGTGTCGGCGAATCGGGCGTGATCAGATCCGGATACCGCGCTTCGAGCGTCTGCAGCTCGCCGAGCAGCCGGTCGTATTCGGCGTCCGAGAGCGTGGGATTGTCGAGGACGTAGTAGCGGTAGTTGGCTTCGTCGATCTGCGCGCGCAACTCACGCGCCCGTCGCGCCGCCCGATCCTTGTCATTCATCCGGCGCGCTGGTCGCGATCACGACTCGACGGCGAACAGACGTTGCGCCGCCTCGCTCCCCGGCGCGATGCCGAACGCGCGCATCTTGGCGTCGATCCCCTGAATCTGCGCGCGTATCGCGACGATGCCCTTGTCGGTCAGCGGCCGCTGATCCTGGTCCAGCAGCTTGCCCCCGAGGAAGGTCGTCACTTCGACCGCGTGCGCCATCATGCGGTCGAACACGACCGCGGGGTCCTCCACGCCGGGCACGCTCATGTAAAACGCGAGCCCGGTGGTGCGGAATATTTCCCACTCCGACGGATTGAATCGGCCGGGCCTGTGCAGGTTCATCATGCTGTAGGAGGCGCCCTCGTTCAGGCGCTGCTGAAACACGCCCTTGGCGTCGAGCTGCATGCCGATCCGTTCCATGGCCGCCACGATCGCGAGCCCCTTGAACGGCGCGTGCGGCTCCGATACCACGTTCACGCCGGCGATGACATCGTGCTCGTCGTAGAAACGCTGTACCGCTTGCGCGCGCTCGATCGCCTGCTCGAAGGGAATCGAAAACTTCGACGGACGATGGAGCGCGTCGGCGAGCTTCAGTCCGATCTGCACGAAGGTATTGAGCTCCGATTCGCCGATCGGTCCCGCGGCCGTCACCAGCTGCACAGCGAGCTTGAGGTCTCCGTATTGGGTGGCGTCGGAATCGTGCTGCACGATCGACCAGAAATTCGTCTGGTAGCGGCGGCCGTAAAGCTGATGGGGATATTCCAGCTTGTACTCGTTTTGCTTATAAACGGCGAGCGCCGAGCGCCGGCTGACCGGGCCGGGGCCCGGCAAATGCATGACGTAGTCGATCGCTTCGTTCGCCTCCATGTGCCGCCCGTGCGCGGCCTCGGGACCGGTGCCCGGCGGATCGAAACCGGGATTGAGATTGAGCGAACGGTTGGCGATTTCCTCGATGTCGCCGAGCGCCTCTTCCAGCCCGTCGGGTTCGTCTCCCACGATCGCGGGCGCGGTCGCGAAGGTCGGGTCGCTCTTCAGGAATTTGCGTTCGACGTCGAATCCCGCGCGTACGCCGGCGTCCGGGGCGACCACCGGTTCGCGGCGGGTGATGCCGACGGGTTGCGCCGCCGGAAAGCTGAAGCCCCGCCGCACCGATCGCGCCAGCCGGCCCTTGTCGTAGGCGGTGAGAGCGACGATCGCGACGATGATGCTTCCGATGAGCAGCAGGGCGAGCTGCAGGTCCATGGCTATATACCGCGCACGCGCACCGACTCTGCTGCACACGGACGTGCGAATGTCGCGAGCGCAGGACGAGCCGGCAATAGATGAAGGTCCAGTGGACCTTCATCCCGGCGAGCGGGCGAGGCAGGAGCCGAGCCCTGGCTTTCAAGCGGAGCAGGATAGCGTAGCGATGAAAGCGCAGGAGCGACCCCCTCTCGCCTTGAGGTGACGTGCAGGAACGCACTGAGGTCGGTCGCTCTCGGCATCCTGCTTCCCGCGACGCTGGTACTTCCCAGTACGGCGCGGGAGACCGGAAGTCGGGAGCGACCCAAGGCTAAGGGGAGAGGGCTGTGCGAAGGATCGGCGCTTGGTTCGATCGTCACTGTAACCACCTCCGCGCCTACTGCGCGACCATTTGCAGCGCCTGCTCGACGTCGACGGCGACCAGGCGCGACACACCCGGCTCCGACATCGTGACGCCGAGGAGGACATCCGCCATCTCCATGCTGATCTTGTTGTGCGTCACGTACACCAGCTGCGTGCGCGATGACATGGTCTTGAGCGTTTCGCAGTAACGTTCGACGTTCGCGTCGTCGAGCGGCGCATCCATCTCATCGAGCAGGCAGAACGGCGCCGGATTCAGCTCGAAGATCGAAAACAGCAGCGACACCGCGGTCAGCGCCTTCTCGCCGCCCGAGAGCAGGTGGATGGTGCTGTTGCGCTTGCCGGGCGGGCGCGCCATGACCGAGACGCCCGATTCCAGCAAATCGTTGTCCGTCAGCTCGAGATAGGCGCTGCCGCCGCCGAACAGGCGCGGGAAAAACGCCTGGAAGTTTTCGTTGACCTTGTCGAAGGTCTCCTTGAAGCGCGTGCGCGTCTCGCGGTCCATCTTGCGGATCGCTTCATCGAGCGTCGCGAGCGCTTGCGTCAGATCTTCCGCTTGCTTGTCGAGATAGGTTTTGCGCTGCGACAGCTCTTCGAACTCCTCGATCGCCACCAGATTGATCGGCCCGAGCCGTTCGATGCGGGCGGCGACGTGCTCGAGCCGCTCGTGCCACGTGATCTCCGCCGCGTCCGCCGGCATGTCGGCCAGCACTTGCGCGAGCTCGGCCCCGCTCTCGCGCAGTTGTTCCGCGTGCGTGTCGCGCCGCACCACCAGTTCCTGGCGCGTGACGCGCTCGGCTTCGAGTCCCGCGCGCACCTCCTGCACCTCGCGCTCCTGGTTGGCCCGCGCCTGCTCCTCGGCGCGCAGCGCCGCGTCGATTTCTCCCGTAACGCGCCGCGCTTCGCTCAAACGCTGCTCGATCTCGAGGCGCTTCTCGAGCTGTAGATTGAGCTCGTGTTGTAGTTGCGCATCCGGTTCATCGTTACCCGCGAGCAGCCCGGTCAACTCCTCGCGCCGCGCGCGCAAATTGCCGAGCTGGCTTTCGAGACGGGTGATGCTCGCGCGCGTCGACTCGAGCGCGGTCTGCACCGTGCGGCTTTCGATCTCGACGCGATGCGCGCGCTCGCGCGCATCGGTCTCGCCGGTACGGCCGGCGTTCAACCGTTCCTGCACTGCTTCGCGGCGCGTCTGCAACTCGAGGCGGCGCGCTTCGTGCGCATCGCTCGCCGACGCCGCCTGCTGCAACAATTCTTTCGCTGTAGCGATTTCCTCCCCATGGCGGGCGAGCTGCGATTCGAGCTCGGCGCGTTCGCGCGCCACCTGGGCGTTCCGCGTCTCGATCTGATGCAACCGTTCCTGCTCGTGACCCAGCTGCTCGCGCCGCTCGGCGCGCTCGCGGTTGCGCTCGTTGAGACGGCGCGTCAATTCCTCGCGCCGCCGCTCGAGCCCGGCGATTTCGATTTCGCCGTCGCCGAGCTCTGCGGCGAGCCGCTCGATCTCCGCGCGGCGCTCCGCGCATTCCCTTTCGATCGTCTCGATCTCGCGTTCGCGCGCGAGCCAGCCGCGCTGGTTGCCGGCGGCATACTCGAGACTCAGCCAGTTGCGGCCGATCCAGGCGCCGTCCGGCGTAATGATGGATTCGTGGTTCGCGAGCGCGTCCCGGCGCGCCAGCGCCTCCTCCAGAGTCGCCGCCGTTTGAACCGCGGCCAGCAACGGCGTCACGTCGACGTCCGAACGTATTTTCTCCGCCAGCGAACCGGGCGACGCGGCGCCCGCCGCCGACACCGCCGTGTCGAGCAGCGTCAGATGCGCCGGCTTCAAATCGGCGAGCTCGCGGGTGGCGTCGACGAATCTTTCCGCGCAAACCGCGGCGAGCCTGGCGCCGAGCACGCGTTCCACCGCGGTTTCCCAGCCCGGTTCGACTTGCAAGCGGCTCGCGAGGCGCGGCGCCTGCTCGAGGCCGCGTCCGCGCAACCACTCCGCGATGCCGGTATCGTGGCGCGCCTCCGCGGCGGCCTTCAATTCATGCAGGCTGGCGAGGCGCGCCTCGGCCGATTGCTGCTCGCCGCGGCGGCCCGTCAGCGCATGATCCGCCGATTCGCGGCGTGCGCGCGCGTCCTGCACGTGTTGGGCGTTCTGCGCCAGCTCCGCTTCGATGGCGGCGCAGGCTTGATCCAGCTCGCGCGCGGCTTCCCGCGCGGCTTCGAGCCCGGCGGCTTTGAGCTCCGCTTCGAGCGTCGCCGCCTCTTCGGACAGGCGTGCCTGCCGCTCGCGCAGCTGTGCGACGTGGGATTCGAGCTGCTCGATGCGGGCGCTTTGAATTTCGCGCGCCTTGGCCGGCTCGGCCGCCGCGCGACTCTCGGCTTCCCATTCCGTTTGCCACGCTTGCATGGCCGCCTCGCCCTCGCGCAGCGCCGCAAGCGCCGCCTCGAGCTCGCTCGTATGCGTTTGGAGCTGGGGCGCGATTTCCGAAAGCCGCTGCTCGAGCGCCATAAGCTGCGCGCGGTCGGCGCCGAGATGGGCTTCGGCCTCGGCCCACGCGCGGTTCAACTGCTCCTGCTCGCGCTTGAGCGCGTCGCGCGTTTCGCGCGCGTGCTCGATGGCCTGCTCGAGCCGGGACACTTCATTGCCGACCGCATAGTACTCGGCCTGTATCGCGTTCTGGCGATCGAGCGCTTCGGTGTGCTGCGCGCGATGCGCTTCGATGCGTGCTTCGATCTCGCGTTGCGTCGCGAGCACCGCTTCGAGCGCGGTCTCGTGTTCGCGAATCACGGAATCCTGCGCATTGAGTTTGTCGTCGAGCTCGCGATAACGCAGCGCGAGCAGTTGCGCGCGCAAGGTACGCTCGTCCTGCTTAAGCTGCTTGTACTTCGCGGCGGCTTTCGATTGCTTGTCCAGGCGACCCAGCTGCGTGCCGAGCTCTTGGCGTATGTCTTCGACGCGCGCGAGATTCTCCTGCGTGTGCTTGATGCGCGTCTCGGTTTCGCGCCGGCGCTCCTTGTAGCGCGAAATGCCCGCCGCCTCCTCGATGAAACCGCGCAGCTCCTCGGGCTTGGCCTCGATGATGCGCGTCACCATGCCTTGCTCGATGATCGAGTACGCGCGCGGGCCGAGACCGGTGCCGAGAAAAATATCGGTGATGTCCTTGCGCCGGCAGCGTGTCTTGTTGAGAAAGTAGTCCGATTGGCCGTCGCGCCCGGCTTCGCGGCGGATGGCGATCTCGGCATAGTTCGCATACTCGCCGCCGACCCGCCCGGCGGTATTGTCGAACACCAGCTCGACGAACGCCTTGCCAACGGGCTTGCGCGAGTTCGAACCGTTGAAAATGACGTCCGCCATGGAATCGCCGCGCAAATGCTTGGCCGACATCTCGCCCATCACCCAGCGCACGGCGTCGATAATGTTCGATTTGCCGCAACCGTTGGGGCCTACGATGCCAATCAGATTGGCGTTGACGGGAATATGGGTGGGATCGACGAAGGACTTGAAGCCGGCGAGCCGGATTGATTTTAGCCGCATCGGGTTTGGGCGCCTCGCGTGCCTCTATAAATGGTTTACAATTTTATCGAAGGATACCTAACTTTCCTACGCATTTTGGGATGCCGACCGCACCTTCCAAGGCCCTCGAGACGTTTCCGAACCCGGAGCCGGACCGCGATTATATCATCGAGATCGAGGCGCCCGAGTTCACTTGTCTGTGCCCAAAGACCGGCCAGCCGGATTTTGCGACGCTGCAATTGGAGTACATCCCCGACCGGCTGTGCGTGGAGCTGATGTCGCTCAAGCTCTACATCTGGTCCTTCCGTAGCGAGGGCCACTTCCACGAGAAGGTCACGAACACCATTTTGAACGACCTGGTCGCGGCGATTCAGCCCCGCTACCTGCGCCTGCGGGCGCTGTTCAACGTGCGCGGCGGGATCTCTACCAAGGTCACGGCGGAACACCGCAAATCCGGGTGGCAGCCGCTTTTTCCGCCGCTTCCCGATCTGCCGCGTCAGCAGCAGAGCGTCGTTACCGCCGCCACCGTCTCCGAAGCGGCCGCGACTCCGGTTCCGGCGCCGGCGGCACCGCCACCGGCCACTGCCCCAGCCGCCCTCGCGCCATCTACGCCGGCGCCGGCTCCGTCCGTTCCGGCGCAACCGGCGCCGGCTCAGCCGGCGCCGTCACGCGCGGACGCCATTACGGAAGGCATTATTCCCCAGGGCACGCGTTCAGACCGTTTTCGCATGCTGGCGCGCAAGCGCGCCGCGGCCGCACTGCCGGCTGAAGCCGCGCCAGCCCCGCCGCCGGCGCGCGATATCTATATCGGGCTCGATATCGGCACCGGGGGCTGCCGCGCCATCGCTATTAATGGAGCAGAAAAGATCGTCGCTCAGGCGGAGTCGCCCCTGCCGCCGCCGCTGCGCTTCGAGGGCCAGGTCACCCAGGATCCGAATGATTGGTGGAAGGCGGTTACGGCGAGCCTCAAGCAGGTGCTCGGCGAGATCGATCCCCAGCGGGTGCATCGTCTCGCGGTGGCCGGAACTTCGGGAACACTGCTTCTCTGCGACAAGAAGGGTAATCCCGTCACGCCCGGCCTCATGTATAACGACCGCCGCGCCGAAGCCGAGGCGGAACGCATCGCCTCCGTGGGGGACGAGCAGTCCGCCGCCCATGACGTTTCCGGCAGTCTCGCCAAGCTCTTATGGTTACAGGACAAGAAAAGCCAGGCGCGCGCGACGTTCGCGCTGCACCAAGCCGACTGGGTCAGCAATCGCTTGACCGGCGTTTACGGCCACAGCGATTACCACAATAGCCTCAAGCTCGGGTACGACCCGGCCGGCGAGCGCTGGCCGCAGTGGTTCAAGGCGCTCGGCGTACCGCCGGCGCTGCTGCCCAAGGTTCATACGCCGGGAGCTGTCATCGGCACCGTCAGCGCCGAACTGGCCCAGGAGCTCGGGTTGCCCACGCAAACGGAAGTCGTCGCGGGGACCACCGATGGCGTCGCCGCCTTCCTCGCCGCCGGCGCCTCCAAGCCGGGACATGGCGTCACCGTGCTCGGAAGCACGCTGGTCCTCAAACTTTTATCCGAGCAGCGCGTCATTTCGCGGGCGCATGGTGTGTACAGCCATCGGCTCGGCCGCTATTGGCTGGCGGGCGGGGCTTCCCATACCGGCGGCGCCGTGCTGCTGCAATACTTCACCGTCGACCAACTGAATGAAATGACACCGCTGCTCGACCCCGAAACGCCCACCGAGCTCAACTACTACCCGCTCCCCGACATCGGCGAGCGCTTCCCGGTGAACGATCCGCGCATGCCGCCGAAGCTGGAGCCGCTGCCGAGCGACAGCTTGATGTTTCTGCAAGGCATCCTCGAAGGCATCGCCCGCATCGAGGCGCAGGGCTACGCCGCCCTCATGGAGCTCGGCGCACCTAAGGTCACCGCGGTCTGGACCACCGGCATGGGAAGCCAAAACCCGGCGTGGACGCGCATTCGCGAAATCGCGCTCGGCATGCGGCTACAACCGGCGCGGTCGCATCAACCGGCGTTCGGAGCGGCGTTGTTGGCGGCGGGCGTATTGCAGAAGCAGTTCGCCTGATGCGAAGCGTGGGTCAACCACCCGCAAGTTACATCGACGAGTGCGCCGAGAGGCGCTCGACTAACTACCCTCGTACGCCGCCCCTTCGCTGAAACCACATTCGCGCTCGTACCCGCTCGGAACAGCCGGCCCCCTACAAAAGCGCTCGAGGGTCGCGCGCGCTTCGGGCGTCGTCCATCGCGCCGTGATTTCCACGGCGGGCTCGCCATTCACGCGCAACAGCTCGCGCGGCTGCACCTCTTGCACCGCGATGCCGACGTCGCGCAAGTAAACCGCG
>JAJPKH010000198.1 GCA_021323795.1 Acidiferrobacteraceae bacterium | reverse complement strand
TTCGCGCCAACAACGAGTGGAAGACGATCACGACCGACGACATCTTCAAAGGCAAGACGGTAGTCGTGTTCTCGCTCCCCGGCGCGTTCACGCCGACCTGCTCGTCCACCCATCTTCCGCGCTTCAACGAGCTGGCGCCGGCGTTCTTCGCCAACGGCGTCGATACCATCGCGTGCGTGTCGGTGAACGACACTTTCGTGATGAACGAGTGGGCGAAGGATCAGGAGTCCGAGAACGTGATGTTGATCCCGGACGGCAACGGCGAGTTCACCGACGGCATGGGCATGCTGGTGGACAAATCCGACCTCGGCTTCGGCAAGCGCTCGTGGCGCTACTCGATGCTGGTGAAGGACGGCGTGGTCGAGAAGATGTTCATCGAGCCGGAGAAACCCGGCGACCCGTTCGAGGTGTCCGACGCCGACACGATGCTCACGTACATCAATCCGAAGGCGAAGAAGCCCGACCAGGTGGCGATCTTCACGCGCGAAGGCTGCCAGTACTGCGCCAAGGCCAAGGCGTTGCTCACCGAGCTCGGCTACGACTACGCGGAAATTCCGCTGGCGCACACCGTCCGCAGCAGGGTGGTCGGCGCCGTCACCGGCGAGAAAACCGTGCCGCAGGTGTTCATCAACGGCGCGTACATCGGCGGGCTCGAAGCACTGGAGCAGTACGCGAAGCGCGCCGCGTAGTCGCGCGCTGTCGCGCCCGGAACCTCCTTCGGGAGAGAGGAGCTCAACGCTCTTCTCTCTCCGGAGAAGGCTTCAGGGCGAATAACGGCGTGGCCGACACCAGCGCGCCTAAATACCGAACCCAGTTCTTAATAAGGGGCACGATTCATGAAACACCTGACGGTAGATGTTGCCGTAATCGGCGCCGGCACCGCGGGCCTCGCGGCTTATCGGGCGGCGATCGCCGCGGGCAAGCGCGCCGTCGTCATCGAAGGCGGTCCCTACGGGACCACCTGCGCGCGCGTGGGCTGCATGCCGAGCAAACTTTTGATCGCGGCGGCGGAAGCGGCACACGCGACGAGCAAATGGCCGGAATTCGGCATCCGCATGGACGGTTCGGTCCACATCGACGGCCAGGCCGTGATGGCGCGCGTGCGGCGCGAGCGTGACCGGTTCGTCGGCTTCGTATTGAAAAGTGTCGATGCCATTCCGGAAGCGGACAAGATCGGCGGCCGCGCCCGCTTCGTCGCCGACGATAGATTATCCGTTGGCGACCACACCCTCATTCACTTCGCCCAGGCCGTCATCGCCACGGGCTCCTCGCCCGGCATTCCCCCGATGCTGCGTTTCCTCGGCGATCGCCTGCTGGTCAATGACGACATTTTCAATTGGGATGATCTGCCGGCCGCCGTCGCGCTGTTCGGGCCGGGCGTGATCGGACTCGAGCTGGGACAAGCGCTCCATCGGCTCGGCGTGAAGGTCCTCATGTTCGGCAAGGATCATCTGGTCGGCCCGTTCAGCGACCCCGACGTGCGCGCCTATGCGACGCGCGCGTTCCAATCCGAGCTCTATCTCGACGCCGACGCCGAGGTGCGGAGTATCGAGCGCGTGGACGGCGGCGTCTCGATCCGCTACCGGGATCTCGGCGGCGTAGAGCGCACGGAAACGGTCGAATACGTCATCGCCGCCACCGGTCGCGCGCCGAACGTTCGCAATCTCGGCCTCGAGCACACCTCGCTCGCGCTCGACGCGCGCGGCGTGCCGGTGTTCGATCGTCATACCTTGCAATGCGGCGCCAGCCGCATTTTCATCGCCGGCGATGCCAATAACGATGCGCCGTTATTGCACGAAGCGGCTGACGAAGGACGCATCGCCGGCGAAAACGCCGCGCGCTATCCCGACGTGCGCCCCACCCCTCGGCGCACGGCGCTTTCCATCGTGTTCTCGGACCCGCAGCTCGCCGTCGTCGGCAGCCGTTACGCCGATCTCGCGCCCGGCACTTTCATAACGGGCAAGGTGTCCTTCGAGGATCAGGGCCGCAGCCGCGTCATGCTGCGGAACCGGGGGCTGCTGCATGTGTACGCCGACGCCACGACCGGTGTTTTGCGCGGCGCGGAAATGATCGGCCCGGACGCGGAGCATCTCGGTCACCTGCTCGCGTGGGCGATGCAGCAGAAGCTGACAGTCGCGCAAGTGCTGGAAATGCCGTTCTATCACCCCGTGGTCGAAGAAGGCCTGCGCACGGCATTGCGCGACGCGCACGCACAGCTCCAGGCGTTTGAAACGCAAACGGCGCGGCGCATCGCGTAAATGAACAGGGGCGCGGAGGCGCCCCTGTAACTTCAACTCACCGACCCGCCATGCATGCACGGCCAGGCATCAATGCGCGAGCTTGTACACCACGTCGTGTTCGCGCGCATGCTCCTTCACGCGCAGGCCGACGGACTGCCCCGGACCCGCTTCGCTCACGTGCACGTGGTCTAGCTCCATCGACTCCACGCGCTGCATGAAGTCGCTGGTGTGGCCCTTGATCTGCACCACCTCGCCTTCACGCAGAACGCCCGACTCGATCTTGATGATGGCGACCGCCAGGTGACTGTAGTAATGCGTCACGATGCCGATGCGTTCGCCCGCGGGAGGCGCGGCCGGTTGCGGCGCAGACGCCATCGAGGATGTCTTCGGCGCCGCGCGTGAGACCGCCTTCGAGCGCTTGGCGCTCGTCTTGCGACTCTTCTTGACGGCGACCTTACTCGACCGCCGCCCGGCTTTCTTGGGCGTCGCGCGCCGAGCCGACGTTTTCTTTTTCGCCTTCTTGGACTTTGTCTTGGTCTTCTTTCTGGTTGCCATTGCAGTGCTCCGGTGTCTGTCTTATGGCCGTCCCCGGCCGATGGTGCTCGGTTACCCAGAATCTATTTAAGCAAATGGACGGCAGAAGTGAATTGCGGGCGGTAAGAGCGCAAACCAGCCAAATTCGCCTGCAAATGCCGGCCGCAATGGTGCCACCTCGCGCTTACCCGGTTCGACGCCGTCGCGGCATTTCCTCCTTCACAATACGGCGAGTCGCCACGCATAGGAACGATTGCAGGTCGATCGGGCTAGTCTGGGCTTCCGGACTTCCGGCCGCGCCGCGAACGACTTATATTGGCGCCATGTCCCGTGCGATCAGTTCTGCCCGATCATCGTCTGTTCAGGCCGACACGTCAGGGTCGAGATGGGCGACGTAAAGGCGAGCGTGGCGCTTGAACTCTGCCGCCGTCTCCATTATTAAGCCGACTGCATGATTTTGCATCCGCGTTTCCGCCGGGGGATGAAGGCGGCGGTCCCGGTGTGGATCGCGTTCGTTCCTTCATCCATCGCTTGGGGGATCGCGGCGCAGGCGAGCGGCCTGAGCCTGGATGAAGTTCTGCTCCTGTCGGCCTGTGTCTACTCCGGGCCCGCGCAGTTCGCGGTGCTCGCGCCGCTCGCCGCGGGAACGCCGGCGCTGCAAGTCATTCTCGCCGCGTTCCTGGTCAACCTGCGCTTCTTCCCGATGAGCATGGCCCTGACGCCGTTTTTCGGCGCGGTGAAACGCCGCTGGTTGCTGTTCGCGGCGCACTTCATCAGCGCCAGCAGTTTCGTCATTCCGTATCTGCAATTTCGCAAAGAGAAGGAGTCGCCGGCGCCCGATGAGCGCGCGCCCGAATCTTACGGCCGATCGAACCTCGCCTTCTTTCTAGGCGTCGGCATGACGAGCTTTCTGGTATGGCTCGTCGGCAGCGGCGCCGGTTTCGAGATAGCGCAGGCGTTGCCGAAGAATTTTGACGAAGGACTGAAGTTCATTCTGCCCGCCTATTTCGCCGGACTGCTCGCCATCGACGTGCGCGGTCGCGTCATGGTCGCGGTTTGCCTGGCAAGCCTGATTCTCGCCGTCCCCGCCGTCATGTGGAGCCCGGACTGGGGCTGGATCATCACCGCCGTCACCGTCGCGACCGTCGCCTGGAGCCTGGAACAATGGACGACACGCGCCTGACGACGATTCTTGTCATCGGCGCGCTGACCTATGCGCTGCGCCTGCTGCCGCAATTGCTGTTTGTCGGCAAGACCTTTTCCGACGCCGCCGATCGCTACCTGCGCTACCTTTCCTACGCCCTCATCTGCGGCATCATTTCGAATGTGCTCTTCATGACGGGCGATCACATCGCTACGGCGGTGGCGCCGCAGCGCGCGATCGCGCTGGCGGTCACGGTGCTCGTCGCGCATCGGACCAAGAACGCGGTCATGGGCATTGCGGCCGGACTGGTTTTGGTCTTGCTGCTCGCTTGGTTGCGCTGAGCCGGTGACGCAGGTTCACCGGCCGCCATTCGCCGGCGCTGCGCCATCGTCGGACCCGATCGCCGGGACACGGGGGCGCCTGCGAAATAGTGCTGGGCCGCCGGCTGTTTCTGTGCTAAGGTTCGCTCAGTTTGTCGCGGCGCCCTTGATTGAGCGCCCAGAGTACCCCGCAAGATTCGCTCCGCGTTCCTAGCCGGTATTCGCAAACCGGTCGCGGATTGCCCCAAGGCCCTCCCCGCTGACATCACGTTAACCCCGGCACCTTTGGGTCCGGTTTGCCTTGGCTGCAATTTAAAGGAACTCTTACATGACATTTTCCACCCTCGGTCTATCGGCCGAACTGCTGCGCGCCGTTGCCGAGCAAGGCTACGACACGCCCACGCCCATCCAGGCGCAGGCGATTCCCACGATTCTCGCCGGCAACGATTTGATGGCGACCGCTCAAACCGGCACGGGCAAGACCGCGGCGTTCACGCTGCCCTTGCTCCATCGCCTGGCCGCCGCTCCGGCAAAGGGCCGCACGCGCGCGCTCGTGCTGGTGCCGACGCGCGAATTGGCGGCGCAAGTCGCCGAGGCGGTGCGCGCCTACGGCCGCCATCTGCCGCTGCGCTGCGCGCAGGTCTTCGGCGGCGTCAACATCAACCCGCAGATGCGCGAGCTGCGCGCCGGCGTCGAGATCGTGGTCGCCACACCCGGCCGGCTGATCGACCATCTGGAACGCCGCACCGTCAACCTGTCGGGCGTCGAAGTGCTGGTGCTGGACGAAGCCGATCGCATGCTCGACATAGGCTTCATGCCCGCCATCGAGCGTATCGTGAAGCAGCTCCCGCAGGAGCGGCAGACCCTGCTCTTCTCGGCGACTTTCTCCGACGCGATTCGCACGCTCGCGCGGCGCTTTCTCCGTAATCCGCAAACCGTGGACGTCGCACGGCGCAACGCGGCGGCCGATGACGTGAGCCAGTCCGCCTATCTCGTCGATCACGCGCGCAAGCGCGAGCTCCTCGCGCACCTCTTCGATGCGCAGAATTGGCAGCAGGTATTGGTTTTCACGCGCACCAAGCACGGGGCCGACCGTCTCGCGAAACAGCTCGATAAATCGGGCATCGAAGCCACCGCGATTCACGGCGACAAGAGTCAAAACCAGCGCATGCGCGCGCTCGCCGAGTTCAAGCGCATGAAAGTGCGCGCGCTGGTCGCGACCGACGTCGCGGCGCGCGGCCTCGACATCGACGAGCTGCCGCACGTGGTGAATTTCGACATGCCGAACAATCCCGAGGACTACGTGCACCGCATCGGTCGCACCGGCCGCGCGGGACAATCGGGGGCGGCGATTTCGCTGGTATCGGCGGAAGAGCGCGACCAATTCGCCGCGATCAAAAAACTCGTGAAGCTCGAGATTCCGGCGACGACCGTCGAGGGCTTCGAGCCGCAACACGCGCGCGCGGTTCCGGCGGCAAGACCGTCGGCAAACGGCGAGCAGCGCCATCGCCATGCTCAACGCGGACACGCCGCCCGATACGACAAGTCCGACGGCAATGCTAAACATGAACGTCGCCGCAACGAGGGAGCGCCGGCATCGCGCAACGGTCAGCGCCGCCCCGAGAAGAACGGACGCCGGCCGTTTCGCGGCAACGCGGTCGTTGGATAACTTTTCCGCTGTGCTACTCAATCGAACGGGCCGCTTATAGCGGCCGTTCGCTTTCCGGACTCGGCGCGATACGTTCCTATCTCGCCTCGCGTCCCAGCGCGCCCATCTTGGCGATCCATTTTTCCCGTTTGGCGTTGCGCGCTTCGACCATGCCGATCAGATCGTCTTTTATCGGACCGATGCCGCAGAAACC
>JAJPKH010000191.1 GCA_021323795.1 Acidiferrobacteraceae bacterium | reverse complement strand
GTGGCGGCGCAGAAACCGGCGAACATCTTGTTCCTGGTGAGCGCCGCGTTCTCCTTCGCGGCGGCCTCGTTCTTCCCGGCGCTGGTGCTCGGTATTTTCTGGAAGCGAGCAACCAGTCTCGGGGCGATACTGGGAATGATCGCGGGCTTGGGTATCACGTTCTACTACATGGCGACCACGCAACCGTGGCTGCGTTCCGTGTTCGGCGTGACGTCGCCGATCGCGGATAACACCTGGTTCGGTATCAACCCGATCTCTGCCGGTATCTTCGGCATACCGCTCGGGTTCCTGGTGATTATCGTGGTGAGCCTGATGACGCCGGCGCCGTCCAAGCGGGTCCAAGATCTGATCCAGCACGTGCGCTATCCGCACCTGCGCGGAGACATCGATACGCGGGCGACCTAAACAGTAATTAACAAGCGTCGAGGCGGAAGGCCCGGAACGGGTCTTCCGCCGTTTTTTTTAGGCAAAGAGCGGTCGCTAGGCGGTCCTTAGCGGGTCGCATGACGCACCGGGGAAGATCGAATGTTAACCGTTATCGTGATTCTGAAGGCGCTGATCGCTATTGCGGGACTGGCGTTGCTCGGCCAAGGCGTTTTATACGTGCTCGCCGGAGTCGGCCGCGAGACCAACATTTTTTACCGTACGCTGCGTGCGCTTGCCAAACCCGCGACCGCGGCGGTGCGGGCGATCACACCGCGTCGGTTCGTGCCGGATGAATACATCGGATTCGCCGCGTTCTTTTTGCTCGCCGGGTTGTATATCGCGCTCGTAATCCAGCAAACCGGCCTTTGCATCGAGGATCTGAAGCATCCGGCGTGCGAGCGCCTGGCCGTCGAGTATCAGGCGCGTTGTGAAAGAGGGCAGCAAGAAGCCTGTTTGCTACTGGAGCGCGGCGGAATCGCGCCCGCGTCACGCGCCCCGAGAGCGGCGCCCGCGCGTTAGATGCGCAGATCGGCTATCAGGTGCTGGAGATCGGCGCGGCCGGTGTCGTTGATAAGCTGGCGGGCGCGCTTGCGGTCGAAGCGATTGAGATGGTTGGCGACCTCGGTGACTTTGCTCGCGAGTTGCAGCATGTGGTATGCCATGCCGAGGTGGTACCAGGCGATCCCGTTCATGGGCTGCATTTCCGCCGACCGCTGAAAGGCGTGCACCGCTTCCGCATGATTACCGAGGGCGGCAAGGCTGCGGCCGAGGCCGAACCAGGCACGATCGGACTTGGGACCGAGCCGTACCGCCTCGCGGAAGGCGTCCACGGCTTTTTGCATTTCGCCGCGTTGATCGTAGAGAAACCCGAGATTGAACCAGGCGTCGACGTTCTTGGGATCGAGCCTGAGGACTTCGTGGAAATGCATTTCGGCTTCGTCGTAGCGTTTCTGTCCCGCGAGCAGGAAGGCGACCACGTGGTGCGTGCGGACCGCGCGCGGGTTGTGCCTGAGCGCGGCCTGGTATTCGGCCAGCGCCTCGTCCCGGCGGCGCAGGAGCCCGAATAAACGCGCCCGCAACAGGTGGCGCCAGAATTCAACGTTCATGCCAGAATCCGCCGAGAGGTAGAGGCGCATTGTGGGTTTTCGGCGGCGCTTGGGCAAGGGTGGATGCGAAGACGCCCGAGCTGCGGCAAAATTCGATTTACGGTTGAGGAGGTGCTGTATGTCGCAAGAAAAGATTTATGACGTTCCCGCGGAATACGCGCGGCGCGCTCACATCGACGGCAAGAAGTATAAGGAGCTGTACGAGCGTTCCGTGAAAGATCCGGACGGATTCTGGGCCGACCAGGCCAAGGAGTTCGTCACGTGGTACAAGCCCTGGAGCCAGGTCTCCGACTGGAGCTACGACGCGGCGAATCTGCACATCAAGTGGTTCCTCGGGGGCAAGCTCAATGTTTCTTATAACTGCCTCGACCGGCACCTCGAAAAGCGCGGCAACCAGGTCGCCATTCTCTGGGAGGGCGACGATCCGAAAGAGGACAAGAAAATCACCTACCGCGAGCTGCACCGGGAAGTCAGCAAGTTCGCGAACGCGCTGAAGAGCCGCGGCGTCAAGAAGGGCGACCGCGTGTGCATCTACATGCCGATGATCCCGGAGACGGCCGTGGCGATGCTCGCCTGCGCGCGCATCGGCGCGATTCATTCCGTGGTGTTCGGCGGGTTCTCGCCCGAGTCGATCAAGGACCGCATTCTGGATTCCGACTGCCGCGTGGTGGTCACGGCCGATGAAGGCCTGCGCGGGGGGAAGAAAATTCCGCTCAAGAAGAACACGGACGCGGCGCTGGCGCATTGCCCGAACGTCCACAGCGTGATCGTGGTCGAGCGCACGGGCGGCGATATTCCCTGGAACAGCGCGCGCGACGTCTGGTATCACGACGTGATGGCGAAGGCCTCCGCCGACTGCAAACCCGAGGAGATGGACGCGGAAGACCCGCTGTTCATCCTCTACACCTCGGGCTCCACCGGTAAGCCGAAGGGCGTGCTGCACACCACCGGCGGCTACCTCACTTTCGTCGCGATGACGCACAAGTACGTCTTCGATTATCACGACGGCGATATCTACTGGTGCACCGCCGACGTCGGCTGGGTGACGGGCCATTCGTATATCGTCTACGGTCCGCTCTGCAACGGCGCCGTCACGACCATGTTCGAGGGCGTGCCGAACTATCCATCGTCCTCGCGTTTCTGGGAAGTGATCGACAAACATAAGATCAATATCTTCTATACGGCGCCGACCGCGATCCGCGCGCTCATGCGCGAAGGCGAAGGGCCGGTGAAAAGGACGAGCCGCGCGAGCCTCAAGCTCCTCGGCACGGTCGGCGAGCCGATCAATCCGGAGGCGTGGGAGTGGTACTACCACACGGTCGGCGACGGCAAGCGTCCGGTCGTCGATACCTGGTGGCAGACCGAAACCGGCGGCATCTTGATCACGCCGCTGCCCGGCGCCACCCGGCTCAAGCCGGGCTCGGCCACGCGTCCGTTCTTCGGCGTGGTGCCGGCGATCGTCGATGGCGACGGCAAGGTGCTCGAAGGCGAGGCGAGCGGCAATCTGGTGCTGCTGCGCTCATGGCCCGGACAGATGCGCACGGTGTACGGCGACCATCAGCGCTTCGTCGATACGTATTTCAAAACCTATCCCGGCAAGTACTTCACCGGCGACGGCGCGCGCCGCGACAAGGACGGCTACTACTGGATCACGGGGCGCGTCGACGACGTGCTGAATGTTTCCGGCCATCGCCTCGGCACGGCCGAAGTCGAAAGCGCGCTGGTATTGCATCCCGCCGTCGCCGAAGCCGCGGTCGTCGGTTTTCCGCACGACATCAAGGGGCAGGGCATTTACTGCTACGTCACCCTGAAGGTCGGCGTGCATCCGACGGAAGCGCTGCGCCAGGAGCTGGTGCAGCAGGTGCGCAAAGAGATCGGCGCGCTCGCTTCGCCCGACATCATTCAGTGGGCGCCCGGTTTGCCGAAAACGCGCTCGGGGAAGATCATGCGCCGCATCCTGCGCAAGATCGCGGAGAACGAGCTCGGCAATCTCGGCGATACGACGACGCTGGCCGATCCGTCCGTCGTCGAAGACCTCGTCAAGAATCGCGCGGCCAAGTAGCGCGCACGGCATCAGGCCGCGTCGTGAAAAACGACGCTCCTACGACGTCGCGGCCAGGCCGCGGCGGACGAGGGCGCTTTCGGCACTGAAGCAGAGCAACCCGACCCAAACGATGCCAAAGCCGATGGCCTGCGCGTGCGTGAACGGTTCGTGGTAGACGAGCACACCGAGCAAGAACTGCAGCGTCGGCGCAACGTAAAACAGGAGCCCCACGAGCGTGAGCGGAATCCGTCGCGCCGCGGCGGCGAACAGCAGCAGCGGCGTCGTGCTGACGAGGCCGGTGCCAGTGAGCAGCAGATGCGTGACGGCGTCGCTGCGGAGGAACGCTCCGGTGCCGGCACCGTCGACGTGTACGAGATAAACGAGCGCCGGCAACACGAGAATGGCGGTCTCGAGCAGCAGTCCATCGAGCGCCGGCAGCGGTGCGGTCTTCTTTACCAGACCATAGCTGCCGAACGACAACGCCAGTACCAGAGCCGCCCATGGCGTCGACCCGTACGAGAGCACCAAGTAGATCACGCCGACGGCCGTCAGGGCGATTGCGCACCATTGTCCGGCGCGTAATCGTTCGCGCAACACGAGCGCGCCGAGGAGAACGTTGACGAGCGGCGTGATGAAGTAGCCGAGACTGGTTTGCAGCACTTGTCCGGCGTTGACCGCCCAAATGAACGCAAACCAGTTAATGGCGATCAACACGGCGGCGACGGCGTAAATCCGCCGCACCCCCGAATTGGCCGCCGACGCACGCCACTGCGGCCATTGCCGCGTCAGCACGATCACGGCCGCGAGGGCGAGGGCGGACCAGACAACGCGATGCGCCGTCAGTTGCAGCGCGGAGACATGCGCGAGCAGCCGGTAGTAGAGAGGGAACAGGCCCCAGATGACGTAGGCCGCTACCGCATAGACGATCCCTCGGTTCATGGCGCGACCGCGATCACGCGTTGCGCGCGCTCGCGTCCGCCCAGGCGCGCGGTTCTGCGGGGGCTTCCGCGATCGTCAGTGTGTGCTGCCGATATCCGGACTCGAGAGCGAGCAGCGCCTGCTTTTTGTCGAGCCCGCCCGCGTAGCCGGTCAATTTCCCATTGGCGCCGATGATGCGGTGGCAGGGCACGATAACGCCGATCGGGTTTTGTCCCGTGGCGGCGCCGGCGGCGCGCGCGTTACCGGCACATCCGGCGCGGCGGGCGAGCTCGCCGTAGGTGATGGTTTCCCCGTACTCGACCGATGCGATGGCGTTCCATACCGCGCGCTGAAACGGCGTGCCGAAGGGACCCAGCGGAACCGTGAAGCGCATGCGTTCGCCGGAAAAATAGCGATCCAGCTCGCTTATGGTTTGGCGCAACGGCGCGAGGTCCGGATTTTTTTGCCAGCGATGGTCGAGGCGCGGAAAGTATTTTTGTCCGACAAAGTAAAGCCCGACCAATGCATCGGCGCTTGCGACGAGCAGCATCTCGCCGAGCGGGCTTTGGTACGAAACGGAATAGCGCATTGTCATCTCCTCTATTTGAGCGATTGCCATAAGTGCATGACGGCGTAAGCGCGCCAGGGGCGCCACGCTTCCGCCGTGGCCAGCACGCGCTTCGGATTCTTTTCGCGCAGCGCCTTCATGACGCCGTAATCCGTATGCGGGAATGCATCCGGCCAGGCGAGCGCGCGCATGGCGATGTACTGCGCGGTCCATTCGCCGATGCCGGGCAGCGAGCGCAGTTGCTCCACGGCGGTTTCGGTGTGCGTGCCGGGCGCGAGCGAAAGCCGACCGCCGCTCACGGCGCGGGCGAGCGCGAGCACCGAGCGGGCGCGCGCGGCGGTGACGGTGCATTTCGCGAGCGAGCTTATTTT
>JAJPKH010000268.1 GCA_021323795.1 Acidiferrobacteraceae bacterium | reverse complement strand
GCCATGCTGACGGACCTGACGGATGAACAGGCGCGCTACATAGGGATACCTAAAGGCGGTCCGTATAAATCGGAGCACTACCGGTACTAAGCGGCACTCGTTTCGCCCGGGCGAGCGTCCATGAATTCGCAGCTCAAGTGGCTCAAATGGTATGAAGATGAACGCGCACCATAAGCCGCGCCGTGTCTTTAGTTTTGAGTTTTTTCCGCCAAAAGGGGTAGAAGCGAGCGCTAACTTGCGTGAAGCTGGCAGGCAGCTCCTGCAGCTCAAACCTGACTATGTCTCGGTTACTTATGGCGCCGGCGGTTCTACTCGCCACGGGACTTACGAAACAACGAAAGCGCTCATGGCGGAGGGGTTTCACGCGGCGCCGCATTTGTCGTGTGTCGGCGGTACGCGCGCGAGTCTGGTGGAACAGCTGCGCGCGTATCACTCGCTTGGTATCCGTCACATCGTCGCGCTCGGCGGTGATCTGCCTTCCGGCATGGCGTCGCCCGGCGAGTTTCGTTATGCCTATCAATTGGTGGAATTAATCCGCGCAGAGACCGGGAACGATTTTCATATCGAAGTCGCCGCGTATCCCGAAGTACATCCCCGCGCCGCAAGCGCCGAAGAAGATCTGCGTCACTTCAAGCACAAGGTCGGGTGCGGCGCCAATTCTGCTCTCACGCAGTATTTTTATAGCGCCGACGCGTATTTTCGATTTGTCGATGAATGTGAAGAGCTGGGGATCGACATTCCGATCGTTCCCGGTGTTATGCCGATCACGAACTACAAACAACTCGCGCGCTTTTCGGACGCATGCGGCGCAGAAATCCCGCGCTGGATCCGGAAACGTTTGGAAAGCTACGGCGATGACATTGCGGCCATACGCGCCTTCGGACTCGACGTAACCACCGAACTTTGTCGCAAATTGCTCGCCGGTGGAGCTCCAGGCCTTCACTTCTACACGCTAAATCGGGCCGGCGCGACGTGCACGATATGGGAGCGTCTCGGCCTATAAGGTCGGAACACATGATGTAGTACGCCTCGCCTAATGGCGCTATATGCTATTGGGGACGTCCAAGGTTGTTACGATAGCCTGCGGCGGCTCCTCGACAAGATTCGGTTTGATCCGGCCAGCGACCAGCTGTGGTTTACCGGTGATTTAGTAAACGGCGGTCCCCGGTCCGCCGACGTGCTCCGTTTCGTCGCCGGGTTAGGGGATCGAGCTGTATCGGTGCTTGGTAATCACGACCTGCACCTTCTCGCCGTTGCAGCCGGCGCTTATCCGCTGCGGTCGAGCGATACATTTAGCGATGTCCTGGAAGCTTCCGATCGGGACGAACTGCTCACCTGGCTTATGAGACTCCCGCTCCTGCACCACGACCGGGAAGCAAACATATTCCTTGTCCATGCGGGCGTGCTACCGCAATGGGATACAACCGCAGCTGAAGCGTGTGCCCACCAAGCGGAGGCCGTCATTAGTTCGGGCGCCGGCGCCTTTTATGCTCAGATGTACGGCGACAAGCCTGATCGCTGGAGTGATGATCTAAGCGGCTGGGACCGAGTGCGCTTTATCGTGAATGCTTTTACACGATTGCGTTTTTGTTACCCCGACGGTCGCGTTGATTACGCACACAAAGGTCCGCCAGGATCCCAGCCGGCCCCCTTAATCCCTTGGTTCTCGGTGCCCCAGCGACAGACCCGCGGAAAACAAATCGTTTTTGGTCATTGGTCTCTCTTGGGAAAGCACGCCGATGACAACGGCGTTCTCGGGTTGGATACCGGTTGCCTATGGGGCCGGGAACTTACGGCGATACGCCTGGCCGGTGGCGTACGCGAATTCTTTAGCGTTGGTTGCCAACCCGGCTGTTAAAGCGTGCAAAAGCGTTAGCACCACGGCACAATTTCGGTGCGCGCAGGATCGAGCCTTCGCATGAAAGATGAGAAACACAGCATAGAGGTGACGGTAAAAACCACGTACGTGCCCGCGCAGTCGGCGCCGGAGAGTAACCGCTATGTTTTTGCCTACACAATCACGATCACCAACGCCGGCGAAATCCCGGCCCGCCTGCTCACGCGACACTGGGTAATTACGGACGCGAACCAAAAGACTCAGGAGGTTCGCGGTGAAGGAGTAGTAGGCGAACAACCATATCTTGTTCCCGGCATGAGCTTCGAGTACACGAGTGGAACAATATTAGAGACGCCCGTGGGAATAATGCGAGGCAGCTATCAAATGGAAGCTGATGACGGAACTAAGTTCGATGCAGAAATTCCCCCTTTCACGCTGAGTGTTCCGCGCACCCTTCATTAGCGGAATCGGAGCGCTAAATATCGAGGTTCGATACCAGCAAAGCGTTCTTCTCGATGAACTCTCGCCTGGGCTCGACTTGATCGCCCATCAACATGCTAAAGACCTCTCCCGCCGCCACGTCGTCGTCCGCACTTACTTTAAGCAACCGGCGCGAGCGCGGGTCCATGGTCGTCTCCCACAGCTGCTCCGGGTTCATCTCACCCAAGCCCTTGTAACGTTGAATAGTTTGTCCGCGTCGGGCTTCGCCGAGCAACCAGTCGAGCGCGCTATCAAAGCTCATTGCTATCTGGCTCTGCTCGCCCCGGCGTACCGTCACTGCGCCACTAAACAACTTGGCCAACTGCTCGCCCAATGCACGCATGGCCGCGTAGTCTGGGCTCCCAAAAAAATCGCCGTCCAAACGCGATGCAATACTGCTGCCGTGCTCGTACCGAGTCACCTTGATCTCATAAAGCGAAGTTTTGCTGTTCAGCGCGCCGTCAATCTCGAAACGCACCGCACCCGTTGGATCGTCGTTCACGCGAGCTTGTAATTCACTGACCCACCGACGAACAAATACGGGGTCCTTGAGCGATTCCGTGCGTACCGTTGCGAGATAGCCCAACTTCTGCAGGGCTTTCGCATCATACCGACGGGAGAGGCGCCTTATGTTTTCCTGAACAGCCAGGTGGCGCCGGCTCAGATCCGCAAGTTCATTCCCGCTAATGGTCCTGCCATCCGCAAGCGCTAGAGCGGCACTATCCAGCGCGACGGTCAATAGGTATTCCTGAAGTTCGCCGTCGTCCTTCAGATACCGCTCCTGCTTACCGTGCTTGACCTTGTAAAGCGGCGGTTGCGCTATGTATATGTGTCCACGCATAATCAGGTCGACCATCTGCCTGAAGAAGAACGTCAACAGCAGCGTGCGAATATGCGAACCGTCAACGTCCGCATCCGTCATAATGATGATGCGGTGGTAACGCAGCTTGTTTATGTCGAATTCGCCCTCCCCTATCCCCGTACCCAAAGCGGCAATCAACGTTGCGACCTCGGCGGAAGTTAGCATCCGATCGAACCGGGCGCGCTCGACATTAAGGATTTTCCCTTTTAGTGGAAGTACGGCTTGGTTGCGACGGTCTCGTGCCTGCTTGGCCGAGCCGCCAGCGGAATCGCCTTCTACGATATAAAGTTCACAGAGCGCTGGGTCGCGTTCTTGGCAGTCCGCCAGCTTCCCCGGCAATCCGGCGACATCCAGCGCACCTTTACGACGCGTCATGTCGCGGGCTTTGCGGGCCGCTTCGCGGGCGCGGGCCGCTTCAATGATCTTTAAGGCAATCGCTTTGGCATCCGCTGGGTTCTCCAGCAGGAATTCTTCGAGTTTCTCGTTGACGACGGATTCGACGACACCCTTTACTTCCGACGACACTAATTTTTCTTTGGTCTGCGAAGAAAATTTTGGGTCGGGTACCTTCACGGAGAGAACGGCCGTCAGGCCCTCTCGGGCGTCGTCACCAGTTGTGACGATTTTCTCCTTCCTTGCCAGCCCCGATGTTTCAATATAATGATTGAGGGTACGTGTCATAGCGGCCCGCAGTCCAGCTAAATGTGTGCCGCCATCCCGCTGCGGTATGTTATTCGTGTAGCAATAAATATTTTCCTGGTAAGAGTCATTCCATTGCATGCACAGTTCGATAACTGTGGCACCCCGCTCGGCGCGTATGTAGATAGCTTTGGTGTGTAATGGTGTTTTGCTACGGTTGAGGTGCTCTACGAACGCCGCTATCCCGCCTTTGTATTCAAACACATCCTCTTTCGAAGATCGTTCATCGCGAAGAGTGATGCGCACGCCCGGGTTTAGAAACGACAGTTCCCTCAGGCGCTTTGCCAAGATGTCGTATTGAAATGCCGTATTACTAAAGATGGTCGGACTTGGCCGGAAATGTACGTCTGTTCCGGTTTCGGATGTTTTTCCGGTTACCGCCAAGGGTGCTAACGGCTCGCCAAGCGCGTAACTCTGTTTATAAATGGCGCCATCACGACGAATCGTGAGTTCTAAGCTTTCAGATAGGGCGTTTACAACCGATATTCCTACGCCGTGAAGACCCCCCGAAACTTTATAGGAATTTTGATCAAATTTTCCCCCAGCGTGCAGTACAGTCATGATGACTTCAGCTGCCGATCGTCCCTCTTCGGGAATAATTCCGGTCGGTATGCCACGCCCGTTGTCGGATACGGTAATTGCCCCGTCGCTGTGAACGGTTACCCTAATGTCTGTACAAAAACCCGCGAGCGCTTCATCAACCGAATTATCGACCGCTTCGAAAACCATGTGATGCAGGCCCGTGCCATCGTCGGTATCGCCGATGTACATTCCGGGACGCTTCCGTACAGCCTCCAGCCCTTTGAGGACTTGGATGCTGCTGGAATCATATGAAGGCGGTCGAGAAGGCGGAGTTGCAGGATCCATCTGGGCGTATTTTACCATTCTCCCTACACGCGGCGGGGATCTAAGTGACTGAATACGGTAAGCGGTGTTTCACGTGAAACGTAAAGGTGGGTTTCACGTGAAACTAGACTTATAGGCGCATCGGCATTACGATATATTTTGTAGTTTGATCATCAGCCGCGCGCAAAGTACAACTGCTGTTGGCATCGTTGAGACCAAGAACTACTTCGTCGGAAGCGATGGCATTAGTGGCCTCGATAAGGTAATTAACATTGAAACCTATCTCGAGTGCTTCGCCGGCATAGGTTGTCTCAACCTCCTCGACCGCCTCTTCCTGCTCAGGGTTGTGTGCGCTCACCCGCAAACACCCATGCTCTAAGTTCAACCTGATTCCGCGGTATTTCTCATTGGCTAGGATCGAAACCCGCCCCAATGCCTCCCGAAAGGCTTGCCGTTGAAGTAGTACCGCCTTACTTTGGTTGTTGGGAATGACCTTGGTGTAGTCAGGAAACTTGCCATCAATCAATTTCGAGGTGAACAGCAAATTCTCAACGTTCAGCCGTGCGTGATTGGGTCCGATCTGAAATCCTACGGATTCGTGGTCATCAGCGAGCAAACGACTTATTTCTTGTACCCCCTTTCGAGGCAAAATGATCTGCACGCTCGGGGCTTCTTCGCCGATGCACTGGGCCTCCGTAATCGCCATTCGGTGGCCATCCGTGGCTACTGCACGAAGTCGCTTACCACTGATCTCGAGATACAGCCCGTTTAAGTAGTACCTGACATCCTGCTGAGCCATACAAAAGGCGGTCCGCTCAAAAACGCGTCTTAACGTTGACCTTTCGATAGTAAGTGCTTGCTTAAAGTCGAGCGTCTCGACTTTTGGAAAATCCGCGGGCGAGAGGGTCGACAAACTGAACTTACTCTTTCCGCTTTTAACGACAACTTTATCCCCTTGCTTGGAAAGCATTACGGCCATGCCTTCCGGAAGCGCTCTTAAAATATCGAAGAGCTTTCGTGCGGGTACAGTAATTTCGCCTGGCCTTTCTACTTGGCCCTCAGCGGTGGCGATCACTTCTACTTCGAGATCTGTTCCCGTAAAGGAAATTTTTCCATCGGCCGCCTTAAGCAAAATATAAGAGAGAATAGGAAGCGTCTGGCGGCGCTCTACTACACCAGCCACTATCCCAATGGGTCTTAGCAGGGCCTCTCTCTGGAGTTGAATCTGCATCGCTGAGAAAAAATTCGATCGTCTGTACTGAGTTGTTAAATAAGATGTAGTGTTGTTATTGTAATTAAGGTATCGATCAAATGTAGATAACTTCCGATCTGTCTTAGTTATGGCGTGAATTATTTTCCTGATGGATCTTTGACAAGATGCCTATCCTGTAGGTAGATCAGATTAAGCTTGTGGATAAGGAATACGAAAAAGTGAATACAGAAAGCATGCACAAGTAATCCACCGGCTATGTCGTTAATATACGCAACAGGTTATTGTAGTCTTCGTGTGTTCGAGCATCCTTACTTACCAAGTCGCTAATTTTCCGGCACGCGTGAAGGACGGTGGTGTGGTCCCTACCACCGAACGCTTCGCCGATTTCCGGTAGGCTGTGGTCAGTAAGTTCTTTCGCTAAAGCCATTGCGATTTGGCGCGGCCGAGCGACCTGCCGGGAGCGGCTTTTCGCATGGAGATCGGCAATACGAATCTTGAAATATTCGGCTACCGTCTTTTGAATGTTGTTGACCGTTACTAGCCGTTCTTGGAAGCTCAACAGATCTTTGAGACTATCACTGGCGAGTTCAATATCGACAGTCTTGCCGGTAAAGAAGGCGCTGGCCAATACCCGCCGTAGCGCGCCCTCCAGTTCGCGAACGTTGGAACGAACCCTCTTCGCCACGAAAAACGCAACGTCTTCGGAGAGATCCACACCTTCCTGTTTGGCTTTATTAATCAAAATCGCGACCCGCGTCTCCAGCTCTGGCGGTTCAATTGAGACCGTAAGACCCGACCCGAAGCGCGAGATGAGTCGTTCCTCCACGCCTGTAAGTTCCTTGGGAAATCTATCTGCAGTGATGATTACCTGGCGCCCAGCCTCTACTAAGGCGTTGAATGTATGGAAGAACTCTTCCTGGGAACGTTCCTTCCCCACGAAAAATTGAATATCGTCAATCAACAGCGCATCCAGACCGCGGTAGAGACGCTTGAAGTCGTTAATCGTGTTGTGCTGCAACGCCTTAACCATATCGGCCACAAAGCGCTCAGAATGCACATAAGCAATGTCCGCATTTGCGCGACGCGCAAGCATTAGGTTTCCCGCTGCCTGCATAAGGTGCGTTTTCCCCAAACCCACTCCACCGTAGATAAAAAGTGGATTGTACGCGGCCCCCGGGTTCTCACCGACCTGGCGAGCCGCCGCGCGCGCGACTTGGTTCGACTTGCCCTCAACATGCATTTCGAAAGTGAACTCCGGATTCAACCTCCCCAACATCGGGCCGCGCTTTCGATTGGTGTCCGCTGTTCGGGACGATGGGGCAGATTCGCTGTCTCCGGCACGCCTAATTTGGCTGCCAACCTCGACCGTGACTTTTGATCCGGCCGCGCCGCCATATTCGCTCACCAGTTCTCCGATGCGCGTTAAGAAACGGTCTCGCACCCACTCCATAACGAATCGGTTGGGCGCCAGTAGCCGAAGAGAGTCTCCTTCCTGTGCCGCCTGAAGTGGCCGTATCCATGTATTAAACTGCTGCGGCGGAAGTTCTTCCTCGAGCCGACCGAGGCATTTCTGCCAGAGACTTAACGTCGACATCACGGCGCTCATGACAATAGGGTGCAAATGGGAGGGACGGGGAGTCTAGCGTTTAACCTCGCCTCGTTCCAGAGTAAGCGGACCAGCGCGGCGCGAATCGATGCTCGGCGCAATTGACAATGGCGGCCGGAAGAAAGTAACGTTGCGCGCCCCATACGGTCCCGTAGGTGCAAACCGAAACCGAGAGAACTTGACATGAAACGTACTTACCAGCCAAGCGTGCTGAAACGAAAGCGCACCCACGGATTTCGGGCGCGCATGCGTACCGTCGGCGGGCGCGCCGTCATCAAAGCCCGTCGCGCGAAGGGCCGGGCCCGCCTGAGCGCCTAATCCATTGAAGCGCGCGCCCCTCGGGCTGCCGCGCACGCAACGCTTACGTCGGTCGGCCGACTTCATTGCTGTCCGTCGCGGCGGTATTAAATCGCGAGACCCTTTTTTCAGCGTAAGCGCGTGCAGATGCGACGGCGAGGGGCGTATCGGCACCGTGGTTGGACGACGTGTTTCGCCGAAAGCGGTAGCGCGCAATCGCATCAAGCGTCAAGTTCGGGAATCCTTTCGATTACACCAAGCGATGCTCCAAGGACTGCACATTGTAGTGGTTGCACAACCTCCCGCATCCACGGCGGAAAAGGGCGCGCTCGCGCGCTCGCTTCAAGCCCACTGGCAGCGCCTTGCTCTTAAATGAAATACGCGCTGGTCCAACTTCTTAAGCTGTATCGTTATTTGCTAAGCCCACTCTGGGGTGGGCAGTGCCGGTTTTATCCCAGCTGCTCCGCGTACGCGCTTGAAGCGATTGACTCACACGGGGCGCTCCGCGGTAGCGCGCTAGCGGCATGGCGCGTGGTTCGCTGTCATCCCTGGCATCCCGGAGGTTTTGATCCCGTGCCCCCGCTCGCTTCGGCCAAGCGCCATGGATAACTACCGGCTCGTGTTGCTGTTGGCGCTTGGCCTAATCCTGATGATGATCTGGCAGGCTTGGGAGGAGGAGCAGCGTGCATCGACTCCCGCCGCTTCAACCGCGGAGCAAGCAAAGAGAGCCGAATCCCGTCGGGAAACGTCGGTGCCCACGGTGCCAGGTGCCTCGCCAACGGCCCCCGCCGTTTCTCCTACCGCCACCTTGCAACGGGGCCAGCGATTAGTAGTCGCTACCGACGTAATCAAGGCAGAAATCGATACGGATGGTGGCGATCTGCGCTGGGTTTGGCTGTTGAAACATCCGGTCTCGGTAGATCGCCCGAATGAACCGTTCCCACTGCTGCGGGAATCGGACAAAGACCTTTTCATTGCCCAAACCGGTTTGATCGGCCATGGCACCGAATATCCCACGCATAAGGTTCAGTATTCGGCCGAGAACACCCATTATTCTCTGGAACCGGGAAAGGATGAATTGCGCGTTCCGCTTGTGTGGCGCGGTCCCGATGGCACTCGCTATGTCAAGACGCTCATTTTTCACCGCAGTGCTTACGTCGTTGACATCGAGTATCTAGTCGAGAACCGTACTTCCAAGGAGTGGAGCGGGTTTTTCTACGGCCAATTCCAGCATTCCTACGTGGAGCAGGGCGGCATGTTTTCTCTGCCGACCTACACCGGCGGTGCCTACTACACGCCAGAACACAAGTACCGGAAAGTGACATTTGCGGACATGGCCGCCAAGCCGTTGAATGTGGAGACAACGGGTGGTTGGGTCGCCATGCTGCAGCATTATTTCGTCGGAGCCTGGATTCCCGAGGCGGAAGATCGCACGCAATTTTACAGCGACGTGTTGCCGAACCAACGCTACGTCATTGGTGTAAAAGACTTAACGCCAACGACGATCGCCCCGGCGCAAAGCGGCCGCTTGCATGCACGGCTTTATGTTGGACCAAAGGATCAGAACCATCTGGCACAGGTTGCCGCCGGCCTCGAGCTGACGGTCGATTACGGCTGGCTAACGGTAATTTCGGCTCCGCTCTTTTGGTTGTTGTCGTTCATTCACCGTGGAGTCGGCAATTGGGGATGGTCGATCATCATTCTGACGATGCTGATCAAGCTCGCTTTCTACCCGCTGTCCGCCACCAGCTACAAATCGATGGCGCAGATGAAGAAGCTCCAGCCCAAACTGCAGAGCCTCAAGGAGCGCTACGGCGACGATCGCCAAAAACTCAATCAGGCGATGATGGAATTATACAAGACCGAGCGCATCAACCCGCTCGGCGGCTGTCTGCCCATTCTCATTCAAATCCCGGTATTCATCGCGCTCTATTGGGTGTTGCTCGAGAGTGTCGAGATGCGGCAGGCGCCCTTCGTATTATGGATCCGCGACCTTTCGAGCCCGGATCCCTATTTTGTGCTGCCGCTCGTGATGGGCGTCACCATGTATGCACAACAGTTGCTCAATCCGCAACCGCCCGATCCGATTCAACGGCGCATTTTCATGGTGATGCCCGTGGCTTTTACCGCAATGTTTCTGTTCTTCCCTTCCGGATTGGTGCTGTACTGGGTCGTCAACAACATCCTCTCCATACTGCAGCAATGGAATATCAACCGCGTAATGGTCGCGAAGGGCGGTTGACGCTTAGCCCGTGATTTCCTCGCCCACCACGATCGCTGCCCTGGCCACGCCACCTGGGGTCGGCGGGATGGCGGTGGTGCGCGTGTCCGGTCCGATGACGCGGCCAATCGCCCATGCGGTGCTTGGCGATATGCCGGCTCCGCGACTGGCGGCGCGCCGCAGATTTTGCGACGCCGAAGGACGGGCGATCGACGAGGGCATCGCGCTTTTTTTCCCCGCGCCACATTCCTATACCGGCGAGGACGTGCTCGAGTTACACGCGCACGGCGCGCCGATCGTGGTCGACATGCTGCTCAAGCGCGTCGTCGGGCTCGGCGCACGCTTGGCCCGGCCGGGCGAATTTTCCGAACGCGCATTTCTGAACGGCAAACTCGATCTCGTTCAAGCCGAGGCACTCGCGGATCTCATCAGCGCCGGTTCGGAAGCTGCCGCCCGATCGGCGCTGCGCTCATTGACCGGGGAATTTTCCCGCCGGGTTCGCGCCATCGTGATGGCGTTGATCGAATTGCGGACCTACGTCGAAGCCGCAATCGATTTTCCGGAAGAGGAAATCGATTTTCTGTCCGACGAACGTATCTCTTCGGAGCTTTCGTCCGCGCATGCGCGCATCGACGCGTTGCTTGCCGGCGCTCGTCAAGGTTCGGTGTTGCAGGCCGGAATGACGATCGTGCTCGCGGGAGCGCCGAACGCCGGAAAGTCGAGCTTGTTGAACGCATTGACGGCGGAAGACGCGGCGATCGTCAGTCCCACGCCGGGGACCACGCGGGATATTGTGCGCATGCATATGGATCTCGACGGCATGCCCGTGCGCGTGCTCGATACCGCCGGCCTACGTCGCGCAAGCGACGCTGTCGAACAAGAAGGAGTAACACGCGCGCACGCGGCCATCGCCCAGGCCGACCGCGTGCTCGTCGTTATCGACGACGGCGAAGCACCGGAACATCAGGTGAATATCGAACAATACATTCCCGCGGAAATTCCCCGCACTCGGGTTTACAACAAGATCGATCTCACCGGCCGAGCACCCGGAACAGTCGGAGGCGACGCGGCCTCGATCGCGGTATCGGCGAAGACAGGCGCCGGCCTCGAGGAACTGCGCGCGCATCTCAAGCACTGCATGGGGTTTCGGCCGGTGGGGGAAGGCGATTTCATCGCTCGACGCCGGCATATCGATGCGATCGAGCGCGCGCGGGACTTTATTACGCGCGGACAGCGTCAGCTCGCGGACCATCGAGCCGGCGAACTGCTCGCGGAAGATTTACGGCGCGCCCAACAAGCGCTCGGCGAAATCACCGGCGAGTTCACTTCCGAGGATTTGCTGAGCCGCATCTTCTCAAGTTTTTGCATCGGCAAGTAACGCTTAACGGGCACCGCAGCGCCTAAGAAGCTACGCGCGCAGGCCGGCGATTGCCCGGGCGAGGGCCCGCACTTCTTCTTTGCCGCCGCGCGATCCGTATCGTAGCGCGATATAGCATTCGCTGATCTCGTTGATCGCCGGGGCGAGATCGGGACGCTGCGCGCGTACGCGCTCCGCGAACGTGAGCGGTCCTTCGTTCGGCCGGCGTTCGATTCCGACGCGTGCGAGCTTGCGACAATATTTTTCGTAATGCCGCTTGATGATGTCGCGCGAGCGCGGCGGGCGCCGACGGCGCAGCTGAAGCAGCGCATAGAGGAGAATCAACTGCATCAATATCAGAACCATGACCGGCACTGACCATTCGGTAAGTCCGATCAGCGCGAGAAAGCGTGTCTGGCGTTCGAGACTGTAGTCGCCGACCCACAGGTACCACGAGAAGTTCAAGTAGTCCCACGCGAGGCGCGTCCGCAGCCAGGCACGCTCGATCCAGGGCAGCTGCATGGCGCGCAGCACCGCCGCTGCGGCTGCGGAATTGAACGGCAATCCCTGCGAGCTCAGCCGCCGCAAGCCGTCCATGCCGTAGTCGATGCGCGTGGGCGCGACGGCGGACGTGGGATCGACGCGCGTCCAGCCGGCGCCGTCCAGCCAGACCTCGGACCACGCATGCGCGTCAGCCTGGCGCACGATCAGGTAATTACCGGTCGGGTTGTAGACGCCGCCCTGATAGCCGACTACCACGCGCGCCGGGACGCCCGCCGCGCGCATCAGGGTCACGAAAGCGGCGGCGTAGTGTTCGCAGAATCCGCGGCGCGTCTCGAACAGGAATTCATCGATGGGATCGCGCCCGAGCAAGGGCGGCGGGGTCAGCGTGTAGAAGAAGGATTCCTGGTTGAAGTACGCGAGCGCGGCTCGTACCGTACCCATGTCGCCTTTGGCGCTTGTCCGCCACGTGGCTGCGAGCTTGCGTACGCGCTCGCTCGTTGACGGCGGAAGCGCGAGCGCGCGCCGGCGCTCGACCTCGCTCAGCGATGCCGTCCGATAACGCGTATAGGAAGTGAAATCGTAGGTTTGACGCTCGTGCCGCAAGCGCGCCGTTTCGTAGATAAAGCCCGCGCGCGATCGTAGATCGCTCGGCGCTTCGGTCGGGACATCTAAAACCGGGAGCCATTTCTTGTCGCTCGGCTCGACCACCAGGCGGTAGTTCACCGGCTCTCCGGAAACGCGCAGAACGTCGCGCGCAAATAAGGGCGGACCTTCTTCCCACGCGCGTCCATCGCTATCCCAGAATATGCGCACGCGCCAATAGAGCTCCTGATTCGGCGGCGGCGGTCCTTCCTCGAAGTAGGCGCGAAACGCCACCGCGTCGGACGTATTCAGCGCGCTGATATTTCCCGGCCGCATTTGATCGGGCATGCCCGTGATTGCTTCGCTGTCGGACGGCGGCATTCCCCACAAGGCGTCGGGTAGGCGCGGGAACAGAAAATAGGCGACGAGCATAAGCGGTACCGCCTGGGCGACGATGAGAGCCGCGAATCGCGCGATTCGCATCGGCGGCAACCCGGGATGCTGCAGCCGCACGAACGCCGCCGTCACCGCGACAACGGCGCCGACCGTGTAAAGTCCGAGCAGCAGAGAGGTGTCGTATAGAACACTCCCGAGCGTGATCAACAGCAACAGCATTGCCGCAAGCGCCGCGTCGCGCAGAGAGCGGAGCTCGAGCAGCTTGAGGCCGGTCAGCAGCACCAGCAGCGAGACGCCCGGCTCCCGCCCGAGTAACGTGCCGTAATAGCGATACACCACGACCACAGTAAGCACTGCGAGCGCCCAGCGGGTGAGACGCCCCGGCTGATGCCATCGCCAGTGGGTGTGCAGGAAGCGCCACGCAACAGCGACCAGATACCCGGCACTGACCCAGAGGGGCAATTCGCGCAGCAGCGGGGCGATGACAATGATGGCGGAGCCGACCAGCCAGTCGGCGGCGGTCGATGTCGGGGCAGTAGGCTCAGGCGCCGCGGCGCTCGTGATCATTGCCATTGGAATAAGGCGAGGCGTTCGAGACAATGATCTCGATGTGCGGCGCCGCTCGCCGGCGTCAGCACCAACCCGGGCAGACGCAAGCCGTAGGCGAGACTTTGCTGCTCCGCCATGAGGACCCAACGGCACAACTGGCTCAGGCGTTCTTCTTCGTCGAGGCCGTGCAATGCGTCCCAATCGAGCCATACCACCTGACCTGCGGGTGCGGCGAATTGTTTGGTATACCACCCCTTGCCGGCGGCGACCTTCTTCCATGCCACCCGCTGCATCGGATCACCGTGCCGAAATTCACGCAGTCCGGCGAAATCCTCGCCGTCGGCGTTGCGCGCGAACTCGCGCCCCGCGAGCACGCTCGGCGTTTCGGGCAGCGCGCGCTCCGGTCCGGGTCGCGGATACACCAGGCATCGTGCGGAAAGCGCCAAGGGACGCGACCACGCACGCCACAGTCCGAGCGGAAAACGCGTACTCAATCGTACCGGCGGAGCTTGCAGATACCCGCGTACGCGCGAGGGGACGGTAAATTCGTGCACCGCGATACCTTGCCCCGGCACATCGACGCGTCCGGTCTGTCCTCCCAAGGCGATGTCGACCGCAAGACGCGCAAGACCGCTGTCGTTGTGCGCAATAACCGTGAAGCGAGCCGGCGCGCCGGCGAAGACCGGCGGGGCCGGGCCGGCCGAGAGACGCAGGCCGGTGAGATTACGGTGCGTATGCAGAATCGCGACCATTCCGAGCGCCGCCAGCAAAAACGTAAGCGCGTAGGCGAGGCCGTTCGCGTAGTTCACGGCCGCCACCAACATGACGGCGAGCATGAAGCCGTAATAGAGCCCTTCGCGCGTCGGCAATATGTACAGCGAGCGGCGGTGCAGGGATGTTCCGACCGCGGTTCTGCCGAGCGACACGGGCATGCTGCGCGCCAGCGCGAGTTGCGAGAGCGCGCCGTAAAATTTATTTAGCATCGAACGAGCGCCTGACGGCGATCAGGGGATAGGAACGTTCTTCAACAACGAGGCGACCGCGTCGGCGCCGGCATCCGGCGCCAACCGTACCCGGTGGCCAATCACGGCTTCCGCCACCGCTTGCACGTCCTCGGGAACGACCAGATCGCGGCCGGCGAGGAGCGCCCAGGCGCGCGCCGCTTGAAGTAGCGCGAGCCCCCCGCGCGGGCTCAATCCCATCGACAGCGCCGCGCTTTCGCGGGTGGCCGCGATGAGCGATTGAAGGTAGTCGAGCAAAGCGTCGCTCGCATGCAGACGCGCCGCCTGTTCCTGTAGAGCGAGGAGCG
>JAJPKH010000162.1 GCA_021323795.1 Acidiferrobacteraceae bacterium | reverse complement strand
AGGTTGCGTCGTCGCAAAAAGTTCCCCGCAATGACGGCTCGTGCTTTTCTCCTACTCGCGAAACGCTTCTTCGCGCGTGCGGCGCACCGCGGGTGCGAGGACCATTGCAAGCGCGGCCGCGGCGATCGCCAGCATCACCGCGCTGATGGGGTGCTCGAGGAAGGTCAAGGGGTTTCCGCGTGACAGCAGCATGGCGCGGCGCAGATGCTCCTCCATCATCGGACCGAGGATGAACCCGAGCAGGAGCGGCGCGGGTTCGCAGCCGAGCTTGGTGAACACATAGCCGAGCAGGCCGAACAATGTCATCAAATAAACGTCGACCTCGGTGTTGTTCAGGCTGAAGACGCCGATGCCGCAAAACACCAGGATCGCCGGATACAGCAAGTTATACGGCACCGTGATCATGCGCACCCATATACCAATGAGCGGCAAGTTGAGCACGAGCAGGAAAAAGTTCCCGATCCACATCGAAACGATCACGCCCCAGAAGAGCTGCGGCTGCTGCGCAATGATCCCCGGCCCGGTCTGGATGCCCTGAATCATCATCGCCGCCATCATCATCGCCATCACCGAATTCGACGGCAGGCCGAGCGTCAACATCGGGATGAAGGAGGTTTGCGCGCCGGCGTTGTTCGCCGATTCCGGCGCGGCCACACCCTCGATCGCGCCCTTGCCCAACTCGCGCGAATGCTTGGAAAATTTCTTCTCGATCGAGTAAGCGGCGAATGACGCCAGAATAGCGCCGCCACCGGGCAGTACCCCGAGTGCAGAGCCAATCGCGGTACCGCGGAGGATCGGCGCCACCATGCGCTTGAAGTCCTCCTTGCTCGGCATGAGGCTCGAGATTTTTTTCGTCACGAGCGCCGGCGCGTTCTCGTTCTCGAGATTGGCGATCACCTCGCCGAGGCCGAACATTCCCATCGCCACCACCACGAAGCCGATGCCATCGCGCAGCGCCGGCACGCCGAAGGTATAGCGCGCCACCCCGGAGTTCACGTCGGTGCCGACGAGCCCGAGGAGCAGCCCCAGGACCGCCATGCCGAGGGCGTGCAGCAGCGAGCCGTGCGCGAGCGTCACGGTCGCGACCAAGCCGAGCACTATCAGGGAAAAATACTCGGGCGAACCGAACTGCCTGCCGACCGCCGCGAGCGGCGGCGCGAAAAGCGCGAGCAGCAAAGTGGCGAGCGAGCCGGCGAAAAAGGAGCCGATAGCGGCCGTCGCGAGCGCGGAACCCGCGCGCCCCTGACGTGCCATTTGATGTCCGTCGATCACGGTCACTACCGACGACGCTTCGCCCGGGACTTTGATCAAGATCGCCGTCGTCGAACCGCCGTACTGCGCGCCATAATAAATACCGGCGAGCATGATCAGCGCGGACACCGGCGACAGCACGAACGTCGTCGGCAGCAGCATAGCGATGGTGGCCGTCGGGCCGATGCCCGGCAGTACGCCGACCAGCGTGCCGAGGAAAACGCCGAGCAAGCAGTAAAGAAGGTTTGCGGCCGTGAAGGCGGTTTCGAGACCGAGCTCCAGATGTGCGAGGAATTCCATGGCTAGGGATCACCGCGCCGGCGGCCGCGCCAGGGCGGCGACAAGGATAGGTGGTAGATAAGGTGGGTCACGAACTTCGCCGGATCACATATGAACGACGCCATATCTCGAACGACCCGCCCGCATGAACTTTTGCTGGCGCAGATAATAGCGGAAGCCGTGGCGACCACCCAGTCGTTAAACAGCGGCGCATTCGGTTGTACGAGTTTCGAACGCGGCAGCGCGTCGCGCGTTCGTGCAACGGGAAATTACTGCTTAGGCGGAACGTAACCTTCGGGCGGCTTCGCGCCCGTGCCGAAGAAGAACTTCTCCATCTCCGTCTCGATGAACTTGCGTGCCTTGGGATCGAGCGGATTCAAGCGATATTCGTTCATCAGCATGGTCTGATGATTCAGCCAGAGCTTCCACGCCTCTTTGGAAACGTTTTCCCAAATCCGTTTCCCCAGCTCGCCCGGGTAAGTCGGATAGTCGAGGCCTTCCGCTTCGCGGCCGAGTTTTACGCACTTCACCATGCGCGCCATTAGACAGTTTCCCAATGAATCATGTGTCGGCCGTGTGGATACGGCTCTTCAGCTTTTGCACGTCGCCCGGGTTCATTCGCAACTGATCGAGCAGACGTTTCACCGGAGCAGCGACACCTCGCGCGTCCGGTCGTTGGCAGTTATACCAGACTGTATCGGCGCTCTCCATGGCCGCTGTCGCGGAGAGAAGTCGCGCCGGCACCGGGTGTATATCGAGGTGAAAATGACTGAACGTGTGGCGCAGCGGAGCCCAGCTTCGCTCGGGGGCGATCTCGAGCCCGAGCGTCGAGCGGCTCCACGCGCGGATGTCGCGCGCACGGCATTCGGGCAAGCTCCACAGGCCGCCCCAAATGCCGGTGGGCGGACGACGTTGCAGCAGCACGCGACCCTTCGCGTCCTGGATCAGGAGCATCTGTACCGCGCGGGTCGGCAGGGTCTTGCGTGCGGTCGTGCGCGGATAGTCTTCGGGATTGCCCGCGGCGCGCGCGGCGCAATCGGCGCGCAACGGACAACGCGGGCAATCGGGTTCGCCGCGGCGGCAGAGCGTGGCGCCGAGATCCATGATCGCTTGCGTGTAATCCGCGACGCGCGCGCGCGGCGTGTGGTGGTCGGCGAGCGCCCAAAGTTGCTGCTCGATCGCGCTTCCCTTGAGCGGCGCGTCGATCGCGTGATAGCGCGCCAATACCCGCTTAACATTGCCGTCGAGAATCGGATGACGGCTGCCGTAGGAGAGCGCGAGGATCGCGCCGGCCGTCGAGCGCCCGATGCCGGGCAGCGCCGCGACCGCGCCGAAATCGTGCGGCATCGCGCCGCCGTGTTCCTCCACGAGTATCTGCGCGGCGCGATGCAAATTACGGGCGCGCGCGTAGTAACCGAGCCCCGCCCACAAATGCAGCACGTCGTCGATGTCGGCGCGCGCAAGCCGTTTTATCGTGGGAAAGCGTTTAATGAAGCGCGCGAAGTAGGGAATGACGGTCGCGACCTGCGTCTGCTGCAGCATGACTTCCGACAGCCACGCGTGGTACGGATCGCCGCTCTTCCACGGCAAATCCTTGCGGCCGTGGCGGTCGTACCAGCGCAGCAGCCGTGGACCGATCCGAGCGCTATTCATGCGCGAGCGCTTCGAGCTTGTCCGCGCCCGCCTCCAGCGCGTTGCGAATCTGGTTCTTCACCAGCCACGGGCCGATCAGGGGCGGCACGTAGAACGTCGGCACCAGCTCCGCGCGGTATTGCAAACGCGTCTCCCCCTGATCCGCGGCGATGCGCCATTGCTCGGTCGCCTCGCGGAAATCGCTCAGCGCCGGGTCGATGCGGGCGACGATGGTGCCGTCCGGCCGCTCGCTGATGCTGCGAACCACGGTCACGGTACGGCAAAAGAACAGCACGCACGCGCGCAGGCGCAGCCGTACGCGCAGTTCGCCCTCCGGCGTTCGCCCGAGGACTTGGCTCTCCTTGACCGATTCGAAGTACGAGGCGTAGCGCTCATAGTCGGTGAGGTAGTGCTTGAGACGATCGGGGGGCGCGGCGAGGCGCACGTCGAAACGCACGGTGTATCTGCCGTCTTCGTGAATCACCGTCGTCTCGAGAATCTCGCCGGCGCTCGCTGCGGCGACGGCGGCCAGCAACAACGCCGCCGCGAATGCTCTCACCGCTTGAATTTCTCGCGCAGGCGTTCGCGCAGAATATCGCGGACTTCTTCTTTCTTTTGCTCGATTTTCTGCTCGGTTTGCCCTTTAACAATCGCGTTCCAGTCCGGGCTGATCTTCGGCTCCGCCAGCTTCCCCGACACCACCAGCGGAAAATTGTTCACGCGCAAGATGTAGTTCTCGTACATGTCGGTCACGAGATTGATGTTGCCGCTGCCGGTGACGTTCAGCCGCGACGCCTGTATTGCCAAGTCCTTGTTACTCACGACGCCGTTATTCACCGCAGCGCTCGCTTGGAGCTTGGTGAACGGCGTCTTGTCTCCCGCGGACGGGGTGAAGGCGGGTAACGACGTCAAAAGGTTCCGGGCCGTGCCCCCCGGTTGGTCGCGCACTTCCTTGATCTTTGCCTCGATCTTGCCGAGATCGACGCCCTCGATCGCGCCGTCCTTGACGGCGACGGCCACCGAGCCGTTCAACGTGCGCTTGATCGCATCCGCATCCAGACCTTGCCCGGTTAAGTTCAGCGTGACGTTGCCGGCGCCGCTGAATTTATCGAATAGCTGCGCGTCCTTGAGAAACGGACCGAGCTGTACGTCCGTAAGTTTCTCTTCGAGCCGCAACTGTGGCGTTTTGCCCGATGCGTCGAGGGTGGTCCGTCCCGCGTACACGCCGCCGTAGAGGCGCGCCTCGTTCGGGCCGAGCGCGATCCGCCCGCCGTGGGCGGCGACTTTCAGCACGACCTGCTCGCTGCGGATACCGAAGGCCTTCAGCTTCTGCACGCGAAATTGCCCGTCCGCTTCGGCGTCCCGCAATAGCGCGAGCGGAATGACGACGGCTTCCGCGTTTCCTTTGCCGGCCGCCGCTTTGCCGTCTCCCGATGATTTTTGGCTCGGCGGCAGATAACGATCGACGTCGATGTTGTCGAGCGCGAAGTCGAAACGGTAGCTCGCGCGCGGCTGGCGTTGCGCCGTGAGCTTCCCCGTCAGCGCCGAATCATCAAGCGTCAGCCGCAGATCGGAGACCGACATCGCCTGCGCGCTGTAACCGAGTTGCGCCACGAGGCCGACCTTCTTCAGCGCGTTGCCGTCGGTCGGCGCATAGGCAATTTGCAGCTCTTGCAGCAAGGCGCGCAGATTGAACGGCGGCAGTTCCACGCGGCCCTGGAACTTCGGATCGCGCAACACCTCGGTACCCTGTAATTGCGCGCGCAGCTGAAGATCGCCGGTGCTCGCGCGCAGCTCCGGAATATTCAGCTTTTCGCCGGCGAGGTCGGCGTTCAGCTTCGCGTCGAGCTCGACGCGCCGCGTGATTTTGGGTTTCGCACTCTCGATATCAAAAGCGAGGCGCAGCGGCACCGGGGTGGAACCGAGGATGTTGCCGCTCGCGAGCTCGACGCGTTTGGCCGCGTAGGCGGCACCCGAAGTTTGATCGCGCCAGGTGAACTCGGAGTTACGCACCTCCACGCGGTTGACCGTGAAGATCGCGGCCGCCGCGCGCGCGTCCGTGGGCTGGCTCGGCGGCTGCTGCGGCGCAGGCTTGGTTTCGCTCTTCGCGAGGTCCGCCCAGTTGGTGCGGCCGTCGGCGGCGCGGGCGAGATGGAGCTTGAGCCCGTTCAGGCGCACCGCGTCGACGACCACTTGCTTGCGAAAGAGCGGCAGCAGCTGCACTTTGATGCCGGCGGAATCGACCAGCGCGAACGGCTCCGGGCCGAAACCCGGCGCGTTCGACAATTGCAGTCGGCCCGTTTCGAGGCCGATCCAGGGGAAGAACGACAGGCCGAGCTTGCCCTCGATCTTCAGGTCGCGGCCGGTTTGGTCTTTGACCACCTTAATAATGTCGTCTCGGTAGCGGTTCGGGTCGATGACGACCGTCGCGACGATGACAAGAATCACGAGGAGGGCAACGACGACCCCGACCAGGATCGCCCCTATCTTGAGGGCTTTGCGCAAATCGACTCCTTTAGCGGAGGCGTGGAGCGGGTGATGGGAATCGAACCCACGTCATCAGCTTGGGAAGCTGAGGTTCTACCATTGAACTACACCCGCATATCCGAAGAAAAACGGGTTTTAGTCTAGCGGGGGGAGATTTTTGGCACAACTCATCGCTTTTAAGGCGGTAGGCTGGGGCGAACTCGCCAGAAAATTTCTCTCCACCCATCCCTTCTCGCGAAAGGAGAAGCGAGTAGACCCTTCTTCCGCCGGAGAGGGAATAAGAGTCTCGAAACGCGACGACTAAAGCTTGTGCTTGGGATGATAAGGGCCGTAAAGCAGACCCCCGTTCTCGTTCATCATCTGCCGATTGGCGAAACGCGAAACGTCGTGGGCGTGGTCCACGGAGCTGTTGAGGGCCTGCTTCACCGCGGCATTGATGATAGCGCCCAAAATACCTCCGCCCGAATTATTTTGTCCGCCGTCGTCTTGTGCAACCAGCGTTCCTTCCCAGAGCACGGTGCCGGCGACCGCATCGACGAGTTTAGCTTGTGCCATCACCCGGGTAACGCTACTGAGGAGTTGGAATTTAGTCCCGTATTCCTTGAGCGTGATGTAAAGAACGGCATCCGCGCCGAACACTTCTCTCAATTTCTTGAGCGAGGCTTGGTGCATTTCACCGGGGGTGGGCAGACCGTTTTCCTTGAGCATTTGGTCCACCACAACGATGGGGTATACGTAGTACCCCATTTCGGCGATCGGGTAACTGACGGTGGAAAGATAGCTGTAGCTCCCTTTGATATCGGTGCTTTCGTTTAGGGGCGGGAGCACTAGGATTGAGCGGGGAAAGTGTGCGCGATAGTTGCCGTAGTCATATGGCGTAGTTGCGCAGCCGGTAAGTGCCAAGCCGAGAAGCAGGAGGGAGGCCTGCACTTTCAATTTAGCGAAGGCTATCTTCATTTTCCGAGTCTCGCCAATAGTCTGTTCATCAGCACGGCCGATTCCGGGAACTGCGCTTTTTCGGCCTGGAACTGCTCACGCGCCGCGTCGGCTTTGCCGACTTGGTAGTAAAGATATCCAAGATGCGCATGAAAACCCGGGGGCACGGGTTTATTTTCCGCGCGTGCCTTTTGGTAATCCTGCTCCATTCGCTCGATTTCTTGCGCCGGCGCCGATTTCCCCGGACTATTGTACGTGTCGTATACGATGTTTTCGTACTGCCCCCAGGAATAAATGGTCGGTTGCGTCGCGCACGCGGTTGTTAGCACCGACAGTACGAGCGAAAAACTTATTGCCGTTACTTTTTTCATTTGGTCGGCTTCCATTTTCCCTGCTCTACGCTTTCCACCAAGCGGTCGACGGCCTCTCGCATGGCGAGATCGAGCACTTTTCCATTCAGCGTCGAGTCATACCCTTGGGTACCACCAAAGCCGACGACTTCCCGGCTACTCAATTCGTACTCGCCCGCCCCTTGCACGGAATACACAATGTCCGAAGTCTGTACGTCCACGATGTTCAGCACGACCTTGGTATAGGCAATTTGCTTCTTGCCCCTACCCAGGATTCCGAATAGCTGAGCGTCGCCTACTTCCTTTCGGCCGAACTCGGCGACGTCGCCGGTGACGATGAAATCAGCGCCCTTGAGCGTCTGTGATTGCTTCTTAAGCGACGCTTCGTGCGCCAGTTCTTCCATATTGCTCCGGTCAAGGACGTTAAAGCGGCCGGTTTGGTTGAGATGGGTGATCAGGATGCTCTTTGCCTGACCGCCAAGCCGATCGACGCCGTCCGAAAATAGTCCGCGCATGTAGCTCGAGCGATTGTCGAATTTGCCGACCGCCAAGGTGCTTCTCGGGCCGGAATACGATGTGCCGGCGGAGGCGACTTTTTGAATTTCAAGCGCGCGATGGGATTCCGTTGCGCATCCGGTCAGCGTGGTGATGATGGTGACCAGGCCAACAAGGACGGCTTTGGAAATCTTTCTCATTGGGCACTCCCTCTACATTTTGAAGTTAAGCTGCTTCTACTTAACGTTGGTAAGAATAGCCCAATTTGCACAATTTTGTCGCGGCTATCTGAGTGACGAGCCGAGCTACATCGGGCGAGCAGTGTCGTTACACGCGACATCCCGGAAGGCGTCTTCGCCGCGCGGAACCCGTCTCGCATCGTCCGGGACGCGGTTTAAACTCGCGGGCGGGGCAGGCGAACCATCGACGTGAGTCAAAAGGTGGGCCAGCCGTCGCCGCTCCGCCGGAACATGATTGCACGTCGCCTTGTCTGGTCGAGTTCGCTTTTGCTAGCCGGTGTCATCCTGCTGGCTTGTTTCGCCGTCGTCGTGCAGCCTGTTAAGCCGATGGAATCCTCTTACGTTCTGCCCGTCGATGCCGACCGGCTAAAGCAACACGTCATCAAGCTGTCCCAGGAATTTCATCCGCGCAATGTTGCGCACGCACGCAATCTCGATGCGGCGGCCGCCTATATCCGCGGCGAGTTCGTGCAGGCCGGGGCGAGGGTCAGCGAGCAGGCCGTCACCGCGCCTGCCGGCCGGTTTCGCAACGTGATCGCGGCCTACGGACCCAGCGATGGACCGCTGCTTGTGATCGGCGCCCACTACGATACCGACGGCGACACCCCGGGCGCGGATGACAACGCCAGCGGTGTCGCGGGACTCCTCGAGTTGGCGCGCCTGCTGCAGAAGCATCCGCCGACGCGCGCGGTGGAGCTCGTGGCTTATTCGCTGGAGGAGATGCCTTACTTCAAGACGGAACACATGGGCAGCGCGCATCATGCGCGCGCCTTGCGCGCGTCCGGTCGCGCGGTGGAAGTGATGATCTCGCTCGAGATGATCGGATACTTCAGCGATGAGCCGTCATCCCAAACGTATCCGCTTCCGGGGCTGTCGCTCGTTTACCCGAGCCACGGAAACTTCATTGCCATCGTCGGACGCACCAACGAGTGGCGCGAGACGCGCCGCCTCAAAGCCGCGATGCGCGGCGCCTCACCGCTGCCCGTGCACTCGATCAACACCCTGGTCGCGATCCCGGGCTTCGATCTCTCCGACCACCAAAGCTTCTGGAACGAAGGTTTTCCAGCCGTGATGGTGACCGACACCGCATTTTTTCGAAATCCGCACTATCACGCGCGCACGGACACGTTCGATACGCTCGACTACGTGCGACTGGGGAACGTGGTCCAGGGGGTGTTCACGTTTGCGGTAATTGAAACGCGCTGACGATTTTGTCGCCGCTGCAACTGAAACACGCCGGCACGATCCAAACGTGAACGGCATCGCGCTTGGCCGTACGCAGCTATTAGGGAAGGTCTGATTCCACCGTTCGTGGTGAGCCTGTCGAACCATGACAGGAACCGTCCTTCGACAGGCTCAGGACGAACGGAATTAATCAGACCTTTCGTAGTTCGATTCCGCAACGAGGTGTCATGGACGACGAAAAGGAAAGCAGGCCGGGGTATGACTCAACACCGCCCACCAGGTGCCATCGCGCTATCCGATAGCACCCGCTTGAATATGCCCAATTTGGGCACTAACATGCCTAATATGGGCATGAAAGCGAAGCGAAGAGTTACCAGGGCGCCCGCGCGCGCCGGGCTTGCCGATGTACTATTTTCCAAGGT
>JAJPKH010000217.1 GCA_021323795.1 Acidiferrobacteraceae bacterium | reverse complement strand
GACACGCCCGAGCAACGCGTGCGTATGCTGATCGCCGGCGCCGAACAAGCGGCCGAGAAGAAAGATATCAGCCGGTTGCGCGGCTACGTCTCCGAGCGCTATGCCGATGAAGACGGACGCGACCGGCGCACTGTCGAAGGAGTACTGCGCCTCTATCTATTTCGCAACGAAGCGATACATCTCTTAACGCGCATCGACAGCGTCACGTTCGTTCCGCCCCATCAGGCGCAAGCGGTGGTGTACGTGGCGATGGCGGCGCGCCCGATCACACGGCCCGCGGAGCTTGGCGACTTCAACGCTAACTTATACCGCTTCGAGCTCGGCCTCGCCGAGGAAGACAAACAGTGGCGCGTTGTGCACGCCGCCTGGCGGCCGGCGGAACCCGCCGACTTCATCTATACCAAGCCCACACAATAAATCGGCGTCAAGTGGGCGGAGATGGTCTCCCACCGTCGCCTTGATCTTAGGACGTCCAAAGATCGCCGATGGTCGAGCCGAGCACCGGATATTTGCCGCTCGCGTCGATGTCGAGGCCCCGGCGATACACCGGATCGAAACTTCATCTGTTCGGCCGGTCGTGCCGTTTTCTGCACTCCATGACGCCATATGACCCTTGGTCACAGCAGATAGCCGGGAAGACGCATCTCCGCGAGGCGCATTGCGTGCTATTGCACGATGCGATTTGGAACACAGTTTCGATTTCATTGTTCCATCGCGCCGAGAATCGGGATTACTTGCCGCCTTCGCTTTGTTGCGCCACCCGCCCGCGACCCGCACAATGGCACGTCGAAACAAGATTTCCGCCATGCTTACGCTTTACGACAACTTATCGTCCGGTAACGGATACAAAGTCCGGCTTCTGCTGCATCAGCTCGACCTCCGCTATCGACGAATCGAGCTGGATATCGACAAACGCGAGACGCGCACTCCGGCGTTCCTGGCAAAAAACCCGAACGGGCGCATTCCCACCCTCGAGCTGGAAAATGGCGTGCACTTATCGGAATCGAACGCGATTCTATTTTATCTCGCCGAGGCCACGCCGTTTCTTCCCGCTGCGCGCCTGGACCGCGCGCAAGTCCTGCAATGGATGTTCTTCGAGCAATACAGCCACGAACCGAACATCGCGACGTCGCGCTATTGGTTGACGCACGGGATCGAAATAACGCCCGAGCGCAAGATGATGCTGGAACTGAAAAAGAAGGGAGGCGGCGACGCACTCGCGGTGATGGAGCAGCACCTGACGAAGCAACACTATTTCGTCGCCTCGCGCTACACTATTGCCGACATCGCGCTGTACGCTTACACGCACGTCGCCGAAGAGGGAGGGTTTGCGCTCGCCCCCTACCCCGCGATACGCGGGTGGCTCGCGCGCGTTGCGGCGCAACCACGACACATTCCGATCACACGCGGTTAATGATGGAGACCATGAGTACATCCTTGTTCAGCAATGTGGAGCTCGCCCCGCGCGATCCCATCCTTGGTTTGACCGAAGCGTTCAACGCCGACTCGCGCGCGAACAAAGTGAATCTCGGCGTCGGCGTCTATTACGACGACCAGGGGCGCATTCCGCTGCTCAATGTGGTTAAAGCGGCCGAGAAAACGCGCCTCGAAGCGCAGCCGCCGCGCGGCTATCAGCCAATCGAAGGATCACCCGCTTACGATCAGGCGGTGCAGCGCCTGTTGTTCGGCGAAAACTCTTCTTTGACGTCTTCGGGGCGCGTCGTCACCGTGCAAGGCCTGGGCGGCACCGGCGCGCTCAAGGTGGGCGCCGACTTTTTGAAGCGCTTGGCGCCGGCGGCCGAGGTTTACATCAGCGATCCGAGCTGGGAGAACCACCGCGCGTTATTCGAAGCGGCCGGCTTTGCGGTTAACGCCTATCCCTATTACGACGCGGCGAGCAAGGGCGTGAACTTCGCGGCAATGAAGAGCAAGCTTGCCACGCTTTCATCCGGCACGATCGTCGTTCTGCACGCTTGCTGCCACAACCCGACCGGCGCCGATTTGACCGCCGAGCAATGGCAACAGATCGCCGAGATCGTTCGCGAACGCCGACTCGTCGCGTTTCTCGACATCGCCTACCAGGGGTTCGCCGAAGGCATCGAGCCCGACGCCTTCGCGGTCCGGTTGTTCGCGGAATCCGGGTTGAGCTTCTTCGTCTCGAGCTCCTTCTCGAAATCGTTCTCGCTCTACGGAGAACGCGTCGGCGCCCTGTCGATCGTTACATCGAATCCGGACGAAGCAGGCCGCGTGCTGAGCCAGCTGAAGCGCACCATACGGACCAACTATTCGAATCCGCCGAGCCACGGTGCGGCCGTTGTCGCGACCGTCCTCGGCAATGCCGAGCTACGCAAGCAATGGGACGCGGAGCTTGCCGGCATGCGCGAGCGCATCCGCGCCATGCGTGCGGCGTTGGCGGAAAAACTGCGGGCGCGTAACACGCCGCAGGACTTCGCTTTCATCACGCGTCAGCGCGGCCTGTTTTCTTACACGGGCCTGAACGCGGCGCAGGTCGAACGCTTGAAGAGCGATTACGGCATTTACGCGGTCAGCTCGGGGCGGATCTGCGTCGCGGCGTTGAACAGCCGTAACATCGACTATGTCGCCGACGCCATCGCGGCGGTGGTTCGCGGGCGCTAACCCGCGCGAGAAATGCCATGTGCAACGAGCGAGCGGATATTGCGGGGAGGAGCACGATTCTAGGCGTCCTTGTTCGACGCCCTCGCTGCGAGATACGCGCCGAGCACGATTAACGCCCCGCCGCCCCATTCCCGCAGCGTCACCAGTTCGTCGGTCAGGAGCGCTTGCGAAACAGCGCCGGCGACGAGCTCGACAAACGTAATGACGGCCGCCCGGTATACGGGCAGGCGCGTAACGCCGTACTGAATCAGCACCGTCATCACCAGGATGCCGAAGAATCCGAGCGCCACGGCGCCGCTGAACGTGGCGAGCGATATTTGCGGAATGGGCGCGGCGAGGACGGTAATCATGATGAGCGCCATCGCCGTAACGCCGCCCCACACGCACAAGACTTTGGCGGCGACCGACACGTCTTGGACCGCGCGCGTGGCGACATTGGAGAGTGCGAAAGCGAATCCAGCGGTAAGGGCGAACCAATCAGCCCGGTCTTCCGGCCACGGCACCCCGGTTTCCGGATTCCATAACATCACGAGCGCTCCCGTCATCGCGATAGCCAGACTTGCCCAGGCGATGCGCGAGATTCGCTCGCCTAAAAACGCGCGTCCCATCAACGTCGCCCAGAGCGGCGACAGATAGAACAACAGCAGCACGCGCAGAATATTGCCCTCGAGCACCGCCTCGACGAAAGCGATGTTGGTCCACCCGGCGGAAAGCATCAGTAGCGCGAGCCAGCCGGGCGAACGGACAAGCTCACGCGCCGAGCGGTAGGTAAACGGAAGACTCGCGACCAGCGAAGTCGCGTAAAGAATGAGCGTCAGCCAGATGCCGCCCAGCCCCTGGTCTTCGAGAAGGCGCATCGGGTACCAGATCACGCCCCAGAACGTGGCTCCGAGCAACACGCTGAGGGCGGGATAAAATGACCGCAATTGGTTGGAGGGCATTCAGGGGTGGCTTATAATTTCGCTTCCACGCACAACATCGAATTCATGAACGCGCGGCTCGCCGGTCTACATTCTTATCCGTTCCAGAAACTCACCGCGCTGCTTCAGGGTGTGAGCCCACCCGAGGACAAGGCGCCCATTCGGCTGTCGATCGGCGAGCCGCAGCATGCCGCACCCTCCTTCGTTTTGGAAGCGCTCGCGCAGAACCTCGCCGGACTTTCGATCTATCCGACGACGAGAGCGTCGCCGGAATTGCGGCGCAGCATCGCCGCTTGGGCGAACCGGCGCTTCGGCCTGAAGCAAAATCCGCTCGATCCCGAACGACATGTGCTGCCGGCGGCCGGCACGCGTGAAGCGCTGTTCTCGATCGCGCAGGCCGTCATCGAACCGCGCAATGGGCGCTCGCCGCTCGTGATGATGCCGAACCCGTTTTATCAAATATACGAGGGCGCGGCATTACTCGCCGGCGCACAGCCGTACTTTCTGAACACCATCGAAGAAAAAGGTTACCGCATGGATTTTGCCGGTGTGCCCGAGGCGGCTTGGCGCGAAACGCAACTCGTCTACATCTGTTCGCCCGGCAATCCCACCGGCGCGGTGCTCAGCCATGGAGATTGGAAGCAAATTATCGAATTGTCGCAGCGGTACGGCTTCATCATTGCTTCGGATGAGTGCTACGCGGAGATTTATTTCGACGAAGCCGACCCTCCGATCGGGCTCTTACAGGCCGCGCAAGGCATGGGGCTACGCGACTTTAGGAACTGCCTGGTCTTCCATTCGCTTTCCAAGCGTTCGAATCTGCCGGGCATGCGCTCGGGCTTTGTCGCCGGCGATCCGGTAATCATCGAACAATATTTCCAGTACCGTACCTATCAAGGCTGCGCCCTGCCGCCGCCCACGCAAACCGCCAGCATCGCGGCCTGGAACGACGAGAGCCACGTGCGTCAAAACCGCGAGCTGTACCGCGCGAAATTCGACGCGGTCCTGGGAATACTCGGCGGGGTGCTGGACGTACATCGGCCGGCGGCGGGTTTTTATCTCTGGCCGAAGACGCCGATCGACGACCAGGCCTTCGCACGGGAGCTGTATGCGCGCGAGAACGTCCTGGTGCTTCCGGGCAGCTACTTGTCGCGCGAAGTCAACGGCGTTGATCCGGGAGCGAATCGCGTGCGGATGGCGCTGGTTGCGTCCCTTGACGAATGCGTTACGGCGGCGCGGCGCATGAAAAATTTCATCGAATCCCTGTAAGAAAACTCCGAGAAAATCATGAACGATATAGAAAAAATAATTACGGATGCCTTCGAGAACCGCGCGGTGATCACGCCGAAGAAAGCGCCGGCCAACGTTAAGAAGGCCGTCGAAAAAGCGATAATGCTGCTCGACGCGGGCAAGGCGCGGGTTGCGGAAAAACGCCATGGACAGTGGACCGTAAATGAATGGCTGAAGAAAGCGGTACTGCTCTATTTCCGCCTGCACGACAACGCGGTTATGCGCGGCGGCTATACCAACTACTGGGACAAAGTGCCGGTCAAGTTCGGTCCCTACAAGCCGCAGGATTTTCGCAAAGCCGGATTCCGCGTCGTTCCGCCCGCCACCGCACGCCGTGGTGCGTATATCGCCCCGAACGTCGTGCTGATGCCGTCGTACGTCAACATCGGCGCTTATGTGGATGAGGGCACCATGGTTGACACCTGGGCCACGGTGGGTTCCTGCGCGCAGATCGGCAAGAACGTTCACTTATCGGGCGGCGTCGGCATCGGCGGCGTGCTCGAACCGGTGCAGGCGGCACCGACGATCATCGAGGACAACTGCTTCATCGGCGCCCGCTCGGAAGTCGTCGAAGGCGTCATCGTGGAAGCGGGGTCGGTGATTTCCATGGGTGTATATCTCGGCAAGAGCACGCGGATCTACAATCGCATGACGGGTGAGGTCACCTACGGCCGCATTCCCGCCGGTTCGGTGGTCGTGTCCGGAAACCTGCCTGCAGCGGACGGTAAGTACAGCCTTTATTGCGCCGTCATCGTCAAACAGGTGGATGCGCAAACGCGGAGCAAGGTCGGGATAAACGAACTGCTGCGCGACATTTAGCGAAGGCAGGCGCGCTTATTTTTACTATCGCGGACAAGAAATTGAATCGATGGTCGACAAAACGCTTGAGCTTGCCAAAGAACTGATCCGGCGTCCCTCCGTGACACCACGGGATGAAGGCTGTCAGAAGATGCTCGCGGCGCGGCTGGCGCCGCTCGGCTTCGCGATTGAACACCTGCCTTTCGGAGACGTCGAGAACCTTTGGGCGCGACGCGGAAAAGATGCCCCACTAATTGTTTTCGCGGGTCACACCGATGTGGTGCCCCCCGGCCCGCTCGACGCCTGGGACGGCGATCCGTTCACCCCTACCCTGCGAGAGGGCCGACTTTACGGACGCGGCGCCGCCGACATGAAAGGCGCTGTCGCCGCTTTCGTCACGGCGGTCGAAGATTTCGTCGCGCGCCATCCCGCGCACCCGGGCAGCGTCGGCCTGCTGCTTACCTCGGATGAAGAAGGCCCGGCTGTCAATGGCACCGTGAAGGTGGTGGAGTGGCTGAGAAAACGCGGCGTCGCCATCGACTATTGCGTCGTGGGCGAGCCGACGTCCTCGCGGACGCTCGGCGATGTCATCAAGAACGGCCGCCGGGGCTCGCTCAACGCCAAGGTCGTCATCCACGGCGTACAGGGCCACGTCGCTTATCCGCATCTGGCCCGAAACCCGATTCACGCTCTGGCCCCGGCGCTCGCCGAGCTGGCCAGCACGGTATGGGAGAACGGCAACGAAGACTTTCCTCCCACGAGCTTCCAGATCTCCAACATTCACGGCGGAACCGGTGCCGAGAACGTCATACCGGGATCGCTCGAGCTAAATTGCAATTTCCGCTTTTCCACGGCCACGACCGAGGCCACGCTGCGGGAGCGCCTAGAAGGCATCTTCGAAAAACATAGGGTCGAGTACACGATCAACTGGCAACTTTCGGGACAACCCTACCTGACCCGCAAGGGTGCTCTCGTGGCTGCGGCGCGCCGGGCCATCCGGAATAAGCTCGGGATCGAGCCAACGCTCTCGACCGACGGCGGCACCTCGGACGGCCGCTTCATTGCGCCGACCGGCTCCGAAGTCATCGAATTGGGACCGATGAATGCGACGATACACAAGATCAACGAGTGCATCCCCGTTGAAGATTTGGCCCGCCTGGCCGGCACCTATGCCGAACTGCTGGAAATACTTTTATTCAATCGATCATAGCTTTGTCAGTAGAATTTCGTATTATTCTAGGTATATGAAGCGGGCTACCGGCTCTATTCGACCACTATACTTCGGGAAGGATTAGGAAGCCGAGCATGCACTACGCGATTAGCTGTGGCAGCACGCGCTCTTCGATGATTCGCCCACTCAGGTATCGTTTCCAGCCCTCGATACGGTTCGTGCCATGGTGAAAAGCGCCAAATCGATCGTCATGGGCGGCCTGACCCATCCGGGCCGGGTTCGCGCCGAGAACGAGGACTGCATCGTTACACGGTCGGATCTCGGGCTCGCCGTTCTTGCAGACGGTATGGGCGGCCACCAAGCCGGCGAGGTCGCCAGCCGCATGGCGGTGGACGCGATCGCCGAATTCTTTTCGTCTCAAAGGCGCCCGGCTTCGGGCCAAAAGGCGGCCGACAAATCCAAGGCCATCGCCGAAGCCATCCAAAAAGCCAACGCCGCCATTTACGAAGCGGCGCAGACTCGCCCCGAGTACAAAGGCATGGGATCGACAGTGGTGGTCGCAATGTTCGCCGGCGACCGCCTGTGCATCGGCCATGTGGGAGATTCCCGGTTATACCGGTTTCGCGGCGACGCGCTCGAGCAACTTACGAAAGATCACTCGGTCGTGCAGGAGCTCGTCAACCGTGGGCTATTCACGCCCGAGGAGGCGCGCCAGTCGATCGCCAAAAATCTCGTGACACGCGCTCTCGGCGTCGATCAAACCATCGAAGCGGATACCGCGGCTACCACCGTGCAGCCGGACGATCTTTACCTCCTCTGCTCCGATGGCTTGACGGACGTGGTATCCGACGAACAGATCGCGGAAATACTGCGCCACGCGGGCAGAGACCTCGATGCGGCGGCCAGGAACATGATCGATCGTGCGAATGAACAGGGTGGACCGGACAATGTCTCGGTGATTCTCGCCGGTATAGACGGTCAATCGGCGAAACGAGAGAACAGGGCTTAGGGTGGAGCGGAGAGAATGGCCAAGTTAATCATCAAGCTCAATAACGAAGTGGTCGATCATATCGACCTCAAACAGGGCGATATGAAGATCGGCCGCAAACCGGGCTGCGAAATCGTGCTCGACAATCTGGCCGTGAGCGGCGAACACGCGAACATCTTTACGATCGGCGACGACTCCTTCATCCAGGATTTGAACAG
>JAJPKH010000287.1 GCA_021323795.1 Acidiferrobacteraceae bacterium | reverse complement strand
GGGCTCTTCGTCCTGCAGGCCGTCGGGACCATCCTCTTCGGCAAGCGCAAGGGCCCGGCGAAATCCGCGACGCCGATTATCGCCACACGGGTGGCGGCGGGCGTGGAGGGTATCGGCGTGGGAGGGATCGCGGTTCCCGGGACGCTCGCGCTGGCGCTCGTGTTTCTCGCTTCTTTCATGCTCTACTACTTCGTCAACTGGAAGTATCTGGCCGAAGTCTGGCCGATGAAGTAGGGCGGTTGCCGGCGTGCGGCGAAACCCCCCTTTAACGCCCGGACGCGCGAGTTGTCTCGTTCGCGCGTCCCGCCGCTTTTTGTGGACCGGAGCCGTCGCGTTCGCGCTGGGCTCCAGCGCTTGGGCGCACGTTCCGGGGAACGGCGCGAATGCGGCGACCGATGTCTCGTTCGACGCCAAGGAAGCGCTGCGGCAAAGTCAGGCGGTGATCGGGCGCGCGCCGCGCGACGCCGCGTTCAAAACCGCGGATGGGCGCACGCTGCGTCTGTCCGATTTTCGCGGCAAGCCGGTGGTGTTGAGCCTCATTTACACCAGCTGCTATCACGTTTGCCCCGCGACGACACAGCATCTCGCCGGCGTCGTGCGCCGCGCGCGCGACGCCCTGGGGCCGGGCAGCTTCGCCGTGCTTTCGATCGGCTTCGACACGCCGAACGACACGCCCGCGGCGATGGCGGCGTTCGCGCGCCAGCAAAACCTGCGTATCGACGGCTGGGAGTTCGCCGGCACCGACGCGGCGACGGTCGCGCGCCTGACGGAAGATCTCGGTTTTCGTTACGTCGCGTCGGCCCAGGGATTCGATCACCTGATCCAGGCGACGGTGCTCGACGGCGAGGGAAAAATTTATCGCCAGGTGTACGGGGCGAATTTCGAGACGCCGCTCCTGATCGAGCCGCTCAAGGAGCTCGTGTACGGCACGCCGGCGGCGGGGTCGTTGCTCGCCAGCATCGGAAATCGCATCAAGCTTTTTTGCACGGTTTACGATCCCGCCGCCGACCGTTACCGCTTCGACTACTCCATCTTTATCGGCATCCTGATCGGCTTCACGAGCTTGAGCGTGGCGGCCGCTTTGCTGATCCGCGAGTGGCGGCGCGCACGGCCGGCCTCGAGCTAGCGGTCTCGGCTAATCCGGCACGAGCCAAGCAATCTCATCTCACTCCGTTGCTTCGTCGGGTTTCATCTGCATAGACGCATCGGATACACCATGCGCGCCGCTCCATGCACAGGGTGCGTGGTGCGCACCGATCGATGCGAGAGGTGCGCGGTACTCCATGTTCTCGGGCCAGGCGATGAAACTTGTTTATGCGGTTCCGCGCAATTAAATCCCGCCGGACTTGACCTGGGTCATGTTTTCCGTTTCTGGCCGATGCTAGGTTTTGAATCGAATGAAGACGCAAGTATATGAACGTTTGCAGCAAGTCACCCGTCGCGGGCTGGCGCGCGTCGAAAAACTCTTCGACGCGGCGTTCGGCGCGCGCGCCAATCCACTGTACTATCTCGGCACGCTCGCGTTCTTTTTCTTCTGGGTCGTGGTCGTGAGCGGCATTTATCTGTTTCTCTACTTCGATACCGGCACCGTCACCGCGTTTCGCTCGGTCGAGTATTTGACGCGCGAGCAGTGGTACATCGGCGGCGTGCTGCGCAGCCTGCACCGCTACGCGGCGGACGCCATGGTATTGACCATGATGCTGCACCTGCTGCGCGAGTTCGCGCTCGATCGCTACCGCGGCAAGCGCTGGTTCTCCTGGGTCACCGGCGTGCCGCTGATCTGGCTCGTGTTCTTCTCCGGCGTGAACGGCTACTGGCTCGGTTGGGACCGGTTGTCGCAGTACGTCGCCGTGGCGACCACCGAATGGATCGACTGGTTCGGCATTTTCGGCCAGCCGATCGCGCGCAACTTTCTCGATCAGGCCTCGGTGAGCGACCGCTTCTTCACGCTGCTCGTGTTTCTGCACATCGGCATTCCGCTGTTCCTGCTCGCGCTCACCTGGCTGCACATGAGCCGCATCAGCCGCCCGCGCACCGGCACGCCGCGGCCGCTGGTGCTCGGCTCGCTCGCGGCGTTGTTGCTGCTGGCGTTCATCAAGCCGGCGGTGAGCCAGGGACCGGCCGATCTCAATACGATGCCCGCGGCGGTTTCGCTCGACTGGTTCTTCCTGTTCGTGTACCCGCTCTTCGACCGCTGGGGTTACGGCGCCGTCTGGGCGCTCGCCGGCGGTCTCACGCTGTTCGTGAGCGCGCTGCCGTGGCTCGCGCCGCGCAAAGCGGAGCCGGCCGCGGTAGTCGATCCGCCGAACTGTAACGGCTGCGGCCGCTGTTTCGCGGACTGTCCCTACGGCGCGGTCGTCATGCAGCCGCATCCGGATAAGCCGGGGCACCAGCTCGCGGCGGTGAATCCGGATCTCTGCGTGTCGTGCGGAATCTGCGCGGGCGCGTGTCCGTCGTCCACGCCGTTTCGAAGCGCCGCGGAGCTCGTCACCGGCATCGACATGCCGCAGCTTTCGATACACGCGCTGCGCGCGCGGCTCGACGCGGCGCTCGCGCAGCTCCGCGGTCCGGCGCGCGTCGTCGTGTTCGGCTGCGATCACGCCGCCGATGTCGGCGCGTTGCGGGAGGCGGGCGTCGCCACGTTCAGTCTGTTGTGCGCCGCGCAGTTGCCGCCGTCCTTCGTCGATTATGCGTTGCAGGACGGGCGCGCGGACGGCGTGCTCGTCACCGGCTGCGACGGCGCCGATTGCCACTTTCGGCTCGGCAACACCTGGGTGGAGCAGCGCTTCACGCACGAGCGCGAGCCGCATTTGCGCACGCGCGCGGCGCGCGAACGCGTGCGCGTCGCGTGGGCCGGCGTGGCGGACGTCGAGCGGCTGCGTAAAGAGCTGACCGCGTACCGGCGGGAATTGCGCCTCTCCACCGTTGAACCTTCGAACGAGGAGCCGACACGGAATTCCGGCATGGAGTGCGCCGTCAATGAGTAAGGTCATGCGTTACATCGGCCAAGCCGCGTGCTACGGATTGTTCATCGGGTGCATCGGCTATTTCTCGACGTCGCCCGCGTACGTGCTGCTGGAGCCGGGGCAGGCGGTGCTGAAGTTGTCGGTGACGCACGCCGGACAGATCAAGCAGCCGTGCCGCCGCCGTTCGGAGGAGGAGCTCGCGAAGCTCGCGCCGAACATGCGCAATGCGATGGACTGCACGCGCGAGCGCTCGCCGGTCGACGTGGAGATCGAGCTCGACGGCCGCGAGCTCTATCGCGCCACGCTCGCGCCGACGGGGCTCGCGCGCGACGGCGCGTCGTCGGTCTATCGGCGTTTCCGTGTACCGAGCGGCGCGCACACGCTGCGCGCGCGCCTCAAGGATCACATGGATCTTTCCGACTTCAACTATGTACGAGAGAGTCAGGTCACCCTGGCGTCCGGCCAGGTACTGGTCGTCGATTTCGACTCACGCCGGGGAGGATTTATATTCCGATGACGATAAGAGCGCCTCTCGCCGCCGCGACGCCGCGCGCGCACGCGCGCATCCGTGCCGACGTCAGCTACGACTTGCCGGTTCCGCGCGACGCGCGCCTGCTGTTCGCGCGCGCCTGGCTGTTCCTGGGATTGGCCGCGTTGCTCGGTTCGGGCCTGTTCTCGATATTGCTGGTGCTCGCGCGCGCGCCGTTCACGCAGGCGCTGTTTCCGTGGAACGATTTCTTTCGCACGGCGCTGGTGGTGCACGTCGATCTTTCCGTGCTGGTGTGGTTCGTCGCCTTCGGCGGCATGCTGTGGAGCCTCAACTCGACGTCGCGATGGCTGCACGTCGGCTACGCGGCGCTCGTGCTGTCCATGGCCGGCACCGTGCTCATGCTCGTCGCGCCGTTCACGGGCGACGCGCGTCCGCTCATGAGCAACTACATTCCCGTGCTGCAGCAGCCGCTCTTCCTCGGCGGCCTGGTGTTGTTCGCGCTCGGCACGGCGCTCGTGGTGCTGCGCGCCATGGGCGCGATTCCGCGCGTGGGCATGTACGTCGATGCGGCGGGCGCGCTGCGCTTCGGGCTCAACACCGCGGCGGTCGCGACCGCGCTCGCGCTCATCGCGTTCGCGTGGTCGTACGCGACGCTGCCGCAAATTCTCGCGGGCAAGCCGTATTACGAATTGCTGTTCTGGGGCGGCGGCCACGTGCTGCAGTTCACGTACACGCTGCTCATGCTGGTGGCGTGGCTGTGGCTCGCCTCGGCCTCGGGACTGACGCTGACGTTGTCGCCGCGCGTGGCGCTGCTGCTGTTCGGGTTTGGGCTGCTCGCCGTCTTCGCGGTGCCGCCGATCTATCTGGCGTACGACGTGACGAGCGTCGAGCACGTCCAGCTCTTCACCTGGCTCATGCGCTACGGTGGGAGCCTCGCCGCGTTGCCCTTGGCGCTCGCCGTTACGATCGCGGCGCTGCGGGGAGGGCGCATGGAGAGCGCGGCGCAGCGACCGTTGCGCGCCGCGCTGGTCGCGTCGATTCTGCTGTTCGCCGTGGGCGGTGGCATCGGATTCCTGATTCGCGGCAGCAACGTCACCATTCCCGCGCATTATCACGGCTCCATCGTCGGCGTGACGCTCGCCTTCATGGGCCTGACCTATCACTTGCTGCCGCGCCTGGGTTATCGAGCGCCCAACGCGCGTTGGGCGCGGGCGCAGCCGTGGGCTTACGGCGGCGGACAATTCCTGCACGTGCTCGGGCTCGTGATCTCGGGCGGCTATGGCGTGCAGCGCAAAGTCGCGGGCGCCGAGCAGGCGTTGAACGGCATCGAGCGCATCGCGGGAATGGGGTTGATGGGGCTCGGCGGTCTCGTGGCGATACTCGGGGGACTGCTGTTTCTGGTCCTGGTGGTGGCGGCCATGCGCGGTCGCACGGACGCGCGCGATCAGGTGCCGCGTGAAACATAGCATCAGTGCAGCAAGCGGCCGATCACCTGAAAGCTGACGAGCGCGAAGAACAGAATAAGCACGAAAAATATGAGCGAGCGGTTCTCGAAACGCGCGCCGCGGCTTCGTTCAATGCGATTCAGCAGCCAGTCCGTAAACAAATAGAGCCCGGCGCCGACCAGTGTAAATACGATTATTTGCGTCACAGGTCCTCCCTCCTCATTAGCCGGCCGGTCGCCGACCTAAGCCGGGCGGCCGAATGTTTTTTCACGGTTACGGCCACGCAGGCGAGCGAAGTGTGCGAAGCAAGGATGCGGGAATCATTGATCTACATCAAAGGGAGCTTGCGGGTCCCCGCCTATGCTATCAGCACGATGAATCGGCTGTTGCGTTTCATACATTTCCAACCCCACGAGGACTGCTAACGCCATGAAAACCCACTCCTTAACTCTGGGCGCCGCTCTTGCCTGCGCGTGGCTGCTGCCCGCGGCCGCGTACGCCGCGGAAGCGACCAAACCGGACGCGCCGGTGGAAGTCAAGCCGGGCGTGACCGACGTCGAAACACGCTACCAGGCGGGTTCATCGCCGATCGGCCAGGCGGAGATGCATCAGGACATCAACCCCAAGGCGCCGCCGATGACCAAGGCCGAGTTCGAGAAGGCGCGGCAGATTTATTTCGAGCGCTGCGCCGGTTGCCATGGCGTGTTGCGCAAAGGCGCGACGGGCAAGCCGCTCACGCCCGATATCACGCTCGGCAAGGGCACGGATTATCTCAAGGTGTTCATCAACTACGGATCGCCGGCCGGCATGCCGAACTGGGGAACCTCGGGGGAGTTGACGGCGCAAGAAGTCGATGTCATGGCCCGTTACGTGCAACAGACGCCGCCGCAGCCGCCGGAGTACGGCCTGAACGAAATGAAGGCGAGCTGGAAACTCATTGTGCCTCCCGAGAAGCGGCCGAAGAAAAAGATGAACAACTATAACGTCGAGAATATTTTCTCGACGACGCTGCGCGACAGCGGCGAGGTGGCGCTGATCGACGGCGATACGAAGAAGATCATCAACATCGTCAAGACCGGTTACGCGGTTCACATCTCGCGTCTTTCCGCGTCCGGGCGCTACCTCTTCGTGATCGGGCGCGACGCCAAGATCAACATGATCGATCTCTGGATGGATAAGCCGGACAACGTCGCCGAGATCAAGGTCGGGCTCGAAGCGCGTTCCGTCGATACGTCGAAGTACAAAGGCTACCAAGACAAATACGCGATCGCCGGCAGCTATTGGCCGCCGCAGTTCGTTATCATGAAGGGCGATACGCTCGAGCCGCTGAAGATCGTCGCGACTCGCGGTATGACGGTCGATACCCAGGAGTATCACCCCGAGCCGCGCGTGGCCGCCATCGTGGCCTCGCACTTCAAGCCCGAGTTCGTGGTCAACGTCAAGGAAACCGGCAAGATCCTGCTGGTGAACTATAAGGATCTGCACAATCTGGAGATCACGGAGATCGGCGCCGCGCGCTTTCTGCATGACGGCGGTTGGGACGCTTCCAAGCGTTATTTTCTGGTGGCGGCGAACCAGTCGAACAAGATCGCGGTCGTCGACGCCAAGGAAGGAAAGCTGATCAAGCTGATCGATGTCGGCAAGATCCCGCACCCGGGCCGCGGGGCGAACTTCGTGCATCCGAAATACGGACCGGTGTGGGCGACGAGCCACTTGGGCGCGGAAGATATCACCTTGATCGGGACCGATCCCAAAGGGCACCCGCAGTACGCCTGGAAGCCGGTGCAAGTGCTGAAAGGCCAGGGCGGCGGTTCGCTCTTCATCAAGACGCATCCGCAGTCGAAGCACTTGTACATCGACACGCCGCTCAACCCCGACGCCAAGATCAGCCAGTCGGTGGCGGTGTTCGACATCAACAATCTGGGCGGCGGCTTCAAGGTGCTGCCGATCGCCGAATGGGCGAAGCTCGGCGAAGGCGCGAAGCGCGTGGTGCAGCCTGAATTCAACAAGGCCGGCAATGAAGTGTGGTTCTCGGTCTGGAACGCGAAGAATCAGGAGTCGGCGGTCGTCGTCGTGGATGACAAGACGCTCGCCCTCAAGACGGTGATCAAGGACCCGCGGCTGATCACGCCGACCGGCAAATTCAATGTTTATAACACCCAGCATGATATCTACTGAGAAGGAGGAAAAGCGGATGTTGCGTTCAGTTGCAATTGTGGTAGGTACCCTCGGGCTTTCCGTCGCGATCTCGGTTGTCGCGGATGACAAGGTCGATGGCAAGAAGGTGTACGACACCAAGTGCGCCGTCTGTCACGCCATGGGCGTCGCCGGCGCGCCGAAATTCGGCGACAAGGTCGCGTGGGAACCGCGGCTCAAAACCGGCAACGACGCGCTGGTTCAAAGCGTGATAAAGGGCAAGAACGCCATGCCGCCACGCGCCGGGCAGAACGCGAGCGACGACGAAATCAAGGCGGCGGTCGCTTATATGGCGGATAAAGCGAAGTGATCGCGGGCCGGCGTGCATGATGAAGAAGGGTTGGGTCGCGGGGATCGCGACCACGATGGCGGTGTCTTGCGTCGCCCCCGCTGCGCAAGACCCGCCATCGCCGGCGCGGCAGCACGAAATCGTCCGGCTGCTGCAACAGGATTGCGGATCGTGTCACGGCCTGACGTTGAAAGGCGGGCTCGGTCCCGCGCTCTTGCCGCAAGCCCTCGCCGGCAAATCCCCGGAGTTCTTGCGTGACACGATACTGAACGGACGTCCCGGCACCCCGATGGCGCCGTGGCGGCCGTTTTTAAATGACGTCGAAGCGGCCTGGCTGGTCGATCGACTGCTGCAAGGAAAAACCGATGCGCCGTAGTGTAAGCGTTCTGTTTTGCGCCGCCGTCGCCCTCGGCGGTTGCGCCACGGCGGAATTGCGCGGCACCGGCGATCTCGGCGTCATCGTCGAGCGCGCCTCGGGAGCGGTGCAGGTGATGGACACCACGCATCGAGCGCCGCTCGCGCGCGTCACCGGGCTCGGCGATCTCTCGCATGCCTCCGTGGTCTATTCGCGCGACGCGCGCTACGCCTACGTCTTCGGAAGAGACGGAGGTTTGAGCAAAGTCGATTTGCTGCGCGGACGTTTGGAGAAGCGCATCGTGCAGGCCGGCAACGCGATCGGCGGCGCGATTTCGCAGGACGGGCGGCTGATCGCGGTATCGAACTATGAACCGGGCGGGGTGCGCGTGTTCGACGCCGCGACGCTCGAGGCGATCGCCGATATCCCGGCGACGTTTCAGAACGGCGAACGCCGCTCCAAAGTCGTCGGGCTGGTCGACGCTCCCGACGAGCGCTTTGTGTTTTCGCTCTACGACGCCGGCGAAATCTGGGTCGCGGATTTCAGCGACCGCCGCCATCCGGCGGTGCGCAAGTTTCCGAACGCCGGCGTGCAACCGTACGACGGCACCGTGACGCCGGACGGCCGTTACTACGTCGCGGGGCTTTTCGGCGAAGACGGTCTCGCGCTGCTCGATTTGTGGAATCTCAACGGCGGCGTGCGCAGGGTGTTGCCGCATTACGGGCGCGGCGAGCAGAAGCTTCCGGTTTATAAAATGCCGCACCTCGATAATTGGGCCATGGCCGACGGCGTCGCGTTCGTGCCCGCGGTCGGCCGCAACGAAGTCCTGATCATCGACATGCGCGACTGGAGCGAAGCCGGACGGATCACCGTCGCCGGCCAGCCGGTGTTCGTGGTCGCGCGCCCGGACGGGCGGCAGGTGTGGGTCAATTTCGCGCCGCCGAACAACGATACCGTGCAAGTCATCGACGTGCCGTCGCGCCGGATCACCAAGATCCTGCAACCGGGGAAGGGCGTGCTGCACATGGAGTTCACGCCGCGCGGCGAAGCCGTATGGCTCTCGGTGCGCGACGAAGACCGCGTGGACGTATACGCCACCGCGAGCCTTCAGCGCGTGGGAACGCTGCCGGTGGAAAAACCGAGCGGCATTTTCTTCACGGCGCGCGCTTACCGGATCGGCCAATGATCGATATCGACAAGAGCGAGACATTGACGGAGCTCGAGCGGCGCTTGCTCGATTGCTGCCAGCGCGACTTCCCGCTCACGTCCACGCCGTATGCGGATATCGCGCGCCGGCTCGGCGCCGATGAAGCCGAGGTGTTGGCGGCGCTGGAGCGCCTGCAGGCCATGGGGACGATCAGCCGCATCGGCGCCGTGCTCAAGCCGCGCGCGGTGGGGGCGAGCACGCTCGCCGCCATGGCGGTTCCCGCGGAACGGCTCGACGAAGTGGCCGCGCTCGTCAGCGGCTATCGCGAAGTGAATCACAACTACGAGCGCGAGCATGAATTGAATTTGTGGTTCGTCGCGACCGCCTTCAGCGAGCGGCACCTGGCGGCGGTGCTGGATGACATCGAGACGCGCACCGGGCTGACCGTGCAGCGTCTGCCGATGATCGAGGATTACCACATTGATCTCGGGTTCAAACTGAAATGGGCCTGATATCCGCCGTCGCGACAGCGCCGACGCCCGCGCTGGACGAGCGCGACCGTGCGCTGCTCGAAACGATTCGAAACGGGTTGCCGCTCGTGGCGAAACCGTACGCCGCGATCGCCGCGGCGCTCGGCATGTCCGAGCGCGAGGTGACGGAGCGCTTGCAAGCCTTGCTCGGGAACGGAGTGATCAAACGTTTCGGTATCGTCGTGCGCCATCACGAGCTCGGCTATGGCGCCAATGCCATGGTGGTGTGGGACGTGCCCGACGCGCGCGTCGCGCGCCTCGGCCGGCGCATGGCGATGTTCGACTTCGTGACGCTCTGCTACCGCCGCGCGCGCAGCCTGCCCGCGTGGCGCTACAACCTTTACTGCATGATCCACGGCCGCGACCGCGCGGCGGCGGAGGCGAACATCGCCAAGCTCATCGAGGCTTGCGACCTACGGACCGTTCCGCACGCGGTGCTTTTCAGTCGCCGGCGCTTCAAACAGTGCGGCGCGAGCTATCGCGACCAACCGACGGGGAATATCAAGCATGGACGCGGTCGATAAGCGTATCCTGAACGTGCTCCAGGGCGAGTTCCCTCTGAGCGAGCGCCCGTACGCCGACGCCGCCGCGCGACTCGGATTGAACGAAGCGGAGCTGATTCAGCGGCTGCAACGGCTGTTGGCAACGGGCGTACTGAGCCGCTTCGGGCCCATGTATCACGCCGAACGGCTCGGCGGCGCGCTCACGCTGGCGGCTATGAAGGTTCCACCCGACGATTTCGACCGCGTGGCCGCGATCGTCAACGCGTTCCCCGAAGTCGCACACAACTACGCGCGCGATCATTCGTTCAACATGTGGTTCGTGTTGGCGACGGAGACGCGCGAGCGCATCGCCGACGTCATCGCGGAAATCGAGCGCGCCACCGGTTATCGCGTCCACGATTTCCCCAAGCTCGAGGAATTTTACGTCGGTCTGAGGCTGATCGCATGAGCATCGATGCGATCGATCGCGCCATCATCGCCGCCACGCAGGCGGGCTTGCCGCTGGTTCCGCAACCGTACCACGCGCTCGCGCAGCAGCTCGGCCTCCCGGTCAGCCAGATCATGGAGCGCCTGGAACATATGCGATGGCGCGGCGTGATTCGCCGCATCGGCGCCGTGCCGAACCACTACGC
>JAJPKH010000196.1 GCA_021323795.1 Acidiferrobacteraceae bacterium | reverse complement strand
CGCACTTTGGTCGCGGCTCGCCGGCCCCTGGAAGCCCGCGATGCTGGATGAAATCGCGCGCGAGCGCGCGCTCGAGGAGCTGAACCCCGAGATCGACCGTATCCTCAAGGGCCAGATCCGCGGCCGCGTGCTCGTGCGCTGCTCGTAAGCGGTTGCGCTCGGGGCGAGGACGCGAACGCGTCCGCCTCGCTCTATTCGTTGCTGTCCGTGCGCGCGAGCCGGCGTCCGGTATTCCCGCCGTCGTCCGCCGCGATCACGCCGCTGATCCGTCCGTCGACCATCCGGCCCTCGTAGCGCTGCACGACCATTGCGCCTTGTCGCGGACGCTTCACCGTAAACATCACGCGCTCGCCGTCAACGCGGCCGTTTTCGACCGGGAAGGACCGGCCGTCCATCGTCACGGTACCGCGAACTTTATCGAGATCTTGCGTGAGTTGCAGTTGATGCCGCTCGTTTTTGCCGCCCGGCGCGGTCACGTGATAGCGCCACGTGCCGGCGACGCGAGCGGGCACGTGCCAGAGATAAACCGTCGCGTTGCCGACCTTGACCGTCGTTTCCGGCGCCCAGTCGCCCATGTCGAAGTCGTGCGAGACGATGGGCGTTCCGGGCCGAAGCTCGGCAAGCAGTTTCGGCCGGAGCTTCAAGTTCACGGCCGGCAAGAGATACAGCGTTACCGCGGTGGCGGGGCGCAGATCGACTTTGAAAAGATCGCCTTCGATGAACTGGACTTTGTCGGTCACCCCCGCGCGTTTGGCGTTGGCGCGGCTTTCCGCGATCCGCTCCGGATCGATGTCGACGCCCACGCCGTGCGCGCCACGCTCTTTCGCGGCCATGATCACGATGCGGCCGTCGCCGGAACCGAGATCGTAGAGCGTATCCTTGGGTCCGACGTCGGCGAGTTTGAGCATCACCTCCACGACCGCTTCGTCCGTCGGCACGAAGGGGACGTCTTTATCGACGGCGAGCGAAGCGAGGGGAGCGAGAACGAAAAAAAATGCGGTGGTTCCTGACAAGAGCTGCCGAATGGAGCGCATGGTTACCTCCTGGTAGCGGGTCTTCCCTGGCGACAGAAGAGCAGAGGCGCGCCGGCGGCAAGGACGGCGACGCCGAGCAGCGCGCCAAAACCGGTGTAGGCGAGGCTCGAGTAAAGCATGTACGCGCACACGGCGCCGAAGACGAGCGGCGTGAGCGGGTAGAGCGGCACGCGGAACGGCCGCGCCCGCGTGGGTTCGCGCCGGCGCAGCACGAAGAGCGAGATTGTGGTCAATAAAAAGAACAGCCAGAAGACCGGCGCTACGTAGTGCACCATGGTCTCGAAGCCCGAGCGCGAAAGCGTTCCGACCAGCACCAGCAGCAATACGATCGCGCCTTGCGCGACGAGGGCGTTGACCGGCGCGTTCAGTCGGCCGTCCCATTCGCCGAGCGCGCCGAACAGCGGGAAGTTGCGCGCCATCGCGTAGTTCGTGCGCGCGCCGGTGAGGATGGTGACGTTGATCGAGGTGAGCACGGCGAGCAGAATCACGACCGTCACCACCGCGCTTCCCGCGTCCCCCAACGCAATTCGCATCGCCTCGGCGGCGACCACTTCCGAGCCGCGCATGCCCGCGAGCCCCAGTACGTTGAGGAAGGCGAGGTTTACCAATATGTAACAGAGGGTAATAACGGCAAGTGCGGTTACCAGCGCGCGCGCCATGTTGCGCTTCACGTCGCGCAACTCGGCGGAGACGTAGGCGGATTCGTTCCAACCGCCGTACGTGAGCAACACGAATACCATGGCGAGGCCGAATGCCGGCACAGGTCCCGGTGTCGCGGCGGATGGAGGAGCGGGCGCGGCCGCCGGATACATCAGGCCGGCGACGATGATCACCAGCACGCCGAAGACCATGAGCACGGTGGCGGTGCGCTGTACGGCGGCGCTCATGCGCAACCCGGCGATATTGAGCACCGTCAGCGCCAATACCGTCAGCGCCGCGTAAACCGCCGCGCCGCGCGAGCCGAAGGGGAAAATGGCGTTGATGTAGTCGCCGAGCACGAAGGCAAGCAGCGCGATGGAACCGGTTTGCAGCACCGCGAGCCGCGACCAAGCGAAAAGAAAAGCCAAACGCGTGCCGTACGCGCGGGTCAGAAAATGATATTCACCGCCGGCGCTCGGATAGGCGCTCGCGAGCTCGGCATAACAGAGGGCACCGGTCAGCGAAACCGCGCCGCCCAACGCCCAGGCGGCTATGAAGGCCCATTCGCTCGACATGTTTGCCGCCACCACCGCCGGCGCCTTGAAGATGCCCGCGCCGATCACCAGCCCGATGACGATCGCGACTACATCGACGCTGTTCAAAACCGGCTTGGGGGCGCTGAACGTGCTATCCACTGGTCCGGCGCCCGTACTTTCGCGCACGACGGTCTTCACTGCGTAGGTTCCGTTCCGCGTGTTCATTCGCATGAGCGAACTCAAAGGGAGCTGAAGGGTTCGACGCGCCGTCGTCGGTCGCGGTTCTTCCGTGTTCTTGATTGTGGACGATCGCCGGACGCTAGCATAGGGCCTGTGAAGGATGAATAATCACATACCCTTATTTCCCTGCTTCGGTAAAGAAATATGAGCGAGATCAGCGAGGGCAAACGGCGGCTTGCGCAAATAGTGCGTGACGCCTGTATTCAGGCGGCGAAGGACGGCTACGAACGTGCCGCGATGAGCGGGTTATGCGAAGACGGGGCGCTCGAGGCGGCGTTGAGCGCCATTCACATGATCGATCTCGACGCCGTGTTGCGCGCGGCGGAAGAGTGAATGCCGTGACGGAAGTATGGGATGTGCTATCGTCAAGGGCAAACTTACGATAATGCCATTCGCGTGGACATGCCCGACATCATCACTCTGGTTGGTCTGCTCGGCGGGTTAATCGGCTTGGTATTTCTGATCGCGGCGGCGGCGGCCCTGCGGCGCTTGCGCCTGATTCGCGCCACCACGCGGCTCGCGTTCGCCGTCGCATTCCTCGCGGTCGGCGTCATGTTCGGCGGTATCGTGATCGGCACACAGGGCTACCGCGCATTGACGCGCGAGGAAGTCGCCGCCGTCGTCGAGACCGAGCCGCTCGGCCCGCATCGCTTTCGCGCACGCTTTCACTTTCCCGATGGGCGTGAGGCCTCGTACGCCGTCGCGGGCGATGAGCTGTATGTCGATGCGCACATCCTCAAATGGAAGCCGATCGCGAACGTGATCGGTCTACACACGGCGTATGAGCTCGACCGCGTAGCGGGACGCTACCGATCGCTGACGGACGAGCAGAAGGCGCCGCGCACCGTGTACGGCGTCGGCGCCAATCGCGCGGTCGACATTTTCGACCTGCGGCAGCGTTACGCGGCGCTCGCGCCGCTCCTCGACGCCGAATATGGATCGGGGACTTTCGTCGCGGTGGAACAACCCGAGCGGCTCGAAGTGCGCGTATCGACCAGCGGCTTGCTCATCCGCCGGGTTGGCGCGCCGGCGCAATAGGCGGCGCCCCCATTGCTTCGTTCAGTCGCTTCGCGTTGCATCCCGGCCTGCGGCGCGGCGCGGGGATGGGCGAAATTCGCGGGAGGCGGGATGCCGCGAGCGATTCCGTAACCGCAAGTAGCATTTATTACACTCGACGACGCGCCGACAGGCGCTCAATCGTTCACCAGCTCAAAGTACAACAGCAGGGTGCGCTGCAGGAAGAAATCGTTGTCGTCGCTGACGAGAAAGTAGCGCTGGCCGCGATGGCGCGCGATGCCCTCGAAGTTGTCGATCTGGTAGCCGTCCGCCGTATT
>JAJPKH010000238.1 GCA_021323795.1 Acidiferrobacteraceae bacterium | reverse complement strand
GGGTCGGTGCCATCGCGGAGGAGCTCGTTGAACAGCATGAGCCGCTGCATGGTGGACGATCCTTCATAGATCTCCAGCACACGCGCATCTCGCGTCATTTTCTCCAGCGGAAAATCGCGCGTGTAACCGTAAGCCCCAAGGATGGCGAGGCTGCGATTGGCGACGTCGAGCGCCATCTTGGAAGCGAAGTCCTTCGCGGCGTAGATGTGCTTGAAGCCCGGTTCGCCGCCGTCGTAGCGGCGCGCCGCCATATGCACGAGCGCGCGGTTGGCGGCGACGCGTTCCCACATATCGGCTATTTCGCACTGAACGACCTGAAAATCCGTCAGCGGCTTCTCGAATTGTTTTCGTTGGCGTGCGTACTGGAACGCGCAATCGAGCGCCGCGCGGGCGAGACCGACGCTCGCCGCGCCGATCGCGAGCCGCGAGCGGGCGAGGGCGTGCGTCGCGATCATCAACCCCGCGCCTTCCCGCCCGAGCCGCGCGCCGGCCGGTACCTCGACCTCGTCAAAGAACACCGGCGCCGTGTTGGACGCGTGCTGGCCGAGCTTGCGGATCGGCGCACCGACGGTGAGGCCCGGCGTGTTCCGCGGAACGACGAACGCGGTCAACGACTGCAACGCGCGACTCTCTCCCTTGCGCTTCGCGAAGACGGTGAAGTAGTCCGCGTACGTAGAGTTGGTGATGAACGCCTTCTGTCCGGAGATGACGTACCCGTCGCCGCGCCGCTCATAAGCCGTGCGGATGCCGCCCATGTCGGACCCGGCGTCCGGTTCGGTGCAGGCGAAGCTGAAGAGAGTGGGTTTGGCGCAGTACTCGGAGAGGTAGCGCTCTTTCTGCGCCGCATCGCCGAACAACAGGATCGTACTGGTCCCGAGATAGTTCACGAGTATCGAGGTCGCGATACCGGTGCACCCGAACCCGATTTCCTCGGCAATCAGGCAAATGGCGAGGAGGCCAAGCCCCGCGCCGCCGTATTGCTCCGGGATATGACACGTAAGCAGGCCGGCGGAATGAGCCTGGCGAATTATTTCCGCCGGGAATTCGCCGGACTCGTCGAGGCGGGCGCGGACCGGGAGAATCTCGCGCTCGGTAAACACGCGACTCAGGTCGCGGATGAGCCGTTCTGCCTCATCCGACATGCCGCGCCTCGAGGAGCAATCCCAGCGCGCGAGCGTGCCGCACGAGCGCGTCAACGGTCGTGTCGATCTGAGCGCGAGTGTGGCGGGCGGTGACGACGAACCGCAAACGCGACTGGCCTCGGCTCACGCCAGGCTCGGTGATGGGCTGGGCGAAGACGCCGTCGTCCGCCAAGCGCGCCGCGAGCTCGTACAGCGTTGCAACATCGGCGACGCGAATGGGAATAATCGGGCTGCGGCTGGTGCCCAAATCGAATCCCGCCTCGGTCAGGCGCCGGCGCATGTAGCGGTTGTTGGCGTGCAGCGCGGCGGCGAGGGCTTCATTCGTCTCGATCTCATCGAGCGCCGCCAAGACGGTCGCCGCGAGCGCCGGCGGAAAACAGGCCTGCGCCAGGTAACTGTGGGCCGATAGCTCGAGCAGCGTGCAGTGCGATGCCTTCCCGGCGATGAATCCCCCGAGCGCCGCCGTCGCTTTAGAGAGCGTGGAGGTCACGAAGTCCACTTCGGTGAGGACGCCCTGTTCGTCGCAGTAGCCGCGCCCCTTGGTGCCGTAGAAGCCGAAGGTGTGCGCTTCGTCGACGTAAAGCCGGAAGCCGTGGCGGCGCTTGAGCGCCATCAGCTCCGCAAGCGGGCACAGATCGCCACTCATCGAATAGGCGCTTTCCACCGCCACGAATATGTTCGGATGGTTACGCGCGTCGCGCGCGAGCATTTGTTCGAGATCCGCGAGATCGTTGTGGCGGAACGCCATCCACTTCGCGCCGGAGAGCGCCGCGCCTTGGAACATGCTGGCGTGGCATTCCCGGTCGAGCAACACGAGATCGCCGCGCGCCGGCAGGCCGGAAAGCGCGCTCACGTTGGCGGCGTAGCCAGTCGAGAACAACAGCGCGGTTTCTTTACCGAGCATGCGCGCGAGCCGGCGGGCGAGCACATCGTGAATCCCGGTGAAACCGCCGACCGGCGGGGACGCCCCGGCGCCGGTGCCGTACGTCTCCAGCGCGCGGATCGTTTTCTCGATCACGCTCGGTTCGCGGTTGAGGCCGAGGTACACGTTGTGCGTCCAGAGGATGCAATCGCGCTCCGCACCCGACGCGGCGACGACGCGCGCGGTCGCGTCGGCGCCGCGCTGGAGGTGAAGATGGAACGCCCACGGGTGGATCGCGGACAGGCGCTGCAGCGCCGCCTCTACCGCCGCGGCCGCCTCATCCAGTTCCAGCGTGCCGCGCTGGCGCAGAGCTTCACGTACACTTCCCAGGGCGAGCGGCAGCTCCGGTTCGTCCTGACTCATTGTTTGCCCGCAGATTCGATTCTTGCGAGATGCGCCGCGACTTCATCGATGGTTTCAAGATTCGCCAGAGTCGACTCGTTCACTTCAAAACCGATCCAGCACTCCAGTTGATAGGCGATGTTGACGCGTTCCAAGGAATCGATGCCGTAGCGGTACATCGGTTCGTCGCTTTTGATCTCGGCGCGGCTCAGCCGCGTGCGTTCGGCGACGGCGGCAATCAGCCAGTCACGAATTTCGGTCGCACGCCGGTTTAACGCGGAAGTCGTCATGCCGGGAAGCGCCTGGGAGGAGTGCGGGCTGATTCGCATCATCTGTTACCTAGCGACAAAGAGGGCCACGCCGGACTCGTCGCGCGTAACCTCAGCCGGTCGTGGGTAAGTGCTGCGTAGGACCGCGAGGAATCGGCGACTTCGGCGCGCAGCGCCGTCGGTATGTCCATCACGGCAACGACGATGCTCCAGCCGTAGGTCTGCGGACCTCGCTTGGTTCGAACTCATGGTAATTTCGCCACCCCTGTTCCCGTTTAACCGGCGCGCGCATGCGCGTCGTGCATCGGCACGAAGATCCACGAGCGGCTGGTTACGGCGGTACCGATGAATACGCGAGCCGGAACGGACGTGGTTCTTGCGCCCATCGCGATCCGTGCTACGAGAGTTATGGTAAGACCAACTGCGTGCTCTCTCCCTGGACTGCCGGCGATGCCGGGCACCCTAACGAGGCATAGTAGCAGCCGTTTTTGAATTTGCCGGGAGAGATCGGGGGTCACGGCGAGGAACGCGCCGACCATTCATCGCACCGTCGGTTAGTGCCGTTTTTTGCGGCCCGCGCCTGACGTGGCGCGTCTGTTACGCCGCACCCGCGCCGCGCGACCGGCGAAAGATGTCATAGATTAGCCGCTTACGCGGGCGCACTTATAGTTTTCTGTGGCACGTATGTTGCTTTTTTATTTCATACAAGCCGCCTTGTGCTGTATCAGAGCGGACGGACACAACAGCGGGCGGGAGGCCCTCGGGGGCCACGCAATGCAACGTTTCAGGCACAGATACCCGTCTGCGCTCGCGCCTAAGGCGAGATGCGCGTGGACCTGACGCACCTCCTCGATCTCACCGGCTACGCGTACAACAGCTACGCGCTGCTTCAGTTCGCGTGTGCGCTGCCGACGCTCGCGATGGGCGCGATCATCGTCGTGCGCGAGCGCGGCTCGCACGTCGGGGTCATGTACTTCTTCGTGACTCTGGCGATTGCAATATGGTTCGTCGGTTTCAGCGGCGGCTATATCGCGCCGCATGCGGTCGCCGCCGACGTGTGGATCCGGTTGGGCAACATCGGCGTCGCATTTATTCCGACCCTGACGCTGCAATTCACCTGGAACGTGCTGCGGCCGCCCAACCGCTTGAAATGGCTCCTGCGGGCCGGCTGGATTAGCTCCGTTGCGTTCGCGCTCGCCATCGTGATCCTGCCGTCCACGTTCGGCGCGCCGTACCGGTATTCGTGGGGTTACTACGGGCACTACAACGTCTACAGCACGCTGCTGATACCGTTCTTGGGCCTGTTCTTCGGTGTGACGCTGTACCTGTATTGGCAAGCGTATAAACGCGCACGCGCGGGGAGTATCGCCGCGCGCCGCGCCAAGCTGCTCTTTGTCGCGTGGGGGATCGGCTCGTTCGGCGCCGTCGATTTCGTGCCGTCCTACGGCGTCGACATGTATCCGTTCGGCTTCCTGATCGTCATCGTCGGCGTCAGTATCACAACCTACGTGACCGCCCGCTATCGGCTGCTCGACATCACCCCGGCGTTTGCGGCGCAGCACATCATCGAGAACATGAACGACGGACTGATCGTGCTCGACAAGGAAGGCATCGTGCGGGTCGCGAACAGCACGCTCCTCGGCATGATCGGCATGACCGAAGAGGAATTCGTCGGCAAAGCTGTCCCTTACTCGCTGCTCCGCCTGCTGTCGCTGTCGGAGCTGACCGCTATCGAAGCCGGCGTACCGCTGCAAAACCGCGAAATCGACTTTAAACGCCGCGACGGGACCGAGCTGGTGCTGAGCCTCGGCATCTCAACCATGCGCGCGGCCGGGGACGAGAACGCGGCCTATGTCGGCGTGGTGCGCGACATCACGGAGCGCAGACGCGCCGAGGAGCGCATCCGCTACCTCGCGTACTACGACAACCTCACGAACCTGCCGAACCGGCAATCGTTTCAAGAGCACCTGCGCGGCGCGCTGTCGCACGCCGCGCGCCACAAGCGTAAGGTTGCGCTGCTGTTCCTCGATCTCGACCACTTCAAGCGGATCAACGACACCCTCGGCCACGCGCTCGGCGATCGGCTGCTGCAGGCGATCGCCGGACGCTTGATTGGCTGCGTGCGCAAAGCGCGCGTCGGCGCGAAAGACGTCGAAGGTTCCGTGGCGCGTCTCGGCGGCGATGAGTTCATCGTCTCGCTGCAGGATATCGAAAGCCAAGACGACATCACGCGCGTCGCGTCGCGGCTGCTCGCCGCCGTCTCGGAGCCGATCCGCCTCGACCAACATGACATCGCGGTGACGGCCAGCCTCGGAATCAGCGTTTACCCGCAAGACGGCGACGACGCCGAGGCGCTGCTCAAGAACGCCGACGCCGCCATGTATCAGGCGAAGGAAGCGGGGCGCCATAGCTACTTCTTCTACGACCGCTCGAGCAACGCCGCGATGTACAATCGGCTCTCCCTCGAGGTGAAGCTGCGCCGGGCGCTGGAGCTAGGGCATCTGTCGCTGAATTACCAGCCGCAAGTGGCGACGCATAGCCGCCGCCCGGTGGCGGTCGAGGCACTGCTGCGCTGGAACGATCCGGAATTGGGAGCCATACCGCCCGAGCGGTTTATTCCGATCGCCGAGGAGAGCGGCTTGATCATTCCTATCGGCGAGTGGGTGCTGCGGGTCGCCTGCGCGCAGGCGCGCGCCTGGCAGGATGCCGGCTTTCCGTTCATGCGCGTCGCCGTCAATCTCTCGAGCCGGCAGTTCCGCGATCGCGATCTGGTCGGCGTCGTGCGTGAGGCGCTCGCGGCAGCGCGGCTCGATCCGCGCCACCTCGAGCTCGAACTGACCGAGAGCATGATCATGCAGGACGCGCTGCACACGCGGCGCACGCTGGAGGTGTTGAAGGCGATGGGCGTGAAGCTCTCGATCGACGACTTCGGCACCGGCTACTCCTCGCTCAGCTACCTGCGCAGCTTCCCGATCGAGACGCTCAAGATCGACCGCTCCTTCGTCGCCGACATCGCCGGCACGACGGACAACGGCGCGATCGTCACCACCATCATCGCCATGGCGCGCAGCCTGAAGCTCGGCGTGGTCGGCGAGGGCGTGGAGACAGAGCAGCAACGCGCGTTTCTGCAGCAGCACGGCTGCGCGCTTGCCCAGGGTTATTTATTCTGCGTGCCGCTGCCGGCCAACGAGCTGGAAAACTGGATGCGGATGCCGTACGCGCAAACCGCCGGCTGACCCGCCGATGCCGCGTCGAGTCTCTGAAGACGAGCCGACCACCAACTCGCACCTTCGGCTCGCGGGTGCCTTTTTTCAAACTCCCAAGCGTACAACCACCATAGTAGGCAGGCGCAGGTTGACGCCGTGGTGCGCGGTTCGATCCTGCGGTTTTTTCGGTAGCGATCGCTTCGCGAAATACGACGAGGTGCCCACGGCCGCCATGCGCATGGTCCGGTCCGATACGCGTGGCGATCATGTCTTCGCGCGCGAGCAGTC
>JAJPKH010000097.1 GCA_021323795.1 Acidiferrobacteraceae bacterium | reverse complement strand
GTTTTGCCGAGTAGCATGGCGCGGTTTTTTCCCGTGCGCGGTCTTGTGGTCATCGATAGGGACATTGTTAGGTGACCCATGCTCCTCATGATCGACAACTACGATTCGTTCACCTACAACCTCGTGCAGTATCTCGGCGAGCTGGGCCAGGACGTGCGGGTTTTTCGCAACGACCGGATCTCCGTGGGCGAGATCGAGCAAATGAAGCCGCAGCGCATAGTGATTTCGCCCGGGCCGTGCACACCCAATGAAGCGGGCGTTTCGGTTCCGTTGATCGAGCGATTGGGCGGGAAAATTCCGATTCTCGGTGTTTGCCTGGGCCATCAGAGCATCGGCCAGGCGTACGGGGGACGCATTGTCCGGGCCAAGGAGCTGATGCACGGCAAGACCTCGATGATTCACCATCGCGGCGCAAGCGTGTTTCGCGGTCTGCCGAGTCCCTTCGAGGCGACGCGCTACCACTCGCTCGTGATCGAGCGCGGGAGTTTGCCCGCGTGCCTGGAGATCACCGCCTGGACGGACGACGGCGAGATCATGGGCGTGCGACATCGCGAATTGCCGGTCGAGGGCGTGCAGTTCCATCCGGAATCGATACTGACCGAACATGGCCACGCGCTGCTGGCGAATTTCCTGAAGACGGAAACGGCACGTCCGTCGTGAGCCCGCACGTTGCATCCCATGCGGCGGGCCGTGGCTACCGCCTCTCTCTTATCGTCGCGGTGTTGTCGATGCTCGCGCCGTTCTCGATCGACACCTATCTGCCGTCGTTCCCCGATATCGCCCGCGATTTCGGCGCCGCCGACTGGCAGCTGCAACAGACGTTGAGCCTGTACCTGTTGGCCTTCGGCGCCACCACGCTCGTGTACGGGCCGTTGTCGGACGCGTTCGGCCGGCGCACGGTGATTCTGGCGTCGCTCGCGTTTTATACCGCAAGTTCCATCGGCGGCGCGCTCGCGACCAATATTCATTGGCTGCTCGCGACGCGGGTCGGCCAGGGTGTGTCCGCGAGCGCGGCGGTCGTAATCGGGCGCGCGATTGTGCGCGACGTTTTCCACGGCGCCCGCGCGCAAAAGGTGATGGCGCAGGTGATGCTCTTATTCGGAATCGCGCCGGCCGTGGCGCCCATCCTCGGCGGCTATTTGCACGAGGCTTACGGCTGGCGCTCGGTGTTCTGGTTTCTGACGGTGCTCGCCGTATTCCTGTGGATCTGGACGGCCGTGATGCTGCCCGAGACATTGTCCTCCACCGGCCGGCAGACGGCGCATCCACGCGCAGTCGCGATCGCTTACTGGCGGGCCTTGCGTCATTTACCGTTCGTGCTGCTGGTCGTCTGTTTTGCGCTGAACTTCAGCGGTTTGTTTCTTTATGTTGCGGGTTCGCCCACCGTCCTCTATAGGCATCTTGGGCTCGGCGCGGATCAATTCGGTTATTTCTTCGTGCCGGTGGTCGCCGGCCTGATGCTAGGCGCTCTTATATCTGGGCGGCTCGCCGGTCGCTACACGCACGCCCAAGCCGTGTGGCTCGGGTTCGTGGTGATGCTCGTCGCCGCGTTGATCAATATCGTGGTTTCGGCATGGATGAGGCCGACACTTCTGAGCGTGATCGGGCCCGTCGCGTTTTACGCGGTGGGTATGTCTCTCGCGATGCCGAATATTTCCCTGTTGGCGCTCGATTGCCTCCCGAATCGCCGGGGTCTGGCCGCCGCCGTCCAGAGTTTCGTCCAGATGATTTTTCTGGCCGTGACCGCCGGCGCGCTCGTGCCGGCGGTTTCCGATCGGCTGACGGCGCTTGCGGGCGGCATGTCACTGTTAGTGTTGATCTCGTTAGCGCTGTGGCTGATCTACGTGCGGCACCCGCCGGCCCGCGTGCATCACGGTCCGGATGCGTCTTGACCGGCCCGCGGGCCGACAACACAATCGCTTCGCACGAGCTTGAAGAAAGAGCGACTTGCGCCAGCGTCGCGCAGGAGAAACGTACATGCATATAACCCCGCAAGAAGCGCTGCAGCGCGTCATCGAGCACCGCGAGATCTTTCACGACGAGATGCTCGCGCTGATGCGCGCGATCATGCGCGGTGAGTTGTCGCCGATCTTGATCGGCGCCCTCATCATCGGTTTGCGCGTAAAGAAGGAAACCATCGGCGAGATCGCCGCCGCCGCGCAGGTCATGCGCGAGTTCGCGACCAAGGTCGAAGTGCCCCGGCAGGAGCATTTGCTCGATATCGTCGGCACGGGCGGCGACGCCGCGCATACCTTCAATATTTCCACCGCTTCCATGTTCGCCGCCGCCGCGGCCGGCGCGCGCGTGGCAAAGCACGGTGGCCGCAGCGTATCGAGCAAGTCGGGAAGCGCGGACGTGCTCGAAGCGCTCGGCGCCCATATCCACTTGTCGCCGGCGCAAGTCGCCGATTGTATCGCCGAGACCGGGATCGGTTTCATGTTCGCGCCGAATCACCATAGCGCCATGAAACATGCGGCACCGGTGCGCAAAGAGCTCGGGGTGCGCACGATCTTCAATATCCTCGGGCCGCTGACCAACCCGGCCGGCGCGCCGAATCAGTTGTTGGGCGTGTTTCATCCGGACCTGGTGGGCATACAAGTGCGCGTGTTGCAGCGCCTCGGCAGTCGGCACGTGCTGGTCGTTTACGGCATGAATGGGTTGGATGAGGTGTCGCTGGCGGGCGAGACCATGGTCGGGGAGTTGGTGAACGGCGAAGTACGGGAATACACCATCCACCCGGAACAGTTCGGTTTGTCGATATATGACGGCGATGCGCTCAAGGTGGCCGATGCGGCGGCGTCGAAGGAAAAGATACTGGCGGTGCTCGCCAACCGTGCGGGCCCGGAGCGGGATATCGTCGCGCTCAACACCGGCGCGGCCCTGTATGCGGCGAATGTGGCGCCGTCCATTGCCGAGGGCCTGCGCCGCGCGCGGGAGGTGATCGAGAGCGGTGCGGCGCGCGCCAAGCTCGAGCAGTTCATCGCGTTCACGCGGCGATATGCGAAATAGGCTCGCGCGCGTCTTCGTTCTCGTTGTAGCCGGGTGACCCGTGGCGGTTGAGACCCCCGACATTTTGCGTCGTATCGTGGCGCGCAAGAGCGAGGAAATATGCGCGCGCGCCGAACGCCTGCCGCTCAAGACCCTCTCCGGTCGTGTAGAGGCGGCGCCGGCCCCGCGCGATTTCGCGGCGGCGCTGCGGGATCGGATACAGCGGGGACAGCCGGCGGTCATCGCCGAGATCAAAAAGGCGTCGCCCAGCAAAGGCGTGTTGCGCGCCGACTTCCGCCCCGCCGACATTGCGCGTGACTACGCACGCCATGGCGCCGCCTGTCTTTCCGTGCTGACCGATATCGATTTCTTTCAGGGCACGGACGAGCACTTGCAACAGGCGCGCGCCGCCTGCGACCTGCCGGTGTTGCGCAAGGACTTCACCATCGATCCGTATCAGGTATACGAAGCGCGCGTGCTGGGGGCGGATTGCATATTGTTGATTGTTGCCGTGCTCGGCGATGTTCAGCTCCGCGAGCTGGCGCTCCTCGCCGAAGAGCTCGGTATGGACGCGCTCGTCGAAGTGCATACGAGGGATGAGCTCGAGCGCGCGTTGCCCCTCGGGACCTCTTTGATCGGCATCAACAACCGCGACCTGCATACGTTCGAAACCCGTCTCGACACCACGCTGCAATTGGCGCCCCTCGTGCCGCAGGACCGGGTCGTAATTACCGAAAGCGGCATTCTCGCGCCTCAAGACGTGGCCTTGATGCGGGCCAACGGCGTGCAGGCGTTTCTCGTCGGGGAAGCTTTCATGCGCGCCGCCGACCCAGGCGCGAAGCTCGCACAACTGTTTCGGAGTTAGCGCCCGGACACGCGGCGCGCTGGCTGTCACGGCCGCGCACCTCGGTTTATTGCTGTTGAAACAACCAATCGATCTTTTTGGGTCTGGGCAAAAGCGTCATTCGCTTGTGTACAGGGATTTGGTCGACGTCGACCGTCCCCCTCGGATAGTGAAGCAATGAATCCCGTATCGCTGTTTCCAGGGAAATCCCGGGAATGAAGCCGATATCTTGCCGCACGTCCGAGACGTCATAGAGGCTCGGCAGTGTAGTAAGCGCCCAGCCGTTTTCTTCTTCCCAAATTTCCCGGAGCGGCTTGTTTTTAATTCTCACTTCCTCGCCGAGCATGTCGCCGATGAGCTCGAAATATTCTCTGGCCACGATCTTCTTGGGATTGACGGCGTTGTAAGCCCTGCGGTAGGTCTTGGGGTTTCCCGCGGCCTTTAGAACCATCCGGGCGATGTCGGTCGGGTGAATAAAATTGAATTCGACGTTACCGCCGTCGCATAGCTCCAGCGTTTCCCCGTCCTTGATTCTCTGCGGCAACTTGGGGTCCCGGTTGTGCAGGGGAACGCAGCCGAGGAGCGATCCCGCTCCCAAAACATGGTACGGCCGCAGTATGGTGTAATTGACGTCGGTTTTGCTCTTCCAAAAAAGCTCCAATTCGAGCTTGTGTTCCGCGTACCCGCCCATCGTTCCTTTCTTGGCGAGGGGGTGATTACTTTTTATCGGTGCCGCGCTGGGAACGCTTCTGTCGTAAACGAGCGTAGTACTGATAACGAAGATATGCTCCGCCGTGTCTTTGAAGCATTCATACAGCTCTTTCCCGTCGTTTTCCCCCAAATTGTAAATTTCAAACACCGCGTCCCATTTGTCGTTTTTCTTATTTAACCCACATACGGTTTCCTTGAATTTTTCCCTCTCGTTTCTGTTGACCACGACTTGATTTACTTCTTTCGGGAGATTGGAATCCGGCTCGGCACTTACCGTTGTAACGGAATAGCCTTCCTTCAATGCCTCGAAAACGGTGGGCTTGCCGATGATGCCGGTGCCCCCGAGTATCAAAATATTCTTCATCCTAAAATCCTCCGTGAACGGTTGAAGACCAAGCCCAATAACTCAAGTCCAATAACTCAAAATCGAATGACGACTTTCCCGAAGTTCGATCCACTTTGTTTGTAGCGGAATGCCTCCTTGGCTTCTTCAAATGGAAACACGCGAGCGACGGCAGGTTTCAGCTTATGGAGCGCGATCGCGCGATTCATCGATTCGAATGTCTCGCGGCTGCCGACCAAGACGCCCTGCACTCGGATCTTTTTGAAGAGGATGGGAAGAATGGGAATTTCCGCGCTCACGCCGGCAAGAATGCCGATCAAACCGACCTGTCCGCCCATGCGGACAGCACGCAGCGACTTGGGCAGCGTGCCGGCACCGCCGACTTCGACGACGTAGTCGACCCCCGCGCCTTCGGTTAATCGCAGCGCTTCTTCGTCCCAATCCGGCGTGCGCCGGTAGTTGATGCCTTCGGCCGCGCCGAGTTTGCGCGCGCGAAGTATTTTTTCGTCACTGCTCGAAGTGACGATCACCCGCGTGCCCAGCAAGTGCGCAAACTGAATGGCGGCTAACGAAACGTCGCCGGTGCCCTGTACCAGGACCGTGTCGCCGGCTTTCACGCGACCTTCCACGGTCAACGCGTTCCACGCCGTCACCGCGGAGCAGGGGAGCGTCGCCGCCTCTTCATCGGTGAGATGCGCGGGCACATGGACCAGGCCGTCTTCGTGTAGCACGACATATTCCGCCAACACGCCATCGACATCGCCGCCGAGCGTCGGCCGCGCCTTTTCCGGTGTGAGCTCGCCGGACAACCAATTTTGCGAGAACGTCCCCGCGACGCGATCCCCTGCCTTCACGCGCGTAACCTGTTCGCCGACCGCCACGACTTCGCCGACGCCGTCGGATAGTGGGACATGCGGTACCCGCAGCGCGGGGTTGTAGACGCCGTTCACGATAAGCAAGTCGCGAAAATTCAGCGCGGCCGCCCGCATCTTGATCAGGACTTGTTTGGGCCCCGGCTTCGCCGGTGCGGGGCGGGTTGCTAAGGCAAGACCGTCAATTCCCGCCGCTTTCTGGATTTCGATGACTTTCATGACAACCATCCTTGTCTTAAAGTACGGCTACATACGTACTAATGAGCGCTTTTACGGCCGCGATGGGACACACAGAAGATACTTGCGTTTCATGGCATTAGTATTACGTACTTGTCAAATAGTACGCGTATACTCGTACAAACGCACCATATAATCTTCTGTGCCATAATGTCAACCGTGAGAACACTCCGACATCCCGCGCGTAAAGACATCAATCTGCCCGGGGTTTTATACGCCCTGAGCGACCCGATCCGGCTCGACATTGTGAAGAGCCTTTCCGCCAACGGCGCCCAAGCTTGCGGTACTTTGAATTTGCCGGTCAGTAAATCGACGGCCACCCATCATTTTCGCGTTTTGCGGGAGGCGGGGGTGATCTATATGGAGCCCGCCGGCGCGAGATACTTGAATTCTCTGCGGAAGAGCGATTTAGATGCCCGCTTTCCTGGTTTGCTGGACGCGATCTTGGCTGCGCAAAAAAAATAAGCGCGATGCCATTTGCATCGATCGCGATGATCGCGACGAAACCGCTGGAAAGAGTGGCCATGAGCACGTCGCCGCATCACTGATGTTCTTAGTTCCCGCGTCTAGGCGGCAAGCCGCCGCTTCTCCTGCCACTATCTCTCGACCACCACGGGGATGCGTCTGTATCAGGTTCGAGTCGTCGACCCAGACAACCGTCGGTCAAACGTATTCTTCTCGCTCTACGCCGAGATGTTACCGGAAAGCACGGCTAAGCTTATTCAGCATTTCAGCGCCCGTGTCGCGGCGGTCGGGGTCTCCCATATACTGAGCGAAATTTCCGGAGTTGATATGAAGGCGAGCATACGATGGTCCGGCGGGGTGAGCTTTGTCGGCCGCGCGGATAGCGGGCATGACGTCGTGATGGACGGCGCACCCGAGGCGGGCGGGGAGAACAAAGGCTCGCGCCCGATGGAAGTCGTGCTGATCGGCATGGGCGGCTGCACGGCTTTCGACGTGGTTCATATCCTGCGCAAACAACGCCAGGAGGTTGCCGACTGCGTAGCCGAAATTGACGCCGAGCGCGCGCCGACCGACCCGAAGGTGTTTACGCGCATTCACGTGCACTTCAGGATTTCGGGCCGGAAACTGGACGCGAAAAAAGTGGCGCATGCCATCGAGCTGTCGGCGACCAAATACTGCTCGGCCTCCATCATGCTCGGCAAGACCGCCGCAATTACGCACGATTTTGAGCTGACCGAAACTCCGTGACTAAATCCGCCGCCGTCAGCGCCCAGTTCGACGCGCTGGTTCAAACGTATTATCGCGCCTGGTTTCGCTTTCACCCGGAGGCGGCCGTCGACGCCGGCGTTTCCGGCTACGCGCATTTGCTGACGCCGTGTTCGGAAGAAGCGAAGGGCGGGCTCATTTGCCTGAACGACGAGCTGCGTGTCGCGCTCGATGAATTGAACCTCGCCGTCCTCGACGCCGACCGGCGTGTGGATTACGAAATTCTCCGCGGAGCGGTGCAGCTCGAAAATCAGTACTTGCTCGATCTCGCGCCGCAGCGGGTCGATCCCCGGCGCTGGCTGCCGGTCAACGCCGTGTATCAGCTCACCATTCGTCCGGTGGAGAATCTAGAGGAGTCGTTGCTCGCGCGCGTTAACCGTATTCCCGAGCACCTGCAAGAAGCCGAAGTCGATTTGTCGGCAAGGACGCCGGCGATACCGCCGTCGTGGGCACGTTCGGCCATTCTCGCGGCCCGCCGCGGAGCGGAGTTCCTCGGGCGTCTCGCGCAGTTTCCATCCATTGCGGCCCTCCCAGGAGTCAAAAAGTTTTCAATGCCGAGCGCGCGCGCTGCGGAGGCGCTGCTGCACTTCAGTGATTTTCTAGAACGCGAGGTTGCGCCTCGTGCACGCGGCGACTTTGCCTGCGGCGCGGAGTACTTTCAGCAACTATTGCGCCTGCGGCATTTCCTCGACGTTAGTCCCGATCGATTGCATGCCTTCGGCGAGCGCCTGTTCGAGCGGACGCGGGCGGAACTGGAAACAGCATGCGCGGAGCGGTTCGGCCATCGCGATTTTCTGCGCGCGACGCACGAAATACAGTCGCGCCATCCGTCCGCCGAGCGGTTGCTGGAGGCCTATAAAGAGCGCGTGCGTGCGGCCCGCAACTTTATCATCGCACGGCGGCTGGTGACGGTGCCGGAGCGGGAGCGGCTCGAGGTGGTGGAGACGCCTGAATTCATGCGGCATGAAGTTCCTTTTGCCGCGTATTCGGAGCCGGCTCCGAATGACCCGGATCAAACCGGGCGGTACTACGTAACGCCTCCGGTCGACGAAGCGCAGCTCGCCGAGCATGACGAAGTCGGCCTCGCGCACACGTGCGTGCATGAAGCTTACCCGGGGCATCACCTGCAATTCGTCACCGCCAATGCCAATCCGGCGGCGCGCTCCCTCCCGAGGCTGTTGAACGCGTCGGCGAGCTTCTATGAGGGGTGGGCGCTGTATAGCGAACAGCTCATGCACGAACAGGGATTTCTCGATCGCCCGGAGAGTCGCATCGTTTTGTTGCGCGACCGGTTGTGGCGGGCGCTGCGGGTGATGCTCGATGTGGAGCTGCACACGCGCGGTCTCGCGTTGGAGGCGGCCGCCGAACGCATGGTCACTGCGCTCGGTTTCCCCCGCCCGCAAGCCGAAGCCGATCTGGCCTGGTATACGCGCTCACCGACCGTCCCGCTGGGGTACGCCACCGGCTGGGCGCTTATCAACGCGCTGCGACAACGGGTGGTGGAACAGGAAGCGAATGGGCCGCTGCGCGCTTTTCATGATCGCCTGCTTTCCGCCGGCTCGATAGCGGCGCCGATGGTTATCCGACGGGCGTTCGGTAATGACATGTGGCTCGCGATAAAGAACGACGTTTTCGGAGAAGGATCATGAACGAGTCGGGACTGTGGCAGCCGCGTGTTGTCTTCGGCGGCGTCTTTGTCGCTTGTGCCGGGCTCATTGCGTTTGCGCTTTATTTGCAGCACGCGGTGGCGCTCGAGCCCTGTCCGATGTGCATCCTGCAGCGCTACGCCTTTATCGCCATCGCCGGGGTCGCGCTCGTCGCCGCGATTCACAATCCGCGAGGCGTGTCGCTCCTCGTTTACGGCGGCTTGGTGGTGCTGTTCGCGCTGACGGGCGGCGGCATCGCGATCCGGCATTCCTGGCTGCAACATTTTCCGGTCAAGTCTTTCAGCTGCGGAGCGGATCTCGGTTACCTGCTCAATACGTTTCCGCTCGCCAAGGCGCTGCCGGCGATTTTTGCGGGCACTGGAGAATGTTCGAAGGTCGATTGGAAGTTTCTTGGACTCTCTATTCCCGAGTGGGCGTTGGTGTGGTTCCTGATTTTCGCCGTCGTCGCCGTTGTCGCAGTGGTTAAAATGCGGGCGGAGAGAAATTAATTGCGGGTACCGCCGGCGGCGGTTAGAGCCAGTGCGAGCTTGTGGTCATTAGGCGCGCCGCCAGGCGCATAATTTTTTTAACCGGCATAGGCAGATTAATCCCGCCTGCTTCCACCGCCGTCGTTGCGTGGCGCCCCTCGTCTTCGCGCATTTGCGCGACGATCGCCCGGCTCTTGCTGTCCTCGGCGGGCAGTCGAGACAAATGCCCCTCGAGATGCTTTACGACTTGTCGTTCCGTTTCAGCGAGAAATCCGAGGCTCCAGCGATCGCCCGTAAGCCCGGCAACGGCGCCAATCGCGAAAGAGCCGGCGTACCAAATCGGGTTGAGATAGCTGGTCCGGCTTCCGAGCTCGTTCACTCGCTGTGCGGTCCATGCCAGGTGGTCGTTTTCCTCTTGCGCCGCGCGTTCCAGCTTGGCGCGTACCCGCTCGTTGCGCGCCGTAAGTGCTTGCCCCTGGTAAAGCGCTTGGGCGCATATCTCGCCGGAATGGTTCACGCGCATGAGGCGAGCCGAAACATCACGCGCGGACGAATCTAGCGCGGCATCGGCGAGGTGCGCCGCGGGGTTGGACCGATCCGCCACGGGGGCCGGCCCGAATACGAGGCGGAGCCCTTGGTCCAGCCCACCTATTACTTGATCGAACGCCGACAGACGACGGTTCATGGTCCGCAAGATATCTCTCGATCGCGCGAGCCGCAATATAAGGCGCGTTTCCGTATAATGTTTGTGACAGCGAGAAATTATGTCCTACTATCGACACCACGTCTTTTTCTGCACGAACAAACGCGATGACGGAACGGCGTGCTGCGCGAATCACGACGCACAGGCGCTGCGCGACTATGCGAAAGCACGGGTGAAAGCGCTTGGTTTGGCGGGCAAGGGGCGCGTGCGGATAAATAACGCCGGTTGTCTGGACCGCTGTGAAGAGGGGCCGGTGATTGTGATTTACCCGGAGGCGGTCTGGTACACATACGTCGATCAGGAAGACATCGACGAAATCATTGAAGAGCACGTCCTTAACGGGCGTATCGTAGAGCGGCTCAGAATCTAGGCGCTTAGTTTTTGTTTCCAGCTCAGGGACTTACCAACTATGACGGTCAAGAACCGAGATCGTGAAATTGCTCAACTCTTTGCTACTCTTTAGACACCGACGCATTTTCTCGGCCCCCTTTCCTGGGCGCCGAATGTAGGGCTCCTCCATCCTCCTAGTGGTGGTTCGGGCGTGGCAAGCAGCCACGCCTTTTTTTTAAGCGAAATCTCCCATCCTGTTCGGCTCGAGGCTTGAAGGAGCCCGGCGCCTTCTGTACCATGCGCAGCCTTCGTCAAAGCCGCTGTTTTCACATGAAAACCTTTGTCGCCAAGAAGGACGCCGTAAAGCGTCAATGGTATGTCGTCGATGCCACGGACAAGATTTTGGGACGAGTCGCATCGGAGGTTGCTCGCCGCTTGCGCGGCAAGCACAAGGCCGAATATACGCCCAACGTCGATACCGGCGACTACGTCGTTGTGATCAACGCGAGTAAGATTCGCGTGACGCGAAATAAAGCGCGCAACAAGCAGTACTTCAGCTATTCCGGCTACCAGAGCGGTTTGAAGCGTGCGAACTTCACCGAACTTCAGGGTAAGCAGCCGGAAAAAGTTATTGAGCATGCGGTTAGAGGCATGCTGCCGAAAAACCCGTTGGGTCGCGAAATGTTCCGCAAGCTGAAGGTGTACGCGGGTGCGGATCACAAGCACGCGGCGCAAAGTCCAAAACAGCTTCAACTCTAGAAGACGTATACATGGCGCAGACACAGAGCTACTACGGGACAGGCCGGCGCAAATCTTCGACCGCCCGCGTCCGCCTAATGCCCGGCAAGGGCGCTATCATCGTTAACAATCGCCCGCTCGATCAGTATTTCGGCCGGGAGACTGCGCGTATGATCGTGCGGCAGCCTTTCGCCACGCTCGACATGCTCGAAAAATTCGATGTCGCCGTGAACGTCAGGGGCGGGGGGCCGAGCGGCCAGGCCGGCGCTATTCGACATGGTATTACCCGGGCGCTCTTGAGTTTTGACGAAGCGTTGCGGTCGGCCTTGCGTAAGGCCGGCTACGTGACGCGCGACGCGCGCGCCGTCGAGCGAAAGAAATACGGGCTGCACAAGGCCCGCAAGCGGCCGCAGTACTC
>JAJPKH010000193.1 GCA_021323795.1 Acidiferrobacteraceae bacterium | reverse complement strand
GTTCCGTGCGCCCGGCGGCACCATCGCCGAGATCGTCCCGGTCGGCAGATATAAAAAGGCGCAACCGTAGCGCTGCTCCGTTTCGAAATAGCCGCGACCGGCGCGCGTTGCTCGAACAGCAAACCGCATGCATAGGAGGAAACATGAATAGCCCGAGTAGACTTTTGTTCGTGGCCGCGGTCGCCGTCATGGCCGTCTCGGCGATAACGATCGCGGCGGCGCCGTCGAAATATCCGCAGAGCACGGTCACGCTCGTCACCCATTCGAGCCCCGGCGGCGGCAGCGACGTCTTCGCCCGCGAGCTGATCAAGCATCTTGGGCCGATCATGGGCGTCAATTTTGTCGTCGAGAACCGCTCCGGCGGCAGCGGCGCGAAGGCGGTCGCCTACGTCGCGCAAGCGCCGGCGAACGGTTCGGTGTTTTACGTCACCACGCCGACGTACATCCAGACCTCGCTGCTCAGCAAGTTGGAATTCGGTTACAACGATCTCGATCCCATCGTAACCGTATTTTTCGACCCGACCGTCGCCTACGCGCGCACCGAAGCGCCTTTCAAGACGCTCGCCGACGCGGTGAACCACGCCAAGCAGAATCCCGGCAAGGGCAAGTGGGGCGCGGCCAATCCGACGTCGCTCGAACGCATCGCGCTCGAGAAGCTCAACCGCCTGACCGGCGCGCGCGCGGCGATCGTGTCGCACGAGGGCGGCGGCGACCTCATGGTGAACGTGCTGAACGGTACGCTCGATATGGGGCTCGGCGAAGTGCAGGAGATCTTGCCGCAACTGCAAGCCGGCAAGGTGAAGCTCCTCGGAGTCCTCACCGAGAACCGCATGGAACAATATCCGCAGGTGCCGACGGCCCGGGAGCAGGGCATCAACGTGGTGGTGACCAAGTTCCGCGGTATCGCCGGCCCCAAGAATGTTCCGGCGGACGCGGTGCGCGCCTGGGAACAGGCGGTTCAAAAAGTTTTAGCGAAACCCGAGTATAAGGAGATTTACCGCAGAGACAACCTGATCCCGGGGTACCAGGACCAGAAGGCGTCGCGCCAGCTCGTCGCCGCTTTCGCCGACGAGGTGGCGACCTCGATACGCGAGCTCGGTATAGTCAAACCGAAAGCAAAATAGAAACGGCTCGAGCGCCCCGATGAAGAACGGCTTGAGGGTGGGCATGCTGGCGTTGGCGCTGGCCGGCGTTTATTACTATTACGCCGCCGATATCCCGCGCAGCCTGCTTTCCGATGAAGTCGGCGCGGACGGCTTGCCGAGAATCTATGCCGTCGCGCTCGGCTTGCTCGGGCTGCTGTCGATCGGACAATGGTTCGTGACGCGCGCGCGCGCGACGGAGGCCGGCACAGAGACGGAAACGACCGCCCTCCTCCAGCACGCGCGCGCCGTCGGGTTGCTGGTGCTCGGCGCGGCTTATCTGCTGCTCATCGGGAGCCTCGGTTATTTTCTCACCATCGCATTGCTGATCGCCGCCGTCGCGCGTTATAGCGGCGCCGCCTTCGACCTGCGCCTGCTCTGGATCAGCGCCGGCGGCGGCATCGTATTCTGGCTGGTATTCGTCCAGCTCTTCGGCATGCCGCTGCCGACGGGCGCGCTGTGGCACTGGATCTCGGGATGAGACCGCAATCGCCCATGTCGCTTGCTGCAAACATGCACCCATGAAACCGAAATCGCCCGCCGCTTTCGCCGAATCGCTCACCGCTTACGTCGCCGAATTCATCCAGGCGACGCGCTACGCCGACCTCTCGGCGGATCTCGTCGCGCTCGGCAAGAAGCATATTCTGGACGGCCTCGGCCTGGCCTTGTCCGGTTCCGTCGCCAAGAGCGGCGAGCTGGTGCGCCGGTATCTCGCGCCGTTCGACGGCGTCGCCGGCGGCGACGCCGGGGTGATCGGATCGGAGCTTCGGCTCGCGCCGCGCTTCGCGGCTTTCGCCAACGGCGTCGGTATCCACGCCGACGATTACGACGACACGCAGCTCGCCGTGGCGAAAGATCGCGTGTACGGATTGTTGACGCATCCGACGGCGCCCGCCTTGCCGGCGGCGCTGGCCGTGGCCGAGCGCGAGCGGCGTTCGGGCAAAGATCTCCTGACCGCGTATCACGTCGGCGTCGAAGTCGAGTGCAAGATCGCGGAGGCGATCGACCCGCGGCACTATCAACAAGGATTCCATTCGACCGCGACCTGCGGCGCGTTCGGCGCCGCGGCGGCGGTCGCGAACCTGCTCGGCTACACCGCGGAAACGACGCGGCGCGCGTTGTCGATCGCCGCCAGCCAGGCGGCCGGGCTGCGCGAAAATTTCGGCACCATGACCAAGCCCTTCCATGCCGGACGCGCGGCCGAAAGCGGCGTAGTCGCGGCCGAGCTCGCGGCGCTCGGGTGGACCGCCGCGCCCAACATTCTCGAAGCGCCGCGCGGCTTTTTCAGCGCGGCCGGCGGCGGCTACGATGAAGCCGCGATTCTGCACAGGCTCGGGAATCCGTGGACCTTTGTCGCGCCCGGCATCTCGATCAAGCCGCATCCTTCCGGCTCGCTCACGCATCCCGGGATGACGGAAATGCTGCGGCTCATACGCCTGCACGACATCAAGCCGGCGCAGGTCACGTACGTCAAAGTCGGCACGAACCACAACATGCCGAACGCCTTGATCCATCATCGCCCGCGCACCGAGTTGAACGCGAAGTTCAGCATGGAGTTCTGCATGGCCATTCTGCTGCTCGAGCGCCGCGCGGGGCTGAACGAATTCACCGATGAGGTCGTCAATCGCCCGGACGTCCAGGCCCTGATCGAGAAAATCGACTTCGGCGTGCATCCCGAAGCCGAGGCGGCCGGCTACGACAAGATGACGACGCTCATCGAGATCGGGCTCGCCGACGGACGCGTAATCGCCGGGCGCGCGGATTTCGGCAAAGGCAGCCCGGCGATGCCGATGAGCTACGACGACGTCGCGGACAAATTCCGCGATTGCGCGGCTTTCGCCCGCTGGCCGGCGCCGAAGAGCGCGCGCGTCGTGAATCTGGTGCGGCGCCTGGAAGAAGTAAACGACGTGCGGGAGCTGACGGTTCTCCTCGTCAAGTAGCGTGCACTGATGAGAACGTCATTGCGAGCAGCGTTTGCGCGACGAAGCAATCCCCCAACGTCGAACCGGATTGCTTTCCGCCGCGCTTCGCTCGCGGCTAAGGCTCGCGCGCTCGCAACGACGGACAGGGGATGTGGTTGGAGCGAGCCGGAAAGGTGACTTAATGGCGTCGGTGGAACTGCGGGGTCTGACTAAGCGCTACGGCGGATCGAACGCCGTCGACGGCATCGATTTGACCATCGACCACGGCTGCCTGGTGTGTCTGCTCGGGCCGTCCGGCTGCGGCAAGACCACGACGCTGCGCCTGCTCGCCGGTTTTATCGCTCCGGACGCGGGCGAGATCCACGTCGGCGGCAAGCGCGTGTCGTCGCCGGCCAAGACGCTGCCGCCCGAGAGCCGCAACATGTCGATGATCTTTCAGAGCTACGCGCTGTGGCCGCACATGACCATCGCGGAGAACGTCGCGTACGGGCTCAAACTGCGCAAGCTCGACAAAGCCACGATCAAGAAACGCGTCGACGCGATTCTCGACGTCACGCATCTCGAACGGTACGCCGAACGCTATCCCGGGGAGCTCTCCGGCGGACAGCAGCAGCGCGTGGCGCTCGCGCGGGCGCTGGCGGTGGAACCGGAAACCCTGCTGCTCGACGAGCCGCTGTCCAACCTCGACGCCAACCTGCGCGAGGAGATGCGCTTCGAGATCCGCCGGCTGCACAACGAATATAAATACACGACCGTGTACGTGACGCACGACCAGATCGAAGCGATGACCACGGCGGATCGGATCGTGGTCATGAACCAGGGCCGTATCGAGCAGGAGGGCTCGCCCGAGGAGATTTATCAGGCGCCGAATTCGGAATTCGTCGCCCGCTTCATCGGCGGCACGAACATATTGAAGGGCCGCAGCGACGGCGACGGCGCCGTCGTCTGCGACGGCTTTACCCTGCGCTGCGGGCAGGGAACGCCGGCTGCCGCGGGAGAAGCCGCCGTTTCCATCCGCATGCATGACATCGAGCTGCTGACCCGGCAACCGCCGGACCGCGAAAACGTGGCGGCCGGTACCGTCGTGCGGCAGATTTACCTCGGCGCGCTCCGCGACTATCTGGTCGAGCTGCCGAACCGCGCGCAGGTGCGCGTGACGACGGCGATGCAGATCAACGTGCCGCCCGGGAGGCGCGTGTGGCTGCGTTTTCCGCCCGTGCATTGCCGCGCGCTCGCGCCGAGCGCGCCCGATCAAACGAAATCCGTCCAAGTGGAGACAGTGACATGAAAACCGGAGTCAACAGAGGATCGAGGTTCACGGCGATGCTGGCGATCGCTCTCATCGCAACGTCGTCGGCCTTCGCCGCGGCGCCGGCGCCGACGGCGGTGACGCCCGAGCTCGTGAAGAAAGCGCAGCAGGAAGGCAAAGTGGTTTTCTACACCTCGGTCGACGTGGCCGTCGCGGAGAAGGTCGCCAAGAGGTTCGAGGCCAGGTACCCCGGCGTCACAGCGCAGATCGAGCGCGCCGGTTCCGAACGCATCTTCCAGCGCCTCGGGCAGGAGTACGGCAGCAAGATCTATGTCGCCGACGTGGTCAATACCTCCGATGCCGCGCATTTCATTCATTGGGAAAGTCAGGGATGGTTGGCGCCGTACGTGCCGGAGGATGTCGCGAAGTATTTTCCGCCCGAGCACAAGGACGCGGACGGCACTTACGCGACATGGCGCGTGACGCTGAGCCCGATCGCTTACAACACCAAGCTGGTGAAGCCCAACGAAGCGCCGAAAAGCTTCGCCGACCTGCTCGATCCGAAATGGAAAGGCAAGATCGTGAAAGCGCACCCCGGCTACAGCGGCACGATCGTCACGTCGACGTTCCAGGTTGCGCGCGACCTCGGATGGGACTATTTCGAGAAGCTGAGCAAGCAATCCGTGATGCAGGTGCAGTCGTCGACCGAGCCGCCGAAGAAGTTGGCGCAGGGCGAGCGCGCGATCATGGCGGACGGCAACGAATACAATCTGTTCCTGCTGAAGGAAAAAGGCGCGCCGCTCGAGGCGGTATATCCGACCGAAGGCACGCCGCTCATCACCTCGCCCGCCGCCGTGCTCAAGAACGCGCCGCACCCGAACGCGGCGCGCCTGTTCCAGAGCTACTTGTTTTCCGCGGAAGCCCAGCAGCTGCTGATCGATGCCGGCGGCCTGCGCTCGGTGCACGCGCAGACGAAGGAGAAGGCGGGACGTACGCCGCTCAGCAAGATAAAAGTCATGAAGGACGACGCGGCGGCGGTCGAAAAGGAAGTGGAAACTATCAAGAGCCGGTACGCGCAGTACTTCGGGGTTTGAGGACGCGTCCCTCATCGTAAGGTGAGGGAAAAAATTATGGCCTTGGCGCATTTTCGGATCGATCCGTCGAAACCGGTGCTGATCGCCTTCAGCGCGTTCCTCTGCGCGCTGATATTTCTGCCGCTGTCTTGGCTGGTGTACTTCAGCGTCACCGACAACGCCGGCGCCCTGACCCCGAACAATTTCATTCAGCTGGTCAGCGATCCGACGCTGCTGCAGCCGTTGCTCACCACCGTGCAGCTCGCGCTCGGCGTGGGCCTCATCTGCTCCCTGGTCGCGCCGCCGCTCGCGTGGCTGGTGGCGCGCACCGATATGCCGCTGCGCGGCTGGGTGCGAGTGCTGGTGACGGCGTCGCTGGTCACGCCGCCGTTCCTCGGCGCGATCGCGTGGGAAATTCTGGCGGCGCCGAACAGCGGCATTCTCAACCAGTGGTACCGGGCGCTGTTCGATCTCGACCCCTACGCCTCGCTCCTCAATATCTACACGCGCTTCGGGCTCGTGTTCGCCATCAGTTGTTACACGTTTCCCTATGTGTTCGTGCTGGTGGCGAATGCGCTCGACCGCATCCCCGCCGATCTCGAAGACGCCTCCGCCGTGCTCGGCGGCGGCGCGTGGTATACCGCGCGCCGCGTCACGATCCCGCTGGTGCTGCCGGCCATCCTCGCCGGCACGCTGGTCGCATTGCTGCAAGCGATGACGCTCTTCGGCTCGCCGGCGATCCTCGCGCTGCCAGCCGGCTTCCATACGATGACGACGAAGATCTGGAGCTTGTTCCAGTACCCGCCCAAGCCCGGGCTCGCCGCCGCCGCGTCCCTGCCGTTGCTGCTCATCACCGTGGTGCTGCTGCGCACGCAGCACCGCCTGTTGCGCCGGCGCGGGTACAGCATCGTCGGCGGCAAGCACGGCGCGCCGCGCCTGCTTCACTTGGGAGGATGGAAGTGGCCGGCGATCCTGCTGTGCCTGCTGGTGCTCGGCAGCTCGGTGCTGCTCCCCTACGCCGCGCTCATCAAGACCGCCGTGGTGAAGCAGCCGGGCGAGCCGTTGTCGTGGGCGAACCTCACGCTGCACCACATCGATTTCGTGTTCTTCGAATTCTCCGCCACCAAGCTCGCGCTGTATAACACCTTCGTCCTCGGCGTGCTCACCGCCACGCTCGGCACGGCGCTCGCGCTCGTGATCGCGTACCTCACCGCGCGCCAGCTGGTCTGGGGGCATCGCGTGCTCGGCTTTCTCGCCACCGCGCCGATCGCCATTCCGGGCATCGTCATGGGCGTCGCGATCTTCTTGAGCTACACGCGCCCGCCGCTGGTGCTCTACGGTACGTTATGGATTCTGCTGCTCGCGTTCCTCACCATCGAATTGCCGGCGGGATATCAGCAACTGCAATCGGCGTTTCGCGCGATTCACCCCGAATTGGAGGAAGCGAGCCGCATTCTCGGCGCGAACCGGCTGCAATCGCTGTGGCATATTACCGCGCCGCTGTTGCGCAGCGGCGTCATCGCCACCTGGTGTTTTATTTTCATCGGCGTGATCCGCGAACTGTCCGCCGCGATTCTGTTGTTTACCGCCGACACCAAAGTCGTATCGACGATCATTTACGACTTGAACGAGAGCGGCGACCTCGGCGCCATCTCGGTGCTCGGTTTGACGATGTTGGTCGTCACGTTCGCGGTCGTGATTCTCGCCAATCGGCTCCCGGTGCTCGGCGCATCGGCGCCCGGGCGGAGTTAACCGGAGATCAACCAGACAATGAAAATCGGCGTGCTGGAAGGCGATGACATCGGCCGCGAGGTCGTGCCGCAGGCGGTCAAGGTGATGCAAACGGCGGCGACAAAAAGCGGGCTGAGCATCGAATGGATGCCGCTGCCGATCGGGCGGCTGGCTTACGAGACGTTCGGTCATACGCTGCCGCCCGGCACGCTCGAGAAGCTCGAGGCGCTCGATGGCTGGGTGCTCGGACCGATCGGCCACCAGGCGTACCCGAAGGAACCGAACGCGATCAACCCGCACCCGATACTGCGCAAGCACTTCGATTTGTACGCCAACATCCGCCCGGCGAAATCCTACCCCGGCCTGCCGTCGCTGCACAAAGACGTGGATCTCGTCATCGTGCGCGAGAACAACGAGGGCTTCCAGCCGGACCGCAACGTGGTCGCCGGCTGCGGCGAGTTCCGCCCTTCGCACGACATGACGATCTCCGTGCGCGTCATCACGCGCCAAGGTTCGTCCAAGGTGGCGCGCGCCGCCTTCGAGCTCGCGCGCAGCCGCCGGCGCAAGCTGACCGCCGTGCACAAGGACACGGTGTTCAAGCTCGGCTGCGGCATGTTCGCCGAGGAGTGCCGCAAGCTAGCGGACGAATTTCCCGACGTCGAATACGGCGAAGCCATCGTCGACACGTTCGCCCTGCGCCTGGTGATGGCGCCGCAAAAATACGATGTCATCGTGACAACCAATATGTTCGGCGACATTCTCTCCGACGAAGCGGCGGGCCTCGTCGGCGGTCTCGGTCTCGCGCCCGGTCTGTGCGCCGGACCGCGTCATGCGATGGCGCAAGCCACGCACGGCTCCGCGCCCGACATCGCCGGACGCAACATCGCCAATCCCTACGCGATGATCATGTCCGGCCAAATGCTGCTCGATTGGCTCGGCCGCACCCGTAACGAACCGCGCGCCGTGGACGCGGCGAAGCGCATCGAACGCGCGGTCGAGCGGATCATCGCCGAGGGCGCCATGCTTACCGCGGACATCGGCGGCCAAGCGACGACGACGCAAATGGGCGCGGCGATCGTGGCAATGATTGACGCCGCCCAATGATCGAATACCTCGTTGCGGGCGCAGCGGAGCCATCGGACGCAGTTCGTCACCGCGAGGAGCGTTCTTGCGACGAAGCAATCCCGGAAAGATTGCGTCGTCGCCGGCTCCTCGCAATGACGCGGCCGTCGGGACTTTCGTTTCGCTGTTTTACGAAGGGTCCGGATCATGCATGAGATTGCCGTCGGCTGGCACGCATTGACGTCGACGTGGGCGATTCCGGCGGCGTTCCTCGGCGTCGTCTGGGGCATCTTCGGCGGCGCGCTGCCCGGCATTTCGCCGTCGATCGCGATGGCGCTGCTGCTGCCGTTCACGTACGGGCTCGACCCCGTGACCGCGGTCGTGCTGCTCGGGTCCGTCTACATCGGCGCCGAATACGGCGGTTCCATTCCGGCGATTCTGATCAATACGCCGGGAACGAACTCCGCCGCCGCGACCACCATCGACGGCTACCAAATGAAGCAGCGCGGCCAGGCGGGACTCGCGCTCGGCATTTCGCTGACCTCGGGCCTCGTCGGCGGGCTTTTCGGTCTGGTGATGCTCGTGGCGCTGACGGAACCGCTGGCGCGCGTCGCGCTCGCCTTCACGCCGCCCGCCTACTTCGCTCTCGGCGTGCTCGGCTTGAGCGTCATCGCGAGCCTTTCCGGCAAATCCTTAATAAGAGGATTGATCGCCGGACTCTTCGGGTTGATGGTCGCCACAGTCGGCACCGATCCCGTGTCCGGCGTCGCGCGCTTCACCTTCGGCGAAGCGGACCTGCTGAGCGGCATCAAACCAATCCTCATCATGGTCGGCCTGTTCGCGGTGAGCGAGATCATGGCGCAACTGCTCGAGCCGGCGTGGGAGCAGGTGAGCACGAGCAGCACCCGCTTGCAGCTTCCCGACTGGAAACTGTGGAAGCGACTGTTCAAGCCGCAGGTGATCGGCAGCGCCATCGGTACCTTCGAAGGCGTGACGCCGGGCGCGGGCGGCACGATCGCCGCGTTTCTCTCCTATAACGAGGCGCGCCGCTGGTCGAAGCATCCGGAAGAATTCGGGCGCGGCTCACCCGAAGGCGTGGCCGCGCCCGAGTGCGCCAACAACGTCGTCACCGGCACGGCGCTGGTGCCGCTCTTGAGCCTCGGCATCCCCGGATCGAATTCCGCGGCGGTGCTGCTCGGCGGCTTCCTGATACACGGGCTGATTCCGGGCCCGATGCTGTTTCAGAGCAATCCCGACGTCGCTTACGGACTTTACGCCGGGCTCTTCGTCGCGAATATCGCCATGCTGCTCGTTGGGCTCGTGATTCTCACGCCCTGCATCTGGCTGGTGAACCGTCCGCGGCCGTACCTGCTCGCGTTCATCTTCGCGCTGATCGTTTCCGGCGTATATTCGATCGAACAGAGTTTTTTCCAGGTCGGCATCGTGCTCGCCGCCGGGCTGCTCGGCTACGTGATGCGGCGCTTGGACATTCCGGTGCTGCCGATGGTGCTCGGCGTCGTGCTCGGTTTCATGATGGAATCGAACTACCGCCGCTCGCTGGTGCTTTCGAACGGCGACCTGAGGATCTTCCTGGATGACCCGGTCGCGCTCGGATTGCTCGTGACCGCCGCCGCGTTGATGGCATTCTCGCTGTGGCGCGAGCGGCGCGGCGCGGTATCATCGCCGGTAGAAACGCGATGACAGCCGCCGATTCCGTCGCCCAAATCCTGGGCCAGAAAATTGCCGCGCTGAATGTCGCCCGACTTCCGTCGGTCGCGCGTCAGCGCGCCGAAGAGCTAGTACTGGACATCGCCGGACTGTGCCTCGCCGCCCGTAACACCGACTACATCGGCGCTCTGCTCGCGAGCTGGCGCACGGCCGGTCCCTGCACCGCGATCGGCCATGCCGGCGCCTTCGATGCGGCCGCCGCCGCGATGGTGAACGGCACCGCGGCGCACGGCGAGGACTTCGACGACACTTTCGAAGGCGGGCCGGTGCACGCCGGCGCGGTCATCGTGCCGGCCGTGCTGGCGGCGTGCGAGCAGTACGGCCGCGACGGACGCTCGGCGCTGCTCGGCCTCGTCGTCGGGACCGAAGTCATGTGCCGCCTCTGTCTGGTCGCGCCGAAAGCGGTGCACCGCGCGGGATTCCATCCCACGAGCGTGTTCGGCGCACCGGGCGCCGCGGCGGGCGTGGGAGCGGCGCTCGGGCTCGACGCCGGTCAGCTGGCGCACGCCTTCGGCATCGTCGGCAGCATGGCGAGCGGCATTATCGAGTATCTGTCCGACGGCTCCTCGACCAAGCGCATGCATCCCGGCTGGGCGGCGCAAGCAGGGCTGCGCGCCGCCGTGATGGCGCAGCATGGTTTTACCGGCCCGCGATTGGTTTTCGAGGGCGCGCATGGTTTGTTCAACGGGTTCGCGCGCTCGCGCGACGGCGACTTCGCCGCGCTCATGGAGCATTTCGGCGAACGTTGGCTGATGGAAACCATCGCGTTCAAACCGTACGCGTGCGGGACCATGATCCATCCTTATATCGACGGCGCGGTGCGCCTTGCGGGCCGGGGCGTACGCGCGCAAGACATCGTCGACATCACGTGCGAAGTCGCGGAAGGAACGGTGCATCGTCTGTGGGAACCGCTGGCCGCCAAACAGCGCCCGCCGAATGCGTATGCCGCGAAGTTCAGCGCGCCCTTCTGCATCGCGGCGGCGTTCGTCACGGGCGCCGCGGGACTGGAGACGTTTACCGAGACGACGGTGAACGACGCGCGCGTTCAGACGCTGGCGGCGAAGATCAGTTACGTCATCGACCCGGACAATCCCTACCCCAACAACTATACCGGGCACCTGCGGGCGCGCCTGCGCGACGGCCGCGTCATCGAGGAGCGCCAGCCGCACCTGCGCGGCGGCGCGCACGAGCGCCTGACACGCGCCGATCTCGAAGCGAAGTTCGCGCGCAACGCCGCCTTCGGCGGTTGGTCGCCGGGGCGCGCCGCCGAGTTCGCCCGGCGCGTTCCCGCCCTGTTCGACGGTCCGATCGACCTTTCGAGCTTACGCGCATGACACCGACGGTTTCCGACACCCAGGAGCTTTCCGGCCGCGTCGCCATTGTCACCGGCGCGGCGCAAAATATCGGCCGCGCCATCGCCGAGACGCTGGCGGCCGCCGGCGCGGCGGTCGTGGTGAACGCCAAGCGTTCGCGCGACGCCGCGGCGGCGACGGTGCAGGCGATCGAGCAGGCCGGCGGCCGCGCCCACGCGCATCTCGCCGACGTTACCGACCCTCACGCGGTCAAAGGCATGGTCGATTCAACGCTCGCGCGTTACGGCCGGGTGGACATACTCGTCAACAACGCCGCGGTGCGCGAAGAGGCGCCGTTCGAAGAATTAACCTTCGACGCCTGGCGGCGGATTCTCGGCATCATTCTCGACGGCGCGTTCCTGTGCGCACAGGCATGCGTGGGGCCGATGCGGCAAGCCGGCGGCGGAACCATCGTCAATATCGGCGGCTTGACGGCGCACACCGGCGCGCGCAAACGCGCGCACGTGGTCACCGCCAAGGCCGGCATCGCGGGGCTGACGCGAGCGCTCGCGCTGGACCTCGCGCCGCACATCACGGTCAACTGCGTGTCGCCGGGACTGATCGATACCAAGCGCGCCGGTCCGACGCCGGCGCACCACGCCGAGCACAAGACGCTGCTCGGACGCATGGGACAGCCGGCCGATGTCGCCGCCGCCGTGCGCATGTTGTGCAGCCCGCGCGCCCGCTATATCACCGGACAGACGCTCCATGTCAACGGCGGCTTGTTCATGGGCTGAGGCGCAACGCCTTTGACCGCGCCGAGCGAAGCGGAAATCCAGGCAGCGGAATCCCGGATGGCGGTGCGGCGCGCCTGCACCGCTCCTCGAGTTTGCTGCACTATTCCGTGCGCGACATCAAGCGAAACTTCCCGTCCGCCATAGGTCATTTGCCCGGCATGTGTGCTACAAAGACGTAATGAGCAGCGGTCACCCTGAAACACCTCTCCCGCGCGCGGCATGACGATCTACCTGCTCGTATTGCTCGCGGTTCTCAATACGATCGCGCTCAAAGGCAGCAAGATGCTCATCGCGCTTTACGCGAGCGACCGGGGCGTCGACCTCTTCAGCATCGGCATTCTCGCGTCGCTCTACGGTTTGTTCCCGTTGGTGCTCGCGGTTTATGCCGGCAAAGTATCGGACCGGCTGGGGACGCGGCTGCCGATGCTGCTCGGATCGTTCGGTCTCGCGCTCGGCATGGCGCTGCCCTACTTCGTGCGCCATCTCTACGTCCTTTATGTCTCCACCGCCTGTATCAGCCTCGGGTATATTTTTTTTCAGGTCGCGGTGCACAATCGGATCGGCGCGCTCGGCGACGCGGAAGCGCGCGTGCGTAACTTCGGCGTGTTCAGTCTCGGCGGCGCGGTTTCCGGTTTTTTCGGCCCGGTGTTCGCCGGCTTCGGCATGGACCATTTCGGCGCGCCCGCGTCGTACCTGCTGCTCGGCCTCTGCCCCTTGGCCGCCGGCGTGTGCCTGCTCATATATAAAAGTATCGCTCCTGCCGAAGCGCGCGCCGCGGAACCCCGCCGCGACCAGAGCGTCATGGATTTCGTGCGCAACGCCGCGCTGCGCCGCATTCTCATCACCAGCGGCGTGATTCTCACCGGCATAGATCTCTACACGTTTTACTTCCCGATTTACGGGCGCTCCATCGGGCTCTCCGCCTCCGTCATCGGCGTCGTGCTCAGCATGCAGGCGGTCGCGGCGTTCGTCGTGCGCGTGTTGATGCCGCGTCTGGTGAAACAATGGAGCGAGGAAACCGTGCTGACGTATTCGCTGTACGTGGCCAGCGTTACGTACGTGCTGTTTCCCTTGTTTCACAACGTGGTGATTCTCGGATTCATCTCCTTCGTGCTCGGCTTTGCCCTCGGCTGCGGCCAGCCGCTGTCGATCATTCTGACCTATAACCGCTCCCCCGCCGGGCGGTCGGGCGAGGCGCTCGGCGTGCGGCTTATGGTCAACAAACTCACGCAGGTGGCGGTGCCGCTCATCTTCGGCGCGGTCGGGGCGACGTTCGGATTGCTGCCGGTATTCTGGTCCAACGCGTTGTTTCTGATGACGGGGGGCCGCTTGACCGCCAAGCGCAGCGAACCGGCGGGGTAATCGTCTCGTCTTCGATTTTCCGCCGAGGGCGCATGGATGTTCTTGAATTATGAAGGTACCGATGCTCAAGCTGCCTCGCGGCCTCCTCGCATTCCGTAGCCGCAACTTTCTACTGTACTTCTGCGGGCATCTCACCTCTCAGATTGGTTCCTGGATCGAGCAGACGGCGGTCGCCTGGATTCTCTACGAGCTGACGAACTCGACGATCCTGCTCGGGCTCGGCGGATTGTGCCGCGCGGCGCCGATGATTCTGCTCGGCCTGGTGGGCGGCGCCGTGGCGGACCGGGCGCGCCGCCGCGCGCTGCTGATATTCACCGAATCGACGATGCTCGTCGTGTCGTCGATCGTCGGCGCGCTCGCGCTCACCGGCCACCTGCAATTCTGGCACTTGTATCTGTCGAGTCTTGCGAGCGGAACGCTCTACGCGTTTTCCGTTCCGGCGCGCCAGGCGCTGTTTCCGCAACTCGTGCCGCGCGAGGCGCTGCCGAGCGCGGTTACCCTGAATTCGTTGGCGGCGCGCAGCGCCGCGTTCATCGGCCCGTCGATCGCGGGCGTGGCGCTCGCCTTCAGCGGTTACGCGCTGCCGTTTCTCCTCAATGCCGCGAGTTTCCTCGGCATGCTCGCCGCCCTCGCCGCGCTGCATATGCCTGCCGCCGCGCCCGCCGGCGCCACGGTGCGTCCGAGATTGCGTCAGGACGTGATGGAGGGCGTGCGCTATCTGCGCCGCAGTTCCCTGCTCAAAGGCGTGCTGACTCTGGAAGTGCTCGCCGGTATCTTCGGGCACAACAGCGCGCTGATAACCATCATGGCGCGCGACGTGCTCGACGCCGGGCCGCAAGGGTTGGGATCGCTGTTAAGCGCGCTCGCGGCGGGCGCCTTGTTCGGGATGCTGTTGATGGTGGTGTTCCACACCGAACGGCGCGGAAGGATCATCCCGATTGCCGGCGCGGTCTACACCCTGCTGCTGATCGGTTTCGGTCTTTCGGGATCGTTGGCGCTGTCGCTCGCGCTGCTCTTCGGGCTCGGGGCGGCCGACGGCGTTTGGGGCGTTGCCCGCAACACGGTCGTGCAGCTCGCCGTGCCCGATCAACTGCGCGGTCGCGCGATGTCGGTCGTATTTCTCGCGACGCGCGCCAGCACGCCGCTCGGCCACTCGACGAGCGGCTTCATTGCCTCCCTCGTCGGAGGCCCGGGCACGCTCGTGTTCGGCGCCGCCCTGATCGGCGTCACGGTCGCCACCGTGGGCCGGCGCATCCCCGCGCTCGCCGCCACCCGCGCGGAGGCGCCGGACGCGCTTGACGCCACCGTAGCCGCCCGCGGCGAGCGCGCCAAGTCCGAGGCCGAACGCCGATAGACACACGCTGGATCGCGTCGTGCGCGGAATGATTCCGTGCGTACGTTAGGGAAGCTCTGAATAAGTGTCATTGCGAGGAGCCGCGGGCGACGAAGCAGTTTCTAAGCCATATTGAACGAGATGGCTTCGCTTCGCTCGCAATGACAGGCGTTGGTGCTTGTTCAGAGCTTCCTTAGATGAGCGCGACCGTTACCCACCGTGGCATCGATCCCCGGCACTGGTGATAATGCCATGCCGAGTCGGTTCGGCGTTCCTCGTCAACGGCACCATCGGTTTCGGAGAATTACCATGAGCGTGTTTCAAGATTTAGTCATCGCCTATCGCGTGCTGGCGCAGCATGGCGTGATCGACGCCTACGGCCATGTCAGCGTGCGCTGCCCGAAAGACCCGCAACGCTTCTGGATGGCCCGCTCGCTGGCGCCGGAGCTCGTGACCGAGGCCGACCTAATGGAATTCGACATGGACAGCGAGCCCGTCGATGCCCGCGGCCGCAGCCCGGTGCACGAGCGCTTTATCCATGGACAAATCTATCGCGCGCGGCCCGAGGTCAACGCGGTGGTGCACAACCACTCTCCCGCCGTCATTCCGTTTTGCTGCACCGACACGCCCTTGCGGCCGATCTTTCACATGGCGGCCTTCATCGGGCTCGGCGTGCCGAATTGGGAGATTCGCGACGCGCAGAAGGGCACCGATATGCTGGTGCGCGACAACGCGCTCGGCGCTTCATTGGCGCGGACCCTCGGCGCGCATCCGGCCGCGCTCATGCGCGGCCACGGCGCCGTCGTGGTCGGTGAGAATTTACCGCGCGCGGTGGGCCGCAGCGTTTATCTGGAGCAAAACGCGCGCCTGCAATTCCAGGCGCACGTGCTCGCCGGCGCCGACGGTGAAATCACCTTCATGGACGACGCCGAAGTGGCCGCCAACGTTTCCTGGCAGGCGTACGATCGGTTCTGGACGCTTTGCCGGATGAAGGTGCTTCAGGAGCTCGAGGAAACATCCGCCGGCCGGGCGACGCACTAGTCGCGTCCGCAAACCACTCGCTTTAAATCGACCGCGCGACGCGCCGCTGTAGACATGCGGCGCATTACGGCCTTCGGCTTACTGGGCACTCTATCGGATGAAGGTGCTCGCGCAGCGCTACGACTACTGACGCAAGGAGAAAGGAGTAGCGTCTTCTCCTGTGGGCGAGGAGTTTTCGCGAAGTTACTCCGGGGACAAATACAAAATGTAGGGCGCAACAAGCGCAGCGCATTGCGCCGTATCGATACGGCCGTCTTGCCCGGTCGTAACCCGGTACGCTACAAACGCCAGCGGCGCCTTTTACGCGTTGCTCACGTCTTCTCCGATACCGCCGCGCGGTGCGCGACCAGCGCTTCTTTCGCTCCGATCTGGAACGGCACTGCGCTCGGCAATACCAGGGAAGCCGAACGCACGCGGTGCGTCCCCGGATCGAGTCCCGGCGGCGCCGCGCCCTTTTGCAGATCGCGCGCCGCCTTCATCAGGCGGTGGCGCGCCATGATGATGGCGTTGTCCGTCGAGACCAGATTTTCCTTGGTCCGATCCTGAATCGGGCCGGCGCTTTCCTGCAGCGAGGCGTCCTGCATGGAGATGCCCTTGACGCCGCTGAACGTGAGCTTCGCCTTCTGCGCGGCGCGATCGATGAGATAATCGTTGTCCTTGTTCGCCAGCGGGCGATAGGTTCCCGGTACATACTCGACGTGGATGCCTTCGCCGGCGCGCATGTTCGCCACTTCCTTCTCGGTCAACGCGCGCGTCGAATGGTAATTGATGCTCCAGGTCCAGCAGTGCTCGTCGTCAATCGGCACCCAGGCATGCCCGCCGATCGGATGACTGCCGAAGGGCGGAATGAGGGTGTACCACGGCATGATCCATTGGGTGATGCGCCAATAGTAATGGCCGGGCTCGGCGTTTCTCCGCGAGCCGATCAGCAAACCCGCCGGTGACTCCGCGACCTCGAATTGCGGCCGTGGATCGGCGATTTGGTATTCATTGTCCTTGCTGTTCTTGAACAGTGAATCGCTCTCGAGATTGTAACGATGCAAGAACGACACATGACTCGAATCGATCCCCCCTTCCATCGCCTGCAGGTAATTGCATTCTTGCAGGCGTTTGGAGACGAAGCGCTGCGATGCGGGAACGGTCACCCACTCGAGCGCCGGGAGCGCGGGTTTTAGCTCCGGGGGTCCCATGTAGGCCCATAACACGCCGCCGTGCTCCACCAGGGGATAGGACTTGAGCTTTATCTTGTGACAGAAGCCGCTCTCTTCGGGCTCGGAAGGCACGTCCACGCATTGTCCGCTGACGTCGTATTTCCAGCCGTGGTACGGACAGCGCAAGCCCCGCTCTTCGTTCCTCCCGAACCAGAGCGAAACGCCGCGATGCGCGCAGAATTCATCGATCAGGCCCAAGCGTCCGTCGCTGTCTTTGAAGGCGATCAGCCGCTCGCCGAGGAGCTTCACGCGCACCGGCGGGCAATCGGGTTCGGGGAGCTCCTCGGCGAGCAGCGCCGGAATCCAGTAGCGGCGAAAGAGCTGACCCATCGCCGTGCCGGGGCCGGTGCGGGTCAGCAGCTCTTGTTGGGCGGTGGTTAGCATGGGGAACTCCTGTGCTTCCTTTTACCTACGATCGGACGCTCAAGGCGAAATTCGCCGGCACTTCAATGTCGACCCTTCGGGATATACGGGCCTAATTCCTTGACCGCTGCATCGGCGAAGGAGTGGTCGACGACCTGATCCACGCTGACGTCCCCCTGGATGAGGCCTTCCTCTTTGAATACGTCGAGATTGTGCTTGAGGCTCGCCACGTTGACCTTGCCGTCGGGATTGCAGCCATGCGGAACCATGACCCGGTAAAGCGCGGCGTCCTTGATCTTGGTCGATTGCGTAAGAACGTGGATTATCTCTTCGGCATTCGGCCCGGCGAGCTTCCCGTCCTTTAACGCATCGTTGTAGTCGCGGGCCGCACGGATGTAGGCGCGCATGAACTTCTTCGCCGCTTCTGGTTGTTTCTTTATGAAGCCATCGCCGTAAAGCACGACCGCGAGCTGATGGTTGGGATCGATGACATCGCCCCCGGCGAAACGAATTGCCGCTCCCGTGGTAACGGCCTGGGTGACGTTCGGCTCCGGCATGAAACCGACGTCGATGGCTTTGTTCTGCAACGCCAGCACCATCTGCGGAAAGCCCATGAACACTTGCTCGACATCCTTGAACGTCAGCCCGCCTTTCTGTAGCGCAGCGTGCAAGACCACGCTTCCGCCCGAGCCGTTTGCCGAGATTCCCGCCTTGAGTCCCTTCAGGTCCTTGAAGCGCTTGAATCGGCCGCTATCGACCAGGTCCTTGCGCACGACCAGCGCCAAGAAGCCATAACCGGGCGGCATGGAACCTTTATCGGCGACGATCTTGATGTTGATCCCGCGGACGACGGCGTTATAAAGCCCCGCCGACGACGATCCCCCGCCCACGTCCAGCTGATCGCTGCTCAGCGGCGCGATCATCTTGGCGGCGGAATCGAAGGCCATAAAAACCGGCTCGATACCCTCTTCCTTGAAGTACCCTTTTTTCTCGGCGATATAAAACGTCGCATCGCTGCTGCTGTTCGTCGTGCCGATCCGCACCGTCGTGACGGCCCACGCGAAATTTTCCCCCATTCCGAGCAGAAGCAGCGCGACAAGCGCATGGCGAGCCGCACACATTGGCAGGCGATAGGCGCGCCCTCGCGGCGCGCGGCACAAATGGTTAGCGGCAGTCATTTATCCTCCATCGCAGCGGCTCGTTCGCCGCGAACGTCTGCGGCCATTTCCTCGCGGGTCATCTCTCATCCTTTCGGTTTGTAGCGCCCGATTTCCTTCACCACGGCGTCGGCGAACGAACGGTCGACCGTCTGTTCGACGGTAACTTTGCCTTCGATGAGACCTTGGCTCTTATAAAATTCGAAATCCTTTTTCATGTTGGCGACATTTACTTCGCCGTCGGGATTGCAACCGTTGGGCACGATCGTGGAGTACACCTTCGGATCCTTGATCGCCGTGTATTCCGTCAAGATCCCGATGATCTCCTCGGCGTTCGCGCCGGCCAGCCGGCCGTCTTTCAGGGCATCGTTATAGTCGCGCACCGCCTTGATGTATGCGCGCATGAACTTTTTCGCCGCCTCGGGGTTTTCCTTGATGAAGCTTCCGCCGTAAAGCACCACCGCGATCTGCTGATTGGGGTAAATTTCATCGTTGGCGTAGCGCACCGCCGCGCCGCTTTGTTCGGCGCGGGTTGCGGAAGGCTCGGTCGTCACGGCGGCATCCACCGCCTTGTTTTGCAGTGCGAGCACGTGCTGCGGGAACCCCATGTAAACCATTTCGACGTTGCTGAATTTCAAACCGCCCTTTTTGAGCGCTTCGTTGAGCAGCGCGTCCGGGCTGGTGCCCTTCGCCACCCCCGCGACTTTGAACCCCTTCAGATCCTTGAAGCTCTTGAACCGGCCGCTGTCGACCAGGTCTTTGCGCACGAGCAACGGATTGTAGCCATAGCCCGGCGGGCTCGAGCCTTTGTCCGCGACGATCTTGATGTTAATGCCGCGGGCGACGGCGTTATAAAGCCCCGCGGACGGCGCTCCACCGCCGACATCCAATTGACCCGCGCCGAGCGGCGCCACCATCTTCGCGGCCGAGTCGAAGGGTGTCAGCGTGATGTTGATGCCCTCTTGTTTGAAGTAACCTTTCTTGTCGGCGATAAAGAAAGCGACGTCGCTGCTGCTGTTCGTCGTGCCGATGCGCACCGTGGTCTCGGCCCCCGCGCTGTCGTGTGGGAAGCCGACAACCGCCGGCATGACCGCCATCGTCAGCCAAACAAACACCGAACCTCGCGTTATACGCATTGCGTCTCCTCGTTAGTATTCGATTGGTTCACTTAGACGTTCATCGGTACTACGTCCGGTCGCCCGATCAGCGCGTCCTTGATGCCTTGCTCGAACGGTACGTCTTTGGGCAGGACCACCGAGGCGGATCGGACCTGATGGGTGCCGGGATCCAATGCCGGCGGAGCGATTCCCTTCCGCAGGTTAAGCGCCGCCTTCATCAGGCGATGCCGCGCCATGACGATGGCGTTGTCGGTCGACGCCAGGTTTTCTTTGGAGCGGTCCTGAACGGGTCCCATGCTCTCTTGCACCGCGGCGTCCTGCGCGGAGATGCCGTGCACGCCGCTGAACGTGAGCTTCGCCTTCTGCGCGGCGCGGTCGATGAGATAGTCGTTGTCTCTATTGGCGCGTGGGCGGTAAGTGCCGTCGACGTTTTCCACGAAGATGCCCTTCCCTTCGCGCATGCCCGCGAGCTCGTCCTGCGTCAACGGTCGCGTGGGATGGTAGCCGATGACGAACACCCAGCAGCTTTCGTCGTCGATCGGCACCCACGCATTGCCGGTGATCGGATGCCCGCCATACGGCGGAATCAACGTGTACCACGGCATGATCCATTGGGTGACGCGCCAGTAGTAATTCCGCGCGTCGGCGTTACGGCGCGACTTGATGAGCAAACCCGAGGGCGATTCGGATACTTCGAGCTTGGGGTCCGGATCGGCGACGGTGTAGGCCGGCCCCTTGCTCTCCCGGTGCAGCGGGTCGCGCCCGACGTCGTATCGATGCAGGAACGAGACATGCGAGGAATCGATGCCGCCTTCCATCGCCTGCAGGTGATTGCACTGCTCCAGCCATTTCGTGACATGGCGATGCTCGGGGGCGAGCGCCGTCCACTCGAACGCCGGCAATTCCGGGCGCGCTTCCGCCGGCCCCATGTAGGTCCAGAGCACGCCGCCGCGCTCGACCAACGGATAAGACTTCAGCTTTATCTTCCGGCAGAAACCGCTCTCCGCCGGCTCGGACGGGACTTCGATGCACTGTCCCGTCACGTCGTACTTCCAACCGTGATACGGACAGCGCAATCCCGATTCTTCATTGCGCCCGAACCACAGCGACACGCCGCGGTGGGCGCAGAATTCATCGACGAGCCCCAGGCGGCCTTGCGTGTCGCGAAAGGCGATGAGGCGCTCGGACAGTAGCTTTACCCGCACCGGCGGGCAGTCAGGTTCGGGCAATTCTTCCGCGAGCAGCGCCGGAATCCAGTAGCGACGAAACAACTCCCCCATGGGAGTGCCGGGTCCGGTGCGGACGAGTAGCTCCTGTTGTGCAGGCGTTAACATGGGTTTTCTTTACGTTCCCTCAACCTAGCGGCCGCGCAGAGGCGCCGGTTATAGTACGCCGAACGTTCTGAATATAATCCCGGCACGTGGCCGAAATCATCGGCGAGAGTGATTCTACCGTCGGACGTGCATTTTTTTCGACAGTACGTCCGTCTGGTGATACGAGGTGCGTATTACGAACACGACTCACGACAGGCTGGGAAAAGTTTCGAATGACTGCAAGACTGTGGCCTCGAACATCCGACGCGGGGACATACGTGCAACGAAATGGTGTCTTGAGGTCAACCCTCGGACCGTGGCGCGGCGCAGCGGCGCCGGTCAGCCGGCGGCGCGAGCGTGCCGGGCAGGCGGCGGGATCAAGCGCCGAGCTCCGCCAACCGATAAACTAAATAACAAATAATTACGAGGAACCGGGGTGAACAAGATCGCATCGTCCAGTGCTTCTCGCGTGGCTGCCGTCGACGCCAAGATCCGGATTCGCAACCTCACCAAACAGTTCCACACCAAGAACGGAAGCTTCACCGCGGTCGATAATATTTCCCTCGACATCGCTCCCGGAACATTTTTCATGATCGTGGGACCGAGCGGCTGCGGCAAGACGACGCTGCTGCGCATCATGGCCAATCTCGAGACGCCGAGCAGCGGCACGATCGAGATTACGCAAACCGATCACACCAAGCCCAGCAATTCGATGATATTCCAGGGCGAGTCCATTTTTCCCTGGATGACCGTGTGGGACAACGCGGCCTACGGGCTGCACATGCGCAAAGTGCCCGACGCGCAGATCAAGGAGATCGTCGGGCACTATCTCGACCGCACCGGGCTCACCCACTTCGCGCGCGCGTATCCGCATCAGCTCTCCGGCGGGATGAAACAGCGCGTGTCGATCGCGCGCGCGTTCGCCAATGATCCCGAAATTCTCTTGATGGACGAGCCGTTCTCCGCGCTCGATGAGCAGAACAAGACGCTGCTGCAGGAAGAGCTGCTGCGCATCTGGGACGAGACCAAGAAGACGGTGCTCTTTATCACGCACAGCGTCGATGAAGCGGTTACGCTCGGCGACAGGATCATGATCATGACGGCACAACCCGGCCGCACGAAGGCGATGATCGATGTCCCGTTCACGCGGCCACGCAGCGTCCTCGAGCTGCGCCATCAGCCGGAGTACGGCGAGCTGGTTTATCGCATTTGGGGCTATCTGCGCGAAGAAGTGCAGGCGGCCAAGGCGCGTGACGAAGCGAAACAGGTGCAACGATGAGCACGCCGACGAATTCCATGAGACCGTCCCCGCAGACCGTGTTGCGCGGGCCGCGCGCGCGGCGGTTGTTTCGTATCAGCGCCGGCGGCAGGGACCGCATCATCAGTATCGTGTCGCCGCTTTTGCTGTTGGTCGTGTGGGAGGTTTGCGTGCGCACAGGATTGCTCGACGCGCGCTTTTTCCCGGCGCCGAGCCGCGTATTCTCGACGCTGGTTTCCACCGTGCAGTCCGGCATTCTATGGACGCATACCTGGGCCAGTCTGCAGCGTCTGTTCTGGGGGCTGCTCCTCGGCGGCATTCCGGCCCTCGCGCTCGGGCTCGCGATGGGGCTTTATCGGCCGTTACGCGCGGTGTTCGATCCGATCATCGCGGCGACTTACCCGGTGCCGAAGAGCGCCATCCTGCCGCTGATCCTGCTCATCTTCGGTTTGGGCGAGGCGTCGAAAATCGTGATGGTCGCGATCGGCGTGTTCTATCCGGTTTGCATCAACGCGGTGGCCGGCGTGCTCGAGATCAATAAAATTTATCTCGACGTCGGCAAGAATTTTCAGGCCGGGCGCTGGCAGATGTTCCGCACCATCGCGCTGCCCGGCGCGCTGCCGATCGTGATGTCGGGCATCAAGCTCGGCGTCGGCATGGGCCTGATTCTGATCGCGATCGCCGAAATGGTCGGCGCGAAAAGCGGCCTCGGCTACATGATCTGGAACGCCTGGGAAATACTCGCCGTCGAGATGATGTACGTCGGCCTTCTCGTGATCGCGGTGCTCGGTTTCGTTTTCACGCTCATCCTGAACGAGCTGGAGCGCTGGATTATTCCGTGGAAGATCGACCGGTAGCGGCGCTAAGTCCCAGTAGGCCGCAGGCCGTAATGCGCCGGATGCATGCGGCGCAATGCGCTTCGCGTCCACTATGTCTGGGTCGTTGCGAGGAGCCGGAGGCGACGACGCAATCTCGCTGAGATGACGTCGGCCCGCTGCGCGAGCCTCGCAATGACCGTCCCGAGACATTCCGCGCGGTAAAACCACTCGGCCGCACGGGCGTTGCTTGCGCGATGCGTTCAGGTCTTACTTGTGCGCCTGTGGGCGCCGGGCGATTTTTTCCGACAGCCGCAGCATCTGCTCGGCATTCCCGTGGTAGAGCTTCTCAAGATCGGCGTCCGATAGCTTCAGGCTGTCGATGGCGCGCATGCCCTCGCGAATGAAGAGCGGCCCGCCTTGCGGGTCGAACGGGCAATCGGTGCCGAAGAGACAGTGATCGATGCCGAAGAAATCGAGCCCGCATCGAATCGCCGAGCGCGAACCGTTCACCGAGGTATCGGCGTAGAACTGGTGGAAGTAGTCGAGCGGCCGCCGGCCGCGCGCGTTCATGTGCTTGAGGATCACGGTGTAGTCCTCGTCCGCGGTGCGCGAGCCGAGCTGATCCATGCCCATGCCGATGCGCGCCTCGAGGTACGGGACCATCGCGCCCATGTGGTGCGTGATGATCTTGAGATTGGGCCAACGGTCGAAGAACCCCGCGAACACCATGCGCGCCATCGCGGCGCTGGTCTCGTAGGGCCAGCCGAACAGCCACCAGATTTCGTATTTGGATTTCTGCTCCGTGGCATAGTCCGCCGTCTTCTGCCCGCGCGTCGGGTGCATCCAGATCGGCAGGTCGTACGCGTGCATCTGCTCGAATATCGGCGCGAACTCCGGCTCATCGAGCGGCCGGCCGTTCACGTTGGTGAAAATCTGGATGCCGCGCGCGCCGAGCTGTTCGACCGTGCGTGTTATCTCCTCGAGCGATGCCGCCACGTTGTTCATCGGCACGGACGCGACGAAGCCCGGAAAGCGCTGCGGATGTTTCGCGCAGATCTCCGCCATGCCGTCGTTGGCGAGGCGCGCGAGCGCAGGCGATTTTTCGGGCGGCGCGAGATACTCGATGGCGGGCAACGACAGCGTCAGGATCTGCTGATAGCCCGCGCCGAATTCGTCCATCATGCGCAGGCGCGCGTGCAGATCGTGGAGCACCGGGATGTTGAGCCAGCGCTTGATGGCGTTTCTATCCGGCGCGATTTCGAGCATCTTGGTGAAGAACGCGGGCGGGAAGATGTGCGGAAAGATATCGATTCGTTTCATGTTCCATGCTCGAGAGGTGTCTGGCTAATTCATTAATCGTCCCGCGAGGGCTTTAATCCGGGCGGGAATCCGGCGGCTGTCGCCGCGAACACGGGGATCCAAGAAACGGGATTCACGCTTCCGCGGGAATGACGCGACCCACGCATGCCGGGAAGTAAAAGCAAACCGCGCTGAGATGCCGGGCGCGTTTATCGAGCGGTACGGCCAACTCAACTCCACGGCAGAACATTCACGTGGATGGCATTCGGCTCGCCTTCGCCGCCCACCGTCTTCAGCGCCTGGTCCACGCCGCTCAAACCGTATTTATGCGTGCACATCTCGTGCAAGGGATATTTGCCGGAGGCGATGATTTCGAGCGCGCGCTCGACCGATGCATAGCTGTGCCCGCGCGTGCCTTTCACGGTGACGAATTTCGCGATGAGCAGATCCATATCGAATTCGGGAATAGGTTTGCGCTTCGCCGCCGCCAGGACCACGGTGCTGCGTTTTTTAGCCAGCCGCACGGCGGAGACCGCCGTCGCCGGACCGCCGGAAGCGCAGTCGATGACCACGTCAGCCATTTTCCCGCCCGTGATCTTCCGTACTTCGTCGACGAGATCCTTTTGCTGCACGTCGATGGTGTAGTCAGCGCCGAACTTGCACGCAAGCTCGAGGCGCTTGGCGTCGCTCGTCAAGCCGCTCACCACGATGCACGCCGCGCCCGCTTCTTTGGCGGCGATGACGCAGCACAGCCCCTGCTGCCCCGGGCCCTGAATCACGACGGTCTTGCCGATGCCCGCGCCGCCCTGAAAATAGGTCCACTCGATGCCGTTGCCCATCGGCAGCGCCAACGCCGCTTCCGAGCCGGGCACATGATCCGGCACTTTATGAAAGACGGAGCTGGGGTGCAGATATTGGTACTGGCTGTATCCGCCCCACAGCGCGGGCTTCATATTAATAGGCGTGGACCCGTAGCGGATCCCGGTCATCCCACCCCAGATGTCGGTGGCATCGCATAACCGAAAATCGCCGCTACGGCAGTATTCGCAATGACCGCACGGCAAGTACTCCTCCAGCGCGACGCGATCTCCCTCCTTCACGCCCCACTGCTTCGCCGCGATACTGCCGAGCCTGGCGATGTAGCCGACATTCTCGTGGCCCAAGATCAACGGTTCCTGCGCGACGCTCAAATAGCGCGGCCAATCGCTGCCGCACACGCCCGCCACTTCCACCTTGAGCAGTCCGCCGTCGGGCGGAACCTCCGGCATCGCGAATTCGCGCAGCTCGGTGCGTTTGGTATCGACGGCGACGGCGGCTAATACTTTTTCGCTCATGGAACTTCTTTTACCTTCACAGTGTCTCGCCCTCTTTCAATACGCCAGCGGTGCGCAGCGACGCCTCGAGCCACTTCGGCCGCAGGTTCTTTCCCGAAACGATGTCGGCGATCCGCGCGCGTTCGTCCGCGACTTTCTTCGCCGCCAGCTCGAGCAGCGCCGCCGCCTTCTCGCGCTCGACGACCACGACGCCGTCGGCATCGCCGACGACGAGATCGCCGGGATTGACCGTGACGCCGCCGCATGAGATCGGCCAGTTGATGCGGCCGGGCACGTTCTTGGTCGGGCCGTTCGGATTCGATCCCACGGCATAGACCGGAAAGCCGAGCTCGCGCAGTTCCTCGGTGTCGCGGCACGCGGCGTCGAGGATCACGCCGCCGAGGCCGAGTTTTTTACAGGCGTTGATCATGATCGAGCCCATCAAGGCGCACGTGCGGTCCGCCTTGCCGTCGATCACGAGGACGTCGCCGGGCTTGGCGAGAAACATCGCGGCGTGGATCATCAAATTGTCACCCGGGCGCACTTCGATCGTGAGCGCCGGACCGGCGAGGCGCGTGGACGGCGAAAGCGGCGCGATGCGGCCGTCGAGCGCGCCGCGGCGTCCGGCCACGTCGGCCAGGATCGAGGCCGCGAAGGCGGACGCCTGCTTGACGATTTCCGGAGAGACGCGCTCGACGTCGCGGCGGATGTCGGATAACGAGGTCTTGTCGCTCATTTGCAATCTCCTAAACCTTCTTGCCGGGCTTGCCCCGTTTTGTCAGCAGCGCGTCCAGGCGCGGGTACACGCGGCGGGCATTGCCCTCGAAGATCTTGTAGCGGTCCGCGTCGCTCAGGGCTTGCACCTGATCGATGTAGCGCTTGGTGTCGTCGTAATTGTGGCCCGTCTGCGGATCGACGCCCTTCACCGCGCCGAGCATCTCCGAAGCGAACAGAATATTGTCGACCGGAATGACTTTGGTCATCAGCTCGATGCCCGGGTAATGATAAACACAGGTATCGAAGAAGACGTT
>JAJPKH010000031.1 GCA_021323795.1 Acidiferrobacteraceae bacterium | reverse complement strand
TATACGGGCTGCTTCGTGGCGCGCTTCTTGGCCGCTTCGCTCGGCGCATCGAGGTGCCGCCACATGTACAAAGCGAGATAGGAGCGGTACGGCGCAAACGATCGTGCCATCTTCAGCACCTTCGTCCGCGAGCGCGTCCCGCACAGCGCTCGAAAGGTTTTTTGCACCGCGAGATCGCCTTCGGGCCACACGTCGGGATCGTTGAAGAAAAAGATCGAGGTCATATCCGCCGTCCACTGGCCGATGCCCCAGATCGCGACCAGATGCTCGGAGCGCTCGGCGTGATCCATGCGTTGCAGACGCCGCATCGACAGCGCGCCGGTTTCATGCGCTTCGCGGATCGCGATCAGCGCGCGCACTTTATTCTTGGAGAGGCCGCAGCGGCGCAGAAGGCGCGCATTCGTTCCGCGAAAGAATTCCGGCACGGTGCTCCCGTTCGCCTTAACGGCCGCCTCGACCCGCGTCCAAATGCTGCGCGCCGCGGCCGTCGAAAGCTGCTGCCCGACGACCACGCGGCTCAAGAAATACGCGAGGCCGGGCCGGCGGCGATCGGGCATCCGGATACGCCCAATGTCCCGGATGGCCGCATGCAGCGGCGAGGAAACGCCGCGCGCGGTCTTGACGAAATGGCGATGGACCTTGGCCGTCATCGGACGTTCGCGTGACTAGCGTTCGAGCTTACGCAACCGGTAGACCTGCCCGACCATCTGCGTCAACCCGCGCCGGCGAAAGCCGGAGTCCCGGGAAAGGATGTCCTGCGTGGTGAGCAACTCGACTTCGAATTTGCCCGCGTACAGCGTACGCACTTCCTGCTCCGTCACGGCAAACGGCGGCCCGGGCATCTGTTCCTGCGGGTAGCTGACGGTGATGAGCAGGCATGGCACGCCGGATGGCGCAATTTCATCCAGTTTCGCGACATAGCGCGGGCGCATGACGGGCGGTAAGGCAATCAGCGAAGCGCGGTCGTAAATCGCCCGGACTTCCTTCAAGTCGTCCGCCGTGAGATCGAAAAAGTCGCCGCACAACACGGTAATGCCGTTCGCTTCCCAGCGTTCGAAGCGCGGCGGCGGCGAAATTTTCGGCGTCATGCCGTTCTCGGCGAAGAAATCGCGCACGGCGATCCGAATGAACTCGATGCCGAGCACGCTGTGGCCCTGGTCGCGCAGCCACACCATGTCGCGGCTCTTGCCGCACAGCGGCACGAACACGGTCGCTCCGCGCGGTAGGCCGAGCGCCGGCCAGCGCGACATCAGCGCGCGATTGATCTCCTGCTGGTGGAAGCCGATCTCGCTCTTTTCCCAGCGCTCCAGCCAGAATTGCGGTTCCATGCGCGACTGTCTTTATTTGCCAAAAAACCGGCTCAAAGCGGTTGCAGCTTGTCCGCACCGCAGAGCTCGCAGGGCGAGAGCTCATCCGTGTCCATCGCCACCGCCGTCCGCACCCCGCATTGCCCGCACTCGTACATGCCGGCGGCGTATTTCTTCGGCGACGGAGGCTCGATCTTCGTTATCTTCGGCTCGTGCCCGGTCCATTCGCGGCCGCCGCAGTTGTCGCACGCCGGCAGCTCCTCCGTCGGTTCCGTGAAGAGCGTGCTGTGCCGGCATTTCTTGCACTCGTAGCGCCCGGTCGGATACTCGACGATGGTGCGCTCGGCTTCGGCTTCAACTTTGGCCGCCGCCAGTGTCTGCATCAGCTCATCGCCCAACTGCTTGACCTTGACCTCGGCGGCTTTTATTGCCAGCAGGGTTTTCTTGATTTCGGCGGCCAGAACTTGAGCGCGCTCTTGTGCCGTGGGCATGGTGTGCTCCAAACCTCGATGAACAAGGAAAGGGTTGAAGAGCGGCAAATCCGCCGACTTCAGTGTAATCGCAGGCGTCCCCGCCTCGCTATACCGCTTGTCTATACTCGAAAGCGTGCAACCGCAACGGCGGGGAGGAAATATAAAACAGGTCGCGCTGCCAAGCGACGAACCGTGCCGGGGCATGGGCGTGCAGGGCCGCAGGGGCGGCGTCGGCGCCAACGTCTTTTTGCCTGATGACAGAATCACCGATGTCCCGCCGCCCATCGAACCTTAGGAGGAGACTGCTCTATACCGTCGGCGCCGCCGTCGGCTTGCTTCTCGTTCTGGAGGGCGCGCTGCGGTTGATCGATTTCAGCGCTTACAAGACGGAACTGGAACGCGCCGCCTCGCAAGCCATCGGAATGGAGGTCCGCGTCGGGCGGATCGGGATGGGCCTCCTGACCGGGTTGCACTTCACGGTCGAGGACCTGCGCGTCCGCAACCGCGGCACCGAGCTCGCGTCCGCGAACGAGGCGCGCGTCGGCATCGACCTGCTTCCACTCCTTTATAAGCAAATCCGCATCGCCGGCGTGCGGATAAGCCGACCCAGGATCTACGTCGAACAGGACCGCGGCGGACAATACAACTTCCAGACGTCGAAAAAATCGGAAGGAACGCTTCCCGCCTTGGAGGTGGCGAACGTTAAACTGACGGACGGCACCCTGCTCTACCGCAACGCCGGAACCGGAGATGAATTCGAAGCCGGCGACTGCGACCTCGAATTGCACCGCCTGCAATTGGCGGGCGATGGAGGACCGGAGGTCTGGACGAACCTTTCCTTTATCGCGCAATGCAGTTGCAAGAAGGCGCGCCGCAACAACTTCGCCATAGCCGACGTCGAGGCCTTCATCGCCGCAACGCACGGCGTGCTGACCGCCGACCCCGTCATCATGCGCGTGTTCGGCGGGCGGGGATCGGGTAGCCTTCGGGCCGATCTTGCCGGCCCGCCGTTTCGCATCGACATCCGCTACGCCCTGTCCCAATTCCGCGCCGAAGAATTGCTGAAGGCGTTATCCGCCGACAAGAC
>JAJPKH010000270.1 GCA_021323795.1 Acidiferrobacteraceae bacterium | reverse complement strand
TCGCGAAACACCCAAAAACATTGGCCGCTAGAATTGCGCGCGACGAAATAATCGCGCGCCACTTGCTCGTCATCCCACCAACCGCTTTCGATGCGCTCGCGCTCGGGCTCGAGCGCGAGCGCGCCGTTCCAACACGGCCGGCCGTCGCGCTCGGAAAGCGCCACCGGGGCCGGCAACAGCCATAACGGCCGGGAGCCATGCCGAACAACGCCGAAGGGCATCCTGTCACGCGGAAGTGTTAGCGTGCCCGGTTCGGCATGGCGCCACGCACACTCGGGCCGATGCTCGGGATGGCTCGCCACACCGCAGACGGCATCGCGCCCGAGCCGCGCCTGCAACTGCTCCACCATCTCGGCCCGCCGCGTTTCCGCGGTTTTGGCGCCGGCGAAGAAATCCACCGCCTGCGGCGCGAGCGGCCGCATGGAATCCACTTCGAGGATGATTTCTTCCGCCGGCGCCGCGAGCGTCAGCCGCTCCAGCCGCTCGCGCGCCAAGCCGGTCAGATGCGCCGCGTCCCGCGACGGGGCGACCAAGCGGAGCGACACCGGCGTCGACTGCGACCGCGTGGAATGAAAAACAATCCTGAGCGCGGTGGCGCCCATCCCGCGCGCCACGAGAAAACCGCCGAGCTCGAGCAGCAACCGGTGCAGCGGAAACAACAACGCCTCGCGGGTGGCGATCGGGGCGGGCAGCCCCAGGCGCGCGCGAAAATACTCGGGCGGCACGAACGGCGCGCGCGGATCGGGGAGCCGGCCGAAAGCCCGATCCAGCAATTGGAGAATTTTCGGGCCGACGCGCCGCGCGATCCCGTCGCGCGGCAGACGCAAACAATCGACGAGCGTAACGAGCCCGAGTCCTTTCAGCAGCATTTCCCGTTCCGGATCGAGATCGAGACAGGTCAACGGCAGCTCGCCCAAGGCGCTAAAGAGCGCGGAATAAGCGCTGATCCGTGTTTCTCGGCCGGCCCGCGCCAGCCACGTCGCGCCCAAGGGCGTCGGAGCTATCGACACCCGCGCCGTATAACCGAGCTCGCGCAATCCTTGCCGTAAGCCGTGAACGATGGGATCGAAACCGCCGTATACCTTCCGGCTGCCTGCGATTTCCAGCAACAAAGCGTCGGGGTGAACCAAACTTACACAGGAGGTATAGCGCCCGCTCCATGCCGCAAGACGGGCAAGCGCTTCCCGCTCCGCTGCCGCATCGCGCGCCTTCACGCGCAGCGCGCCCGCCAGCGCATGGGCTTCGCTCACGCGCATGCCCGGCCGCACGCCGAGACGGTAGGCGCGCTCGCTCGCCGCTACGACCTGCTGTCCACGCCCCTGCCCCTCGCTGATAACGAGCGGCTCATCGGCGCGCGGCGTGCCGCGGCTGTAAATCTCGAGCGGAAGATCCGGCAGATGCACGCATAGCCAAAGCACGATCGATCTCCAGACGCACGGGGCCGATCGGCCAGCCGCCGCGGCGCTTTAAAATGTGTAAATCGATGGAATTTTTTCCGGCGGCGGCGAGCCGCAGACGTAAGGCCGCGGGCGAATCGGCGATTGCGCGTCGCGGAAATAAAACCCCGACCGCGTCGCTCGCCTCCGCCCCCAGTTGCCATCGCCGCACATAGGCCGCGGTAACTCCCTCGGGCCAGGCGAGCACGGCGGCGCAGGCGCCCGATCGCAAGCTGCTCTCGACCGCCCACAGATGGTCGGCGCGCGTCTTGGGATGAACGAGCAACAGCCGCGAGAGCTCGACGCCGCCGGCGGCCAACGCGGGCGCGTAGGGAATGTAGGGCGGCGCGATAAAAACGATCCAGCGATCCTCCCGGCTTAAACGCGCGAGCGCCGGCAGCAACAACCGCAGCTCGCCGATTTCCTCGAGCGGCAAGTGGATTTCGGTGAGCACCCCGCGCGGCCAGCCGCCGCCCGGCAGTAAGCGATCGAGATCGGGGAATCCGCTGGCTACGGCGTCCGCCGCAGGAGCGCGACTCCCGCGCCACACGTCGCGACGCTGCAAGATCGGCTCGAGGCTCATCGTGAAAGACCATTGCGCAGCACGCCGACGCCGATGCCTTCGATGGCAAATGTTCCCCGGCGCGGATCGACATCGATAGGCTTGAAATCCGGATTGGCGGGCAACAGCCGGATACGGTTGCCGCGACGCTGCAGGCGCTTCACGGTCACCTCGTCGTCCAGCCGCGCGACCACGATCTGGCCGCTCTCGGCCGTGGTGGCGCGATGCACGGCGAGCAAATCTCCATCGAGAATGCCGGCGTCGCGCATGCTCATCCCCTTGACCCGCAGCAGGTAATCCGCGCGCGGGCGAAACCACCCGGTATCGAAACGCACGTACGCCTCGATATGCTCCTGCGCGAGGATGGGGCTTCCCGCCGCCACGCGTCCGATCACCGGCACACCCGACTCTTTCAACCGTATGCCGCGCGCCTCACCGGGCACCAACTCGATCGCGCCTTTGCGGGCCAGCGCGCGCAGATGCTCCTCGGCGGCATTGGGCGAGCGAAAACCGAAATGCTCGGCGAGCTCCGCGCGCGTGGGCGGCCGATGATGCCGCTCCGTAAAGGAACGCAGCAGCGCGAGAATTTCAGCTTGACGAGGCGTGAGCGGGTCCATGGCGAAAAATTTCGATGGCTGTACATTTATACAGTATCGATAAAAGGCAGGCAAGCGAGCGGAAAATATGGAAAAATGGCCGCGGATTAACTATGGGGATTGCTAAATGTTTTACCGTTTCGTTCTCGCCCTCGGTCTACTCGCATTAGGAGTTCATCTCGGCCGCGAAATCACCCGCACGAAACCGGTACGCGCTCAGCTCAAGCAGACGCGCCTCGCCCGCCCCGACCGCCTCATCGCTCCGCGCACGAGCAAGGTCTCGCTGCACTAAGTAAATTTCACCGAGGCGTCGCCTTCGCCGGCGACGCCTTTCTCCAGAGAAACTCGGATTACTTCACGGTGCGCCGCGCGCCGACCGAAAACAGGGTGCGTGAAGCCGTCCTCCCGTCGAATTAATCACGGCCCCCTAGCGATAAGGCGCGTCGGCGGCTCGGTCGGCGGCGATTTGCGCCTCCAGCCGATCGCCGATGCCGAGCAATTGCTCTTTATGGATGACGTTGTCGCCGCGCTTCTCGTAATGAAATTCGTAGATGCGCGTGAGCACGACGGCATCGACCGGACACGCTTCCTCGCAAAAGCCGCAGTAGATGCACTTGAATAAATCGATGTCGTAGAGGCTCGTGCGCCGCGTCCCATCCGGCCGCTCATAGGAATCGATGGTGATGCAGGCCGCGGGGCATACCGCCTCACAGAGCTTGCAGGCGATGCACCGTTCTTCGCCGTTCGGATAACGACGCAGCGCATGCAAGCCGCGGAACCGCGGCGATTGCGGCGTTTTCTCTTCCGGATAGCGCACGGTGATTTTGCGCGCGAACAGATGCCGGCTGGTGACGGCCAGGCCGCGTATCAGCTCGGTGAGCAGAAACGCGCGTAAATAGTGGCGGAAGTTTTGCGTGATTCGCATGTCGATCTCAGGCGTTGGACCGCGAGAGCGCGACAAGGTTGTACGCGCCGTCAACGCGCGAGCACGCGCTCCGGTTGGTTGTGTAAGGCGATTATCTCTTGATAGCAGTCGAGCACCTGCTCGACCGTCACCGACGCCGACCAGCGTTGCACATACTGCCGCCCGGCGGCCGCGAGTTGTCCGCGCCGTTCCGGTTCCCGCAGCACGTTTACTATCGCGGCGGCGAAATCCGCGGCGCGCTCTTCGGTGACGACGGCGTGACTGTCCTCCGACAGAATGTCGCGGGTCTGCAGCGACGTCGTGGCGACGACGGGGAGACCCGCCGCCATGGCCTCGAGCAACGCCATGCCTTGGTTTTCGGAGTGCCCCGGAAAAACAAAGCACTCGGCGGCGTTGTAGCAATCCAGCAGCTCGCTGAAGCGATCCATGTGACCGACAAAGGACACGTGATCGCGTAAATCGAGCTGCTCCGCCTTCGCACGCAGGCTCGGTTCGGCCGGGCCCTCGCCGGCGATGACGAGAAGCGCCTCCGGAATTTCCCGCCGCACTTCCTGCAGCGCTTGCAGTACAAATTCCACCGGCGCCGAACGATCCAACCGCCCGACATAGAGCAGCATCAGCTGCTCCGGACGAACATGATGCGCGGCGCGGAACCGATCGCCGTCGCCGCGCTGGAACAGCTGCGTTTCAACCGCGGCCGGTATCAGGGTAACCGGCGTTCGGACTCCGTACTCCTGCAGCCTGTTTCGCATCTCGGCTGACCGCACGATCAACCCGTCGACGCCGTGGCATTGGAAGCGGGACATGGCTTGCGCGACGGCGCGCACCCAGGAGCGGCGCACATAGGGCGCATAAGGACGGAGCTCTTCCTCGTAAAAGGTGTTCCACGTCTCCACGGCCGGAATGCGCAGGCGGCGGGACAACATGGCGCCCACGAAGTGGGCCACGAACGGCGTATGGATGTGAATAATGTCGTAGTTCCAGCTGCGCAGCCGCTCGGTGAGCTCGAGCACGCGATGCATTTTCATGAGGCGGCCGCCGGTACCGAGCGGAAGCGCGTGCGAGGAAACGCGAATGACGTCATCCTCGGGCGGATCGCCGGCGCCAGGGTAAGCCGGCGCGATGAGCATCACGCTGTGGCCCTTCGCCTGCAACTCGTGCATCAACGCGCGCAGCGAGGTGGACGTTCCGCAAACGCGAGGAAAATAAACATCCGAAAGAGCGAGTATCTGCATACGATCGACGCGCCGCCTTTCTCGGGGAGGCACCTGCGATTGTAACGCACGTTTTTTGGATCGAACACGGCGCTCAATTGGCGCGCCGGCGCGGGGGCTATGAATCCACACTCGCTACGCGCATTCGAACGAACAAAAGCTACGGCTGTTTCGAACGTTGCGGGGAACCGTCGAGGTTGTCGAGCGTCAGATCGCGCGCCAGGATGATCGCGTCTTCACGGCCATAACGCGCCGGATAATAGTCCTTGCGAATGCCGATCTCGTCGAAACCCATCTGCGTATAAAGCCGATAAGCGCTGGTATTCGATACGCGTACTTCGAGCAGGGCCACTTGCGCGCCCTTGCGGCGCGCGAGTGTCAAGAGGAAGCGGATCAAAGCTCGGCCGAGGCCACGGCGCTGGAATTCCGGATGAATACAGATATTGAGCAAGTGGCATTCGTCCGCGCCGACCGACATGATTCCATGTCCGGCGAGACCGACGCCCGTTTCGTAAACAAAGCAGTGATAACCGACGCGCAAGCAATCGCGAAAAATCGAACGCGTCCACGGAAATTCATAGGCCGCGCGCTCGACCTCGAGCACCGCGTTCAAATCCACCTCGCGCATCGGCCGCAGCCGCGGGCGATCGGGCGAAACGACGGCCGCGCTCATGACGGCGATGACTCCACGACGTTGCGCGCCAAGCACAAATCGTCCCACGCGCGGCGTTTGTCCGCCGGATTGCGCAACAGATACGCCGGGTGAAAGGTGACGATAAGCGGCGTGCCGCGATAAGAAAGCCGCTGCCCGCGCAGCCGCGACAACGGCGCTTCGGTCTTCAGCAGGCTATGCGCGGCGTGCCGGCCGAGCGCCACGATCAGTCGCGGCGCGATCAGCTCGATCTGCCGCATGAGAAACGGTTCGCAGCATTCCACTTCGTTCGGCTGCGGATCGCGGTTGCCGGGCGGCCGGCATTTGAGCACGTTGGCGATGTAGACCTCCTCGCGCTTGAGCCCGAGCGCCTCGAGCATGGCGTTCAGCAACTGCCCGGCGCGGCCCACGAACGGCTCGCCTTGGCGGTCTTCATCCGCTCCCGGCGCTTCTCCGACGAACAGCCATTGCGCCCGGCGGTTGCCGACGCCGAACACCGTTTGCGTTCGGGTCGAATGCAATACGCAGCGCTTGCAGGTCGCGACCGCTTCTTGCAGCGACTCCCATCCCATCGCCGCCACGGCGGCGCCGCTGTTCGGCGCGGGTGTGCCAAGGCGTTTCGTATCGGCGCTTACGGTTGACGCTTCGAGCGCAAGCGTCGTGTCGCTCGCGATGCTTTGCTTCGCGCGCGGCTCCCAGAGCGTTATGCCGAGCGCATCGAGATAGGCGCGCCGGATGGGTTCGGAGGACTTCATAGAGAATTACAATATCAGATTGGCACCGCTGGAGTGCAGTGCCCATTCCAGCGCATCCGGTCCGTCGAACCGAAGATCCGCGGTTTCGCGCATGCGTTGCGATCCGCGGCGGCGTCGCTATGCTTGATTAGGACAGCTGGAGCAGGGAGATAACGTATGACGGCGCGGCTTAAGAGCTTTTTTGCCGGACTGATTCTCGGCGGGTTGATCGCGTTCTTTCTCGGCATGAATTTTGGCAAGGGGGCGCCGCTCCTGAGCAACCCGTTCGCCAAGCGCGATCTTGCGAGTGCGCTGAAAGACAAGGCGGAACACCTGGCGGAAGGCGCGCGCGAAAAACTCCACGAGGCCACCAAACCGGAAGCGCCCAGAAAATAAATCGCCGAGCGGCGGCCTCCCCGGCCGCCGACCCGACGGGCTGACGTTCAAACCGGTTGCTCCACCTGCGGGTGGGTTCGCACCGACGGCGCGATGAGCTTATTGAGCGCGTTCAGATAAGCCTTCGCCGACGCGATAACGATATCGGTGTCCGCGCCGTGGCCGTTCACGATGCGGCCGCCTTTCTCCAGCCGCACCGTCACTTCACCCTGCGAATCCGTGCCGCTCGTGATGTTGTTGACCGAATAAAGCTGCAACTGCGTGCCGCTCTGCACCACGCTGTCGATGGCCTTGAAAGCCGCATCGACCGGCCCGCTGCCCGGCGCGCGCGCCGGATGCTCGACGCCGTCCACCACGATCGTGACCTCGGCGAGCGGCGTCGTCCCGGTCTGGGAGCACACTTTGAGCGCGGCCAACCGGTAACGCTCGTTTCCGTGCTCGAGCCCTTCTTCGGTGACGAGCGCCTGCAAGTCTTCATCGAAGATGTCGTGCTTCTTGTCGGCGAGTTCCTTGAACCGGTCGAAGGCCGAGTTGAATTCGAAATTCGACTTGAACTCGATGCCCAATTCCTTCAGGCGCTGCCGAAACGCGTTGCGACCCGAGTGCTTGCCGAGGACGATGCGATTCGCGCTCCAGCCGACGTCTTCCGCGCGCATGATTTCATAGGTCTCGCGCATCTTGATGACGCCGTCCTGATGGATGCCGGACTCGTGCGCGAACGCGTTGGCGCCGACGATGGCCTTGTTCGGCTGCACCGGAAAACCGGTGATGTTCGACACCAGCCGCGACGCGGGGACGATGTGCGTGGTGTCGAGGCGCGTGTCGCAGGGGAACACGTCGCGGCGCGTGCGCACCGCCATGGCGATCTCCTCGAGCGACGCGTTCCCGGCGCGCTCGCCGAGGCCGTTGATCGTACACTCGTCTTGGCGCGCTCCGTTCAATACGGCGGACAGCGAGTTCGCGACGGCGAGACCGAGATCGTTATGGCAATGCACCGAAAACACCGCCTGGTCGGAATTCGGCACCCGTTCGCGCAGCACGCGGATCAACTCGCCGAACTGATGCGGCATGGTGTAACCGACGGTGTCCGGAATGTTCACGGTGCGCGCCCCCGCACGAATGACCGCCTCGAGCACGCGGCAAAGAAAATCGATTTCCGAACGTCCCGCGTCCTCGGGCGAAAATTCGACGTCATCGGTGTGGTTGCGCGCCCGCTGCACCGCCCACACCGCGCGCTCCAGCACTTCCTCCGGCGTCAAGCGCAACTTGTTCTGCATATGGATGGGCGAGGTCGCAATGAAGGTGTGGATACGGCCGCGTTGCGCCGGCCGCACGGCTTCGGCGGCGCGGTCGATGTCCACTTCGGTGGTGCGGGCCAACCCGCACACGGTGCTTTCGGTCACCGCGCGCGCGACCGCCTGCACCGACTCGAAGTCGCCGTTGCTCGCCGCCGGGAAACCCGCTTCGATCACGTCGACGCGCATCCGTTCCAGCACCTTGGCGATGCGGACTTTCTCGTCGCGCGTCATCGAGGCGCCCGGGCTTTGCTCGCCGTCGCGCAAGGTGGTATCGAAAATAATGAGATGGTCTTTCATGGCTATGGTCTCTGCTTGAGCGATTAAGCACGACCTCTCGCGGAGATCATGCAGGTTCGGTTTTTCTGGGGTGCGTATTGTTTCCTCGCCAGGAATTGGTGGTTGCGCCTAGGGGCGCAGCAGCAGAGCAAGCAGGAAGGATGCGCCCCGGCGACGAGCCGGGAGAGCGGTCGAACCAAGAACATGGGCATTGCCGCAACGCATGAGCAAACTATAAATCAACTTCCGGGCAATTTGAACCCCGCTCCGATATAGAAGCACGAAGCAAGCTAGGCCCGGGTCGATTTGTCTTCCGGATGCTCGCCCGGATGGCCGGGATGTTGCAGAAAACGCAGCACGACGACGGCCGGGCCCGAAATCGCGTAAGCCAGGAAGATCGCGAACAGCACTTGCGGCGGATCGAGGAACACCAGGACGAACACCAGCGGAACGGCCAGTATCGTCACAAAGGGCACGCGGCCGCGGAGATCCAGATCCTTGAAGCTGCGATAACGAATGTTGCTCACCATCAGCACGCCGGCCAGAACCGTGATCAACAGCGCGAGAATGCTGATGTCCCGTCCCGGGATTCCCGTAGCGTTGAGCACCCATACGAAACCGGCGACGAGTCCCGCGCCGGAAGGGCTGGGCAGCCCGCGAAAATAGCGCTTGTCGCTGATCGCCATGCCGGCTTGGGTGTTGAACCGCGCGAGCCGCAACCCGGCGCCGGCGACATATATGAAGGCGGCGAGCCAACCGAGCTTGCCCATGCCGGCGAGGGCCCATTCATACATGACGAGCGCGGGCGCGAGCCCGAACGACACCATGTCGACGAGGCTGTCGTAGTGAAAACCGAACTCGCTTTCGGTGTGCGTGAGGCGGGCGACGCGGCCGTCGAGCGCGTCGAGCAGCATCGCGATGAATATGGCGAGCGGCGCATGATCGAAGTTGCCGTTCATGGCCTGCACGATGGCGTAAAAGCCGGCGAAGAGGCTGGCCGTGGTGAAGAGGCTCGGCAGAACGTAAATGCCCTTCGGGCGCTGGCGCTCTCCCGGTAGCGGAGGTCCGGCTTCGTTGCACTGCTGCTGGCGGTAACGCTTCATCGAACAACCTCCGTGTGATTCAAAGCAAGGGGACTATTGCTCCCCCGGCCGGAAAACGCGCTGCTAATTCACGAACTCGGCGATGACGCCCGATCCGCCCTTTACCTTGTCCCCCAGCGCCACCCGCGAACGGGCATCCGGCGGCAGGTAGACATCGACGCGTGAACCGAAACGGATGAAGCCGTAGCGTTGACCGCGTTCCACGCGGTCGTTCGGACGAACATAACAGAGTATACGCCGCGCGATGAGACCGGCAACCTGCACGACGACCACGTCCCGGCCTTCATCCGTGCGGATGGAGAGGGCATTGCGCTCGTTGGCCTCGGAGGCCTTGTCCAGCGCCGCGTTCACGAACTTGCCCTTGTGATACCACGCCTGCGTTATTCGCCCGCTCACGGGAATGCGGTTCGAGTGCACGTTGAACACGTTCATAAAGATGCTGACCCGCAGGGACCGGCGCTTGAGAAAAGGATCTTCCACCTCGGAAAGCGCGATCACCTGGCCGTCGGCCGGACAGACCACGGCCTTCGGGTCGCTCGGCACCGCGCGCACCGGATCGCGAAAGAAATTGAGGACGAACAGCAGGGCGAGCCAGAACGGAATCGCAATCAACCCGCCGGCGAAGATATGCACGAGCAGTGCGATCGCGCCGGCGATGAGGATATGCGGCCAGCCTTCGCGGGCAAGCAGCGGATGTTTGCCGTTCGGCATGGAAGGATGCGCTCGCGTCAGGCCGACGCCGGGCGCACGCGGCGCTCAGTTCTTGGTGCGGTCAACGACGCGGTTCGCCTTGATCCACGGCATCATGTCGCGCAGCTTGGCGCCGATCTCCTCGATCGGATGCTTGGCGCCCTTGGCGCGCATTTCGAGGAAGCGCTTGCCGCCCGCCTCGTTTTCGCCGATCCATTCGCGCGCGAACTGGCCCGATTGGATCTCCTTCAGGATCTTCCTCATTTCGGCCTTGGTCTGCTCGTTCACGATGCGCGGGCCGTGCGTGTAGTCGCCGTACTCGGCGGTGTTCGAGATCGAGTAGCGCATGTTCGCGATGCCGCCCTCGTACATGAGATCGACGATGAGTTTCAGCTCGTGCAGGCACTCGAAGTACGCCATCTCGGGCGGGTAGCCGGCTTCGACGAGCGTTTCGAACGCCGCCTGCACCAGATGGCTCGTGCCGCCGCACAGCACCACCTGCTCCCCGAAGAGGTCGGTCTCGGTTTCGTCCTTGAACGTCGTTTCGATGACGCCCGCGCGGCCGCCGCCGATCGCGGCGGCGTACGACAGCGCCGTTGCGCGCGCCTTCCCCGAGGCGTCCTGCTTCAGCGCGATCAAGCACGGTACGCCCCCGCCCTGGGTGAAGGTGGTGCGCACCAAATGCCCCGGGCCTTTCGGTGCGACCATGAAGACGTCGAGGTCGGGTCGCGGCTTGACGAAACCGAAATGAATGCTGAAACCGTGCGCCACGGCGAGCGCCGCCCCTTTCTTGAGGTTCGGCGCGATATCGGTTTCGTAGATCTTTTGATGATTTTGGTCCGGCGCCACGACCATGACGACGTCCACGCCCTTCACCGCCTCGGCGACGGTCTTGACCGACAAGCCGGCGTTCTTCGCCTTGGTCGCCGAGGGCGAGCCCTCGCGCAGCCCCACCACCACATCGACGCCGCTGTCCTTGAGATTGAGCGCGTGCGCGTGGCCCTGCGAGCCATAGCCTACGATGGCGACCTTCTTGCCTTGAATGATGGAAAGGTCGGCGTCTTTGTCGTAAAAAACTTTCATTGCTCTCTCCGGCTTACCCCTAAATTAATTTTCTTCAGCCCGCCGCTTTCGCCATGGCGCCCGGCTTCTCCTCGACGCGCAATCCCTTTTCGCCGCGCGCGATGCCGAGCACGCCCGACCGCACCACCTCGACGATGCCGGCGGCGCGCACCGCCTCGATGAAGGCGTCGAGCTTGTCGGCGTTGCCCGTGAGCTCGATGGTATACGCGCGGTCGGTGACGTCGATGATGTGCCCGCGGAAGATATCCACGAGCCGTTTCACTTCCTCGCGCATATCGCCCGCGGCATTGACCTTGATAAGCAGCATTTCGCGCTCGATATGCCGCCCTTCGGTGAGATCCATCAATTTGACGACGTCGACGAGCTTGTTCAGCTGCTTCGTGATCTGCTCGATGATCTCGTCGGAGCCGACGGTGACCAGCGTCAGACGCGACAGCGTCGGGTCTTCCGTCGGCGCGACGCTCAACGATTCGATATTGTAGCCGCGCGCGGAAAAGAGCCCGGCGACGCGCGACAGCGCGCCCGACTCGTTTTCGAGCAGCATGGAAATGATATGGCGCATCAGGCGAGTTCCCGGTCGGTCGATACCACCGTCATCCGCGGCGCGAGCGCCATCTCATTGTGGCCGCGGCCGGCTTCGATCATGGGATACACGTTCTCCGTCTGATCGGTCATGAAATCGAGGAACACCAGGCGGTCCTTGGCGCGCAGCGCTTCTTTCAGCGCCCCTTCGACATCGCCGGGCTTGTCGATGCGGATACCGACGTGGCCGTAGGCTTGCGCGAGCTGCACGAAATCCGGCAGCGCATCCATATAAGAGTGCGAATAGCGGCGGTCGTAGAAGAACTCCTGCCACTGACGCACCATGCCCATGTAGCGGTTGTTCAGGTTGACGATCTTGATCGGCAGGTCGTACTGCTTGCAGGTCGACAATTCCTGAATGCACATCTGGACCGACGCCTCGCCGGTGATGCAGCACACCGTGCTCTTCGGATAAGCGAGTTGCACGCCCATCGCCGCGGGTAGACCGAAGCCCATGGTGCCGAGACCGCCCGAATTGATCCAGCGGCGCGGCTTGTCGAATTTATAAAACTGCGCCGCCCACATCTGGTGCTGGCCGACGTCGGACGTCACGAACGCGTCGCCCTTGGTCAACGCGTACAATTTTTCCAGCACGAATTGCGGCTTGATCAGCTCGCTCTTGCGGTCGTACTCGAGACAGTTGAGCGAGCGCCAGGCGTTGATTTGCGCCCACCACGTGGCGAGCGCCGCGGCATCCGGACGCTTCTTGGCAGCCTTGATCGCCTTGATCATGTCCACGAGCACCGACTTGGCGCCGCCGACGATCGGAACCTCCGCGGGCACGTTCTTCGCGATCGAGGTCGGATCGACGTCCACGTGCACGATATGCGCATGCGGGCAAAACTTGTCGAGATCCCCGGTCACGCGGTCGTCGAAGCGCGCGCCGATCGCGACGAGCACGTCGCACTCGTGCATCGCCATGTTCGCCTCGTAGGTGCCGTGCATGCCGAGCATGCCGACGAAGAGCGGATCGGTCGCGGGGAAGCCGCCGAGGCCCATGAGCGTGTTGGTGCAGGGAAACCCGAGCAGGCGCACGAAGTCGGTGAGCTCCTCGGCCGCGTCGTCCATGATGATGCCGCCGCCCGTATAAATCATCGGACGCTTCGCCGAAAGAATCAGCTCGACCGCCTTCTTGATCTGAACCGGGTGGCCTTTGGTGACCGGATTGTACGAGCGCATGGTGACGCTCTTCGGATAACGGTACTCGGTCCGGTTCGCCGTCACGTCTTTGGGAATATCAACGAGCACGGGGCCCGGGCGACCGGTGGTGGCGATGTAAAACGCCTTCTTGATCGTCTCCGCCAGATCGCGGACATCTTTCACCAGAAAATTGTGCTTCACGCACGGGCGCGTGATGCCGACCGCGTCGCACTCCTGGAACGCGTCCTGCCCGATGTATTTCGTCGATACCTGCCCGCTGAACACCACGAGCGGGCTCGAGTCCATATAAGCGGTGGCGATGCCGGTAACCGTGTTCGTCACGCCGGGACCCGACGTCACGAGCACGCAGCCGGGTCGACCGGTCGCGCGCGCGTAGCCATCGGCCGCATGCGCCGCGCCTTGTTCATGGCGGACCAGGATGTGCTTTACCTTGTCCTGCTTGTAAAGCGCGTCGTAAATGTGGAGCGCAGC
>JAJPKH010000185.1 GCA_021323795.1 Acidiferrobacteraceae bacterium | reverse complement strand
GTGGCGAACTGGCGCGCGGGTTTCGTGCAGCATAACGCGCGCTGGGACATCAGCGAATTCCTGCGCGTCGATAATCTTTTCGATCGTCGTTACTTCGGTTCCGTGATTGTCAACGCGAGCGGCGCTCAGTTCTACGAGCCGGCACCGGAGCGCAATTACACGATCGGATTGCAAGCGCGCTATCGCTTTTGACGGCAACGTCCGGTGAAGAGGGGATGGCACCGTCGCGGTACTTGCGTCAGACTTAACGCTCGCTTTGTAATACGGAGTATTTTTCACCCGGCTTCATAGGCCTCCACGCCTCGCTCCGTGCAAAATTCCAGAAGGAGATGTTGAAAATGACCGCGTTTACCTTGAATGGAAAATCCGTCAACGTGAATGTATCCCCGGATACGCCGCTCTTGTGGGTGCTCCGCGACACGCTCAATCTCACCGGCACCAAGTACGGCTGCGGCATCGCGCAGTGCGGCGCGTGTACGGTGCATATCGACGGTGCCGCGACGCGTTCGTGCGTCACGCCGGTTTCGGCGGTGGCAGGAAAGAAAGTCACCACGATCGAGGCGATCGGTGTCACGAAGGTCGGCAAGGCGGTGCAGCAGGCGTGGATCGCCGAGGACGTGCCGCAATGCGGTTATTGCCAGTCGGGCCAGATCATGAGCGCCAGCGCGCTGCTCGCGAAGAATCCCGACCCGAGCGACGCCGATATCGACGCCGCGATGGCGGGCAACATTTGCCGCTGCGGGACTTACAACCGTATTCGGGCGGCGATTCACCGTGCCGCGAAGGGGGCCTAACCGTGGGAAACCTTAACGAAACTGAAATCGACGAAAGCCGCCGCACTTTTCTCAAAGTCACCGCGCTGGCCGGCGGCGGCATCGCCGTCGGCGTATTTCTCCCGGGCGCCGCGCGCTTGGCGGAAGCCGCCGCGCCCAAACCGTTCGCGCCGAATGCGTGGGTCCGTATCACGAGCAACAACGTGGTGACGATCGTCGCCGACAAATCGGAGATGGGCCAGGGCGTCTACACCGCGATGCCGATGCTCGTGGCCGAAGAGCTCGACGTGGACTGGTCGAAAATACGCATCGAGCAGGCGGTGGCCTCGCCGGTATACGCCAACCCTTTCCTCGGCGCGCAAGCAACCGGCGGCTCGACGTCGGTGCGTTCGTCTTATCAACGGCTGCGCGAGGCCGGCGCCACCGCGCGTGCCATGCTGGTCAGCGCGGCGGCGCGGCAGTGGAAGGTCGATGCCGCCTCGCTCAACACCGAGAACGGCGATGTCATCGGCCCGAACGGCAAGAAGGCGACGTACGGGAGCCTCGCGGCCAAAGCGGCGGCGCTGCCGGTGCCGAAGGACGTGAAGCTCAAGGATCCGGGCGCGTTCAAGCTGCTCGGCAAGCCGACCAAGCGTCTCGACACGCCGATGAAAACCAACGGCTCCGCGCAGTTCGGTCTCGACGTCAGAGTGCCGGGCATGCTCACCGCCGTGATCGCGCGCTCGACCATCGTGAACGGCGCGCTCGCGGGCATGGACGGCGACAAAGCCAAAGCCGTCAAGGGTGTGAAGCACGTGCTGCCCGTGCGTACGCCCTTCGCCGAAGGCGTCGCCGTGCTGGCGGACAGCTTCTGGACCGCGAAGCAAGGCCGCGATGCGCTGAACGCCAAATGGAGCGGCAACACCGCGCTCTCCACGGCCGGGATGCAGAAGGACATGCTGGAGCTGCTCGATTCCGGCAAAGACGCGAAAACAGCGCGCAAGGACGGCGATGTGACGGCGGTGCAGCCGGCGAAAACCGTGGAAGCCGTTTACGAGGTGCCGTATCTCGCGCACGCGTGCATGGAGCCGATGAACTGTATCGCCTGGGTCAAGCCGAATGAAGTCGAGATTTGGGCGCCGACCCAGGCGCCCGGCGTCAATCAATTCGTCGCCGCGCAGATGAGCGGGATGAAGCCGGAGCAGATCAAGGTGCATACCACGTTTCTCGGCGGCGGTTTCGGGCGTCGATTCGCGCAGGATTTTCTCATGGAGGCGATCCAGCTTTCGAAGGCCACCCACGCGCCGGTGAAAGTCGTCTACACGCGTGAAGACGATACCAAGGGTTACCACTACCGCCCGATGGCGATCTGCAAAATGACGGGCGGCCTCGACGCCGACGGCAATCCGGTCATGATCAAGGCGCGCACCGTGTGCGAGTCGCTCTCGGTCGGAACGGGCGCCGAGCCCGCGCTCATCAAGGACGGCATCGACAGCACGTCGGTCGAAGGCTTGGCCAACATGGCGTATGCGGTGCCGAACATCAACGTCGATTGGGTCAAGTATTCGCCCGGCATCCGCACGTGGTTCTGGCGTTCGGTCGGGAATTCGCAAAACTATTTCTTCACCGAGTCGTTCATCGACGAGATGGCCCACGCGGCGGGCAAGGATCCGTACGAGTTCCGGCGCGCGCTGCTCGCGAAGCAACCGCGTCACAAGGGCGTGCTCGAGCTCGCGGCGCAAAAAGCCGGCTGGGGGACGCCGCCGCCGTCGGGCCGCGCGCGCGGCATCGCGGTCGCCGAATCGTTCGGCAGCTATATCGCCGAGGTCGCCGAGGTGTCGCTCGAGAACGGCAAGCCGCGCGTGCACCGCGTGGTGGTCGCCGCCGACGTCGGGACCACGGTGAATCCGGACACCATCGCGGCGCAAATGGAGAGCGGCGTGGTTTATGGTCTCACCGCCGCGCTGTACGGCAAGATCACCTTCAAGGACGGCCAGGTCGAGCAATCCAATTTCAACGACTACCCGATGTTGCGCATGAACGAGATGCCGAAGATCGAGGTGCACATCGTGCCGAGCAAGGAAGCGCCGGGCGGAGTCGGCGAGCCGGGCACGCCGCCGATCGCGCCGGCGGTGGCGAACGCGCTGTTCGCGCTGACGGGCAAACGCGCGCGCAGCCTGCCGATAACGATCTGAAGCGGTCGTTCGGTCGAAAATCTCGGCCGCCGCCGGACACGGCGGCGCCCGAGTAACTCCTCACGTGGCGCGACGTAGCGATGAGTCCGCGCTGTTTTCGGCGCCGGGGATTAACACTTGATAGCCGGTATCCTATTAGCCGCCGGCGCTTCGCGCCGTTTCGGTTCGCGCAAGCTTCTGCATCCGCTGGCGGACGGAACCCCGCTCGGGGTGCGCAGCGCGCAAAATTTGCGCGGCGCCGTCGATAAGGCTATCGCCGTGTTATCGCCGCGGGACCGCGAGTTGCCGGCTCCGTTGCAGCGCGCGGGCATGGAAATTTGCGTTTGCGCGCGCTCGCACGAAGGCATGGGCGCGAGTCTCGCGTGCGGGGTGCGCGCGAGCGCCGAGGCCGACGGTTGGATCATCGCGCTCGCCGATATGCCTTTCATTCGGCCGGATACCATCGCCGCCATTGCCCGGGCGCTGAGAAAGGGCGCACCCATCGCCGCGCCCGCCCATGACGGCAAACGTGGACATCCGGTCGGTTTCGCCAAATCCTATTATGCGCAGCTCGCGGCGCTTCAGGGAGACGAAGGCGCCAGAGCTATCCTGCGGCGCGACCACGCCAGCGTAGTCCTGGTAGCGGTTGACGATCCCGGCATACACGGCGACATCGACACGCCGGATGATCTCGCTCGGTGATCAATTCGAAGAGGGCGCGGCTGCGCGGCGGACTGACTAGATAAGATCGCCGCTCGCGCTCGGTTTCCCGTCATCGTCCGACATAAAAGCGCCGTCTCGGCGCTTCAAACCGGCGAAGTCGAAGAGATGGCGGTCGGCAAGATGCGAGGGCGCCACGTTTTGCAACGCACGAAAAATATTTTCCACACGTCCCGGCCACTTTTTCTCCCATTGGCGCAGCATTTCCTTCACCGCCTGGCGCTGCAGATTCGGCTGCGAACCGCACAGGTTGCACGGAATGATCGGAAACGCCTTCCGCTGCGCGTATTCGGTGAGGTCGTCCTCGGCGCAATACGCGAGCGGGCGGATGACGACGTGCCGGCCGTCGTCGCTGATCAACTTGGGCGGCATGCCCTTGAGCGTGCCGCCGTAGAACATGTTGAGGAAAAACGTTTCCAGCATGTCGTCGCGGTGATGGCCGAGGGCGATCTTGTTGCAGCCGAGCTCCGTCGCCGCGCGATAAATATTCCCGCGCCGCAGGCGCGAGCACAGGCTGCACATGGTCTTGCCTTCGGGGATGACGCGCTTCACGACGCTGTAGGTGTCGCGGCTCTCGATATGAAACCGCACGCCGAGCCGGGTCAGGTATTCGGGTAATACGTGTCCGGGGAAGTCGGGTTGCTTCTGGTCGAGGTTGTACGCGACGAGATCGAACCGCACCGGCGCCTTTACGCGCAGCGCCATCAGAATATCGAGCAGGGCATAGCTGTCCTTTCCGCCCGATAAGCACACCATGACCCGATCGCCGTCTTCGATCATGTTGAAGTCGGCGATCGCCGCTCCCACCAGGCGGCGCAGGCGTTTGGCGAGCTTGCTCGCCTCGTAGCGCGCTTTTGGTTCAGGTTGTAAATTAAGCGTCATCGCGTCCATAGTGATGCCTCATAAGAGGCGTAGATTCTATACTGTGTAACCGCGCTGACCTAGGTAAGGCAACGAGCGGAGTCAGCCATGTCGCAAATCGAGATCTCCCGCGGTTATGTTCCCGGCGTGATCGGCCGGGTCGCGCAACTCCATGGCGCGTATTACTCGCGGCATAACTTCGGTTTGTATTTCGAGGCCAAGGTGGCGAGCGAGCTCTCGGAGTTCCTCGCACGTTATGACGAGGCGCGCGACGGGTTCTGGCTCGCGTCGCTCGATGAAAGCGTGGAAGGCTCCATCACCATCGACGGTATTCATGCCGCGGAGGAAGGCGCGCATTTGCGCTGGTTCATCACCTCGGACGCGCTGCGCGGCAAGGGCGCCGGCAACCGACTTCTCGCCGCGGCGCTCGACTTCAGTCGCGACAAAGGTTACCGCCGGGTTTATCTTTGGACCTTCGCCGGCCTGAACCCCGCGCGGCACCTTTACGAAAAATTCGGCTTTCACATGGTCGAGCAGCGCGTTGGAACGCAATGGGGTATGGAGGTCACCGAGCAACGTTTTGAGTTGGAGCTGCGCTAGCGTCGGCCGCGGTTTGGTTTCTCCCGGGACATCTTGGATAATGCAGCGGCGCGAGGAAAAGCAAGCGTAGTCCACCCTCGAAATCGCCGAGTCGAGTCAGGTTGCTGAAATGCGTATCGCGGTCGTCGGAGCCGGCCCCGCCGGATTGTTGTTCGCGCTGCTCCTGAAGCGCGCCCGCCCGGGCGATGACATCGTGGTGACCGAACAGAACGCGCGCGGCGCGACGTTCGGTTTCGGCGTCGTGTTCTCGCGCGGCGCGCTCGAGTTCCTCGCGCGCGATGCGCCCGAGCTGCACGCCGAGCTCGCGGCCGTGATGGAGTCGTGGCCGATCCAGCGCATCGTGCACCGCGATGTCGCGGTGGACATCGACGGCAATGGTTTTTCCGCGATCGGGCGGCTGCAGTTGCTGCAATTGCTCGGCGGCCAATGCGAGAAGGCCGGTGTGCGGATCGAGTACGGACGCGTGCTCGATTCGTTGGCGCCGCTTCAGGACTTCGACCTCGTGGTCGGGGCCGACGGCGTCAATTCCTTGGTGCGGCGCACCCTCGCCGAACGCTTCCAGCCGAAAATCGAGTTCCTCACGAACAAGTTCGCCTGGTACGGCACGCCCCGGGTTTTCGAATGCCTCACGCTCACCTTCCGCGAGAACGAGCACGGCGCGTTCGTCGCGCATCACTACCGTTACAGCCCGGAAATGAGCACGTTCCTGGTGGAATGCGACGCGGCGACGTGGTATCGCGCCGGGCTCGACCGCATGAACGATGCCGAGAGCCGCGCGTATTGTGAACGCGTATTCGCCCCGGACCTCGCGGGGCAGCCGCTGGTCTCGAACAAATCGATTTGGCGCAATTTCCCGCTGCTCGAAAACCGCCGCTGGATCGCCGGCAACACGGTGCTGATCGGCGATGCGCTGCGCACCGGGCATTTTTCCATCGGCTCGGGCACCCGGCTCGCATTCGACGATGCCATCGCCCTCGCGCGCGCTTTCGGCGCGGCGGGCGATCACGTTCCCGCCGCGCTCGCTGAATACGAAAAGCAGCGCCGGCCCGTCGTCGAGAAGCTCGTGGCGGCCGCGAATCAAAGCTCGTATTGGTACGAGCGCCTGTCGGACAAGGTGGCGCTCGAACCGTGGCAGCTCGCCTACGACTACATGGCCCGCAGCGGCCGGATGACCGACGAGCGCCTGCGCCAGGAGGCGCCGCTGTTCATGCGGCTGGTGGATGCAAAGCGCGCGGCCGATGCGCGCGCCGCGCACCCGGAACGCGTCGCCGACCCGGTCGCCCGCGATGCCGCTGGCGCGCGCGAAATCGATTTTTCGGTTCCCGAGCAATACAACGCGAGTGAAATATTGTTCTCGAACTTGGCGGCAGGACGCGCCAACAAGACCGCGCTATTGTGCGGCGACCGGCGCGTTACCTATGCGGAACTCTGCGAAACGTCCGGTCGCGTCGGCAATGGCCTCACGCGCTTCGGCTTGGCGCGGGGGAGCCGGGTGCTGCTGGTTCTGAACGACGCGCCCGAGTACGTCGCCGCGATCTTCGGCGCCATCCGCGCCGGCTACGTGCCGATCCTAGTGAACACGCTGTCGCCGGCGGAGCTCGTCGCTTACTACTTGCAGGATTCGGGCGCGGAAGCGGCGATCGTGCATGCCGAGCTGCTCGGCGCGCTCGCGCATCCCGACGTGGCGAAAAGCCGGCTGCGCCACCTCGTCGCCGTCGGTGGATCGGCAACCGCGAAGCCCGACGGCTTGTTCGCCATGCATGCGTGGGACAGTTGGCTCGCGTCGCAGTCCGCGGATCTTGAAGCGGCAAACACCCATCGCGACGAAATGGCGTTTTGGATGTACAGCTCGGGCTCGACCGGCCGGCCGAAGGGCGTGGTCCATTTGCAGCACGATGCCGCTTACACGTACGAGAGTTACGGCCGGCGCGTGCTCGGCATTCGCGAAGACGACATCGCCTTCTCGCCGCCGAAAATCTTTTTCGCCTACGGGTTCGGCAATTCGATTACGTTTCCGTTTTCCGTCGGCGCGACCGCCGTGTTGCATCCGGGACGCCCCGATCCGGAAGCCGTGTTCGCCGCCGTCGAACGTCATCGGCCGACTATTTTTTTCGGCTTGCCGACGCTCTACAACGCGCTCGTCGCGCACCCGGGCTCGGAGCGGCGCGATCTTTCGAGCGTGCGGCTTTGTGTTTCCGCGGCCGAAGTGCTCTCCGGAGAACTATTCAACGAATGGCGGCGGCGTTACGGCCACGCGATCGTGGAAGGGCTGGGATCGACCGAGGTGCTGCACATTTATCTCTCCAACCGCGTCGATCGCCAGAAACTCGGCGCGAGCGGCGCGCGCGTGCCGGGATACGAGATCAAGCTGGTCGACATGGAAGGACGGACCGTGCCGCGCGGCGAATCCGGCGTCATGTGCGTGCGCGGCGATTCGCAGACGCCGCGCTACTGGCGGCGGCCGGACAAGACCGCCGAGACGATGCGCGGCGATTGGATCTGGACGGGCGACCGGTTCCGCGAAGACGAGGACGGTTTCTACACGTTCGAGGGCCGCGCCGACGACCTCGTGAAGGTGAGCGGGCAGTGGGTCTATCCGCTCGAGATCGAACGTTGTCTCGCCGAACATCCGCGGGTGCGGGAGTGCGCCGTGCTCGCGGTCGAGGACGAGCACAAGCTCACGACCATCGCCGCCTACGTGGTGTTGCGCGACGGCGGCCCGGGTGACGCAACGACCACCCGGGAAATGCAGGCGTTCGTCAAGAAGCAGCTACTGCCTTACAAATACCCGCGCTTCGTGTCCTACCTGGAAGCGCTGCCGAAGACGGGAACGGGAAAGATCGATCGGCAACGTCTGCGCGCGCTGCCGCTTGGCAAGAACTAATGCGCCTGCGGCGAATCCCGCCGCCCGTCATTGCGAGGCGAAGCGAAGCAATCTCGTTCAATCGCATCGAAATTGCTTCGTCGCCTGCGGCCTCTCGCAATGACGCCGATTATTGAGTTTTCCCGAGGAATTTTTCCGCGCCCCGTATGACGCTACACCGCCGCCCGCTCGGCGCGCCGGCGGTCCGATTCCTTCAAAAAGCGCTTGCGCACGCGAATGAAGTTCGGCGTCACTTCGACCAGCTCGTCGTCCTCGATGAACTCGAGCGCCTGCTCGAGCGACAGCTTGATCGGCGGCGTCAGCAAGATGTTCTCGTCCGAGCCGGCCGCGCGGATGTTGGTGAGTTTCTTCTCGCGCAGCGCATTGACCACGAGATCGTTGTCGCGCGAATGCAGGCCGACGACCATGCCTTCGTACAATTCTTCGCCCGGCCCGATCAGTAATCGCCCCCGCTCCTGCAGGCTGAAGAGCGCGTAAGCGACGCTCTTGCCCATGTCGTTCGAGATCAGCACGCCGTTGGTGCGGCCCTTGATCTCGCCCTTCTTCATCGGGCCGTAGTGATCGAAGACGTGGTTCAGCACGCCGGTGCCGGCCGTCGTCGTCAGAAACTCCGTTTGAAAGCCGATCAGTCCGCGCGCCGGAATCATATATTCGAGGCGCACGCGGCCTTTGCCGTCCGGCTGCATGTCGAGCAGATCGCCCTTGCGCGCGCCGAGTTTCTCCATGATGGCGCCCTGGTGCTTGTCTTCCACATCGACCGTCAGCAGCTCGAACGGCTCGTGCTTTTCGCCGTTCACGTCTTTCAGAATCACTTGCGGACGCGAAACGGCCAGTTCGTAACCCTCGCGGCGCATGTTCTCTATGAGGATCGACAAGTGCAGCTCGCCGCGGCCCGAGACCTTGAACTTGGTCGCTCCCGCCATCCTGGCTCCCGCGACACTTGTACTTCCCTGTACATCGTCCGGCGCGCCTAATTCTTCCACGCGCAGCGCCACGTTGTGGATCAGCTCGCGCTCCAGGCGTTCCTTGATGTTGCGCGAGGTGACGTACTTCCCGTCGCGACCCGCGAAAGGCGAGGTGTTCACCTCGAACGTCATACTGACGGTCGGTTCATCGACGGTGAGCGGCGGGAGTATTTCCGCATGCTCCGGATCGCAGAGCGTGTCCGAAATTCGCGGCGCCTCGATGCCGGTCAGCGCGATGATGTCGCCGGCGGTCGCTTCCTCGGCTTCATAACGGTTCAGTCCCAGGAAGCGGAGCACTTGCAGCACACGCGCACTGCGGCTGTTGCCGTCGTGATCGATCACGGTGATGTTCTGATTCGGGTGTACCCGCCCGCGCTTGATGCGCCCGATCGCGATCGCGCCGACGTAGCTCGAATAGTCGAGGTTGGAGATCTGCATTTGGAACGGACCTTCGAGATCGACGTCCGGCGGCGGTACATGCTGGATAATGGTCTCGAAGAGCGGCGTCATGTCGCCGCTCGTCACATCGGATGTGAGCCCGGCGTAGCCGTGCAGCGCCGAAGTATAGACGACCGGGAAGTCGAGCTGTTCCTCGGTGGCCCCGAGACGGTCGAAGAGATCGAAGGTTTGATCGAGCACCCAGCTTGGGCGCGCGCCGGGGCGGTCGATCTTATTAATGACGACGATGGGTTTGAGGCCGTGCGCGAACGCCTTGCGCGTGACGAAGCGCGTCTGCGGCATCGGTCCATCCACCGCGTCCACGAGCAACAGCACCGAATCCACCATCGACAACACGCGCTCGACTTCCCCGCCGAAATCCGCGTGACCGGGCGTGTCGACGATGTTGATGCGATAGTCCTTCCAACGGATCGCGGTGTTCTTCGCGAGAATCGTGATGCCGCGCTCGCGCTCGATCGCGTTCGAATCCATGATGCACGTGCCCATGTCCTTGCGGGCGTCGAGCGTGCCCGACTGCTGCAGGAGCTTGTCGACCAGGGTGGTTTTCCCGTGGTCGACGTGGGCGATGATCGCGATGTTGCGGAGCGCTGTAATCACAAGGGCCTCGGCAAAAACCGCGCATTATACAGAGCGCGCGGGAAAATGCTCGGCTTATTGCCGGGTGGTGGGGGTATCGGGCGGGCTCGGGGCCGCGAAGATCTGCGCGGCGTCCACCGGGTCGAACTCGTAATGCGCCCCGCAAAACTCGCAATTCACGTCGACATTGCCGCGTTCTTCCAGGATCGACTCGATTTCCGGGCGCCCCAGCATACGCAGCACCGCTTCCACGCGTTCACGGTTGCAGGAGCAGCGGAAGCTCAACGGCTGGCGGGCGAACAGGCGGATGTCTTCCTCGTGGTAAAGCCGATGCAGGATCTCGCGCACGGGCAACGACAGGAGCTCGACGCGCGTGAGCGTGGCGCCCAGATGGACGGCGCGGTCCCACACGTCCGCGTCCTCGAGCGGGCTGTCGGGCAATTTTTGCAGCAGCATTCCCGCGGCCTGCTGCCGGTCGGCGGCGAGCCAGAGCTTGGTCTCGAGCTGCTCGGATTGGGCGAAGTAATGCTCGAGCGCGGCGGCCACCGTGCCGCCCTCGAGCTGCACCACGCCTTGGTAGCGCTCGCTCGAGTTCTGCGGGTCGATCGTAATCACGAACTTGCCGCCGCCGACCAGCGCTTTGAGCGGCGCGTGCTCGACCTCGCCGCGCCATTGCGCGAGCGCGCGCATCGTCCCGCCTTCGGTGCATTCGGCCATCAACAGCTTGATCGGGCCGGTGCCCTGAATCTGCATGATGAGCTTGCCTTGGAACTTGAGGGTCGAGGCGAGGAGCGCCGCGGCCGCCATCAACTCTCCCAACACTTCCCGCACCGCGGGAGGATAATCGCGCCGGTCGAGTACCGCGCGGTACGTGGCGTCCAGCCGGACGATTTCGCCGCGTATCGGGGCGTCCTCGAAGACGAAGCGTTGCAGATTATCGTGCAGATGCATGAGGGCTTCCGTGGTAGATTAATTCAAGTCTAACAAATAAATTTCGCGCCATTGCTTAGACTGGCGTTTTCCGAAAGTTCTCACCATTTGTCGCCCGGTCAGGGTTCGCGCCCGCGCCGCCGGACAAGGCCGACCGTTCGCGGCTGCTGCTAACGAAAAGAAGGGAGGCGTATGGGGACTCTGCAAAAGCTGCTGAAGAGCATCACCGACGTCGGCCGCATCGTGCGCGCCACGCGCTACTCGCTTGCCGGGCTGCGTGTCGCGCTGCAAACGGAAGCCGCGTTCCGACAGGAACTCGTGCTGTTTGTCGTGCTTGCGCCGCTCGGCGCGTGGCTGGGTCGCAACGGCATCGAGCGCAGCCTGCTCGTCGGCAGCCTGATGCTCGTGCTGATGGCGGAGCTCGTCAATTCCGCCGTCGAGGCGGCGGTGGACCGAGCAGGCACGGAACCGAACGAGCTCGCGAAGAAGGCCAAGGACACGGCGTCGGCCGCGGTCTTCATCGCGCTCGCGCTGGTGGTGCTGATATGGGGATTGGTGCTGGCCGATCGCTGGCAGTAACCGAGTGATCGCCGAACAAACAACCGGCCGGAACGAATCCGGCCGGTGCTCGGACTAGGCCTTCTCCAGACGCTGCGCGATGCGCCGGTGTTGTTCGGAGATGCCGGGCGGCAAGCGTTCGCCGAAACGATTCAGATATTCCGCCATGTCCTTCAATTCCTGTTTCCAGGAGGCGGCGTCGACCTTGAGCAGTTCCTGCATGGTCGCAGGCGTCACGTCGAGGCCGTGGGTGTCGATGCCGTCCGCCGACGGCAACCAGCCGAGCGGCGTTTCGGCGGCGCGCCCCTCGCCGCGGCAGCGTTCGACGATCCAGCGCAACACCCGCAGGTTTTCACCATAACCCGGCCACAAGAACTCGCGGTTCGGCCCGCGCCGGAACCAGTTGACGTTGAAGATCGCCGGCGGGCGCTTCAGGCCGGCGCCGACGCGCAGCCAATGTCCGAAGTAATCGCCCATGTTGTATCCGCAAAACGGCAGCATCGCCATGGGATCGCGGCGCAGCACGCCGGTCTTGCCGGTGGCGGCGGCGGTGGTTTCGCTCGAGAGCATCGATCCGACGAGCACGCCGTGATTCCAGTCCAACGCCTGATACACCAGCGGCACCAGGCTCGCGCGCCGGCCGCCGAAGACGATCGCGGAAATCGGCACGCCTTGGGGGTCGTCGAATTTCGGCGAGACGCCGGGGCATTGACGCACCGGCGCGGTGAAGCGCGAATTCGGGTGCGCCGCCGGTTCGCCGCTGGCGGGATCCCATGGCTGGCCGCGCCAATTGATGAGACCGGCCGGTGGTTCGCCGAGCCCTTCCCACCACGGTTTACGATCCGCCGTCATCGCGGTATTGGTATAGATCGTGTTCTTCGCGATCGTCGCCATCGCGTTCGGATTCGTTTGCACGTTCGTGCCCGGCGCGACGCCGAAGAAGCCGTTCTCGGGATTGATAGCCCACAGCCTGCCGTCCGGGCCCGGGCGCAACCACGCGATGTCGTCGCCGATCGTCCAGACCTTGTAGCCCTTCTGCGACGCCGGCGGGATCAGCATGGCGAGATTGGTTTTGCCGCAGGCGCTCGGGAACGCGGCGGCGACGTAAGTCGTGTTTCCTTTCGGGTCTTCGATGCCGAGGATCAGCATGTGCTCCGCGAGCCAGCCTTAGTCGCGCGCCTGCACGCTCGCGATGCGCAGCGCGAAGCACTTCTTGCTGAGCAGCGCGTTGCCGCCGTAGCCGGAGCCGACGCTCCAGATCTCGCGCGTGTTCGGGAAATGGCAGATAAAGCGCCGTTCGGGATTCAGGTCGCCGAGCGAATGCAGGCCTTTGCAGAAATCCGAGGACATGCCGAGCTGGTTGAGCGCGACATTCCCCATGCGCGTCATGATGCGCAGGCTGACCACCACATAAGGACTGTCGGTGATCTCGACGCCCACCTTGCTGTTCGGCGACGATGCCGGCCCCATGATGTAGGGAACGACGTACATGGTGCGCCCGCGCATCGCGCTGTTGAACAAGGGCCACACGCGCTGGCGCGCCTCTTGCGGCGACATCCAGTTGTTGGTCGGACCGGCGTCGATTTGCGAATCGGAGCAGATAAAGGTCAGGTGCTCGGTACGGGCGACATCGGAGGGATTACTGCGGTGGATATAACAACCGGGGTTGGTTTGGGCGTTGAGCGCTTCCATCGTTCCGTCGGCGAGCATCTGCTTGATGAGCGCCGCGTTTTCCGTTTCCGACCCGTCGCACCAATGAATGCGATCGGGTTTGGTATGCCGGGCGACTTCCTCGACCCAGTCGGAAAGCGCTTTGTTTCTCTTGATATCTGGGGCTAACACGTCTTTATCACTCCGCAAATAGAAAAAAGATCGACCACCGAACCGCCACGAGCCGTCGGGGGAAACGCGTATTTTGCATCGAGAAGGGCCGCGGGGGAAACTCCCTCATGTTGCTCCGGCTTTCTCCGCGCGCGAAAACGTCAAGAACAGCGGCCAAAATCGATATAACCTTGCCGGCTACTCAGGAACCGCACGTCGGTTTTGTCCTGGACCGGGCGCGGTAGACGGCGGTCTTAGGTCCGTCGCCCGAGGATTTCCTTCTCGATCTGCTCCAGACTGGTGTGGCGCACGTCTTTGCCTTTCACGAGATAAATGATGTATTCGCAGATGTTGCGCGCGTGATCGCCGATGCGCTCGAGCGCCCGTGCGGCCCAAATCACATCCAGCGCCCGGGTGATCGTGCGCGGGTCCTCCATCATGAAGGTGATCATCTGGCGGATGATGCTCTCGTACTTCTGGTCGATCTGGCGGTCCTCGCGCGCGGTTTGCAGCGCGGCTTGCGCGTCCATGCGCGCGAAGGCGTCGAGCGCGTCGTGCACCATCGTGCGCACATGGTTGCCGAGGGTTTGGATCTCAGCGTAGTTGTTCTTCGGCCGTTCGCCGTCGGCCAGCCGCACTGCCATGCGGGCGATCTTCTCGGCCTCATCGCCGATGCGCTCGAGATCGGTGATCGTCTTGATGACCGCCATGACCAGCCGCAGGTCGCTCGCCGCCGGCTGCCGTCGGGCGATGATGTGTTGGCACTCCTCGTCGATGGTGACGTCGAGCTCGTTGACCTTGGTGTCGTCCATGATGACGCCCTCGCCGAGAGAGGTATCGCCGTTGACGAGCGCGTTCAGGGCCTGCTCGATTTGTTGTTCGACGAGCCCGCCCATCTGCAGCACGCGCGAACGGATTTCCTCGAGCTCCGCGTTGTACTGGCGGGAGATGTGATGCGTATGCGTCGGTTCCATAGTGCGCTCCTTAGATTCTCGTGCGCCGTCCCCGGCGATACTTCAGTAATATCGCTGGACCCTCGACCCGCCGTTCGTGGCCGGGCCGTTCGCCGGTGCCAACACATGTTGAATGTGTCGGCGACCACCCCGGCTCATCCATACCGCCCCGTGATGTAATCCTCGGTATGTTTTTGCGCCGGATTGGTGAAAATCGTGTCGGTGTCGCCGAACTCCATCAGCTCGCCGAGATACATGAAGGCAGTATAGTCAGAAACGCGCGCGGCCTGCTGCATGTTGTGCGTGACGATGACGATCGTGTAGTCGCTCTTGAGCTCGGCGACCAGCTCTTCGATCTTCGCCGTGGAGATTGGATCGAGCGCCGAGGTCGGTTCGTCGAGCAGCAGCACCTCCGGTTTGACCGCGACGCCGCGCGCGATGCACAACCGCTGTTGTTGCCCGCCCGACAACGATAAGCCGCTTTGGTCGAGCTTGTCCTTCACTTCGTCCCAGAGCGCCGCCTTGTGCAGCGCCCACTCGACGCGTTCTTCCATCTCCGCGCGGTTGAGTTTCTCGAACAGCCGCACGCCGAAGGCGATGTTGTCGTAGATCGACATCGGAAACGGCGTCGGTTTCTGGAACACCATGCCGATCTTCGATCGCAGCAGCGAAATGTCCTGCTTCGTGGTCAACAGGTTCTCCCCGTCCATTTCGATGGAGCCCTCGGCGCGCTGCTTGGGATAGAGATCGTACATGCGATTGAACGTACGCAGCAGCGTCGACTTGCCGCACCCCGAGGGCCCGATGAAAGCGGTTACCCTGTGTTCGGGAACGTCCAGGCTGATGTTCTTCAACGCGTGAAACTCGCCGTAATAGAAGTTCAGGTTGCGCACGGAGATCTTGGGCGTCGTCGTTTTGGGCGTCAGCGGCATAGGCGATCGGTCGGTTAGGTTTTGCGCGCGAGCAGGGTGCGGGCGAGAATATTGAGACCGAGCACCGAGAGCGTGATGAGCGCGGCGCCGCCCCACGCCAGCCGATGCCATTCGTCGTACGGGCTCATGGCAAACTGAAAGATTACCACGGGCAGATTCGCCATCGGCTGGTTCATGTCGGTGCTGAAAAATTGATTATTCAGCGCGGTGAACAAAAGCGGCGCGGTTTCCCCGCTGATGCGCGCGATGGCGAGCAAAACGCCGGTGCCGATGCCCGCGCGCGCGGCGCGATAGCAAATGGCGGTGATCATTTTCCACTGCGGGCAACCGAGCGCGACGGCGGCCTCGCGCAGGCTGTTCGGCACCAGCCGCAGCATGTCATCCGTGGTGCGCACGACCACCGGAACGACGATGATCGCGAGCGCGAGCGATCCGGCCCAACCGGAAAAATGTTTCACCTTCGCGACGTAGACCGCGTAAATGAAAAGCCCGATCACGATCGACGGGGCGGACAGCAGCACGTCGTTGATGAACCGCGTGGCGCGCGCCAGCACGCTGGTCTTGCCGTATTCGGCGAGATACGTGCCCGCGAAAATGCCGACCGGCGTCCCGATCAGCGTGCCGAAACCGACCATCAGGAGGCTGCCGACGATCGCGTTGGCCAGCCCGCCGGCGGCGCCCGGCGGGGGGGTGGATTCGCTAAAGAGGGCAGGACGGAGCGAGTCGGTGCCTTCCATCAATAGCACAATGAGAATCCACGCCAGCCAGAATAAGCCGAACACGACCGTTCCCGAGGAAAGCGAAAGCATGAGGACGTTCGTGCGGCGCCGGCGTCGGTAGATGGGATTTTCGGCGGTCTTCGCGTAACTCATCGTCGCCTCAGGTTTGCGTGCCTTCGCGCTTGGCGAGCCGCGCGAGCAGCAGCTTCGAGAGCGCGAGCACGATCGAGGTTATCAGGAACAGGATAAGCCCGAGCTCGATCAGCGCCGAGGCGTAGATGTCGCCCACGGCCTCGGTGAATTCGTTCGCGAGCGCGGAGGCGATGCTGTTGCCCGGCGCGAGGAGCGAGAGGCTCAGCTCGTGCGCGTTTCCGATCACGAAGGTCACCGCCATGGTCTCGCCGAGCGCCCGGCCGAGGCCGAGCATCACCCCGCCGACGACGCCGATCTTGGTATAGGGCAACACGACTTTCCATACCACTTCCCAGGTCGTCGCGCCGAGCGCGTGGGCGGATTCCTTGAGCATGGGCGGCGCCAGCTCGAACACGTCGCGCATCACCGCCGCAATGAAGGGGATCACCATGATGCCGAGAATGATACCGGCGGTGAGCATGCCGATCCCCATGGGAGGTCCGGAAAATAACGCCCCGACACCGGGCAGGTTGCCGAGCGTCGCCTTGATCGCAGGCTCCGCATAGCGCTGGAACACCGGCGCGAACACGAAGAGTCCCCACATACCGTAAATAATGCTCGGGATGGCGGCGAGCAGCTCGATCGCCATGCCGAGCGGGCGGCGTAGCCACGTCGGCGCGAGCTCCGTTAGAAAAAGCGCGATGCCAAAGCTCACCGGCAGCGCAATCAGGAGCGCGATGAGGGAAGTCACGAGCGTCCCGTAAATCGGGACCAGAGCGCCGAAGTCCTCGGTGACGGGGTTCCATTCCTCGGTCACTAAGAAACGCGGGCCGAATTTCTCGATCGCCGTCCAGCCGCCGATGACGAGGGACACGAAGATCGCCGCGAGCAGACACAGGACGAGAAGCGCGAACAGCCGCGTTAGATTGCGGAAGAGGCCGTCCATCACGGTGTTGCGCCAACTGGTGGCGCGGTCGCTTGCGGCCTGCGCCTGGCGCTCTACCAACTCGTGTGTGTTGACGGACAATGGTTCCTCGATCGCCGGTTTACGGTACCCGCTCCTGAAAACTAAAACAGGAAGGGGGCAGCGTGTGCCCCCTTATACCTGCGCAGTGTCCGGCGATGATCAGTAGACGGTCTTGCCGGACGTGTCCGTGATGTTCTTCCAGGCGGCATGGATCAGCTTTACGACCGAGTCCGGTATTGGGACGTAGTCGAGTTCCAGCGCCATCTGGTCGCCGTTCTGAAACGCCCAATCGAAAAATTTGAGGACTTCGCGGGCGCTCTCGGGCTTGTCCTGCTTCGTGTGCATCAGGATAAACGATGCGCCCGTGATGGGCCAAGCGGAAGCCCCGGGTTGATCCGTCAATATAACCGCCATGCCGGGCGTCTTCGCCCAGTCCGCTCCCGCCGCGGCTGCCTTGAAAGACTCATCGTTCGGCGCCACGAACTTGCGGGAGCGGTTTTCCATTAAGCCGTAGGACGACTTATTCTGTTTGGCATAGGCGTACTCGACGTAGCCGATCGTGCCGCTGATTTGCTTGATGTACGCGGAAACGCCTTCGTTGCCTTTGCCGCCGATTCCGGTCGGCCATTTGACGGCTGTTCCTTCGCCCACCTTTTCCTTCCATTCGGGACTCACCTTGGAAAGGTAATTGGTGAAAAGAAATGTCGTGCCTGAACCGTCGGAGCGATGTACCACGGAAATATCTTCGTTCGGTAGCTTCAGGCCCGGATTGACAGCGGCGATGGCGGGATCGTTCCACTTTTTGACCTTGCCTGAATAAATGTCCGCGAGAATCTTTCCGGTAAACCGCAGCTCTCCCGGTTTGATGTTCTTCAGGTTGTACACGGGCACGACGCCACCCATGATCGCGGGAAACTGTACGAGCCCGTTCTTGTCCAGGTCCTCTGCCTTAAGCGGCATATCCGACGCGCCGAAATTGACCGTCTTGGCCGTGATTTGCTTGATGCCGCCGCCCGAACCGATGGACTGATAATTAAGACCGATACCGGCCGCTTTCTTGTAGGCGTCGGCCCATTTTGCATAAATCGGGTAAGGGAAAGTGGCGCCGGCGCCGGTGATATCGGCGGCCACCGCCATGGTGGCCAAGCCGGCGGCGGCAACCGCCGCGATCGTGCGCAGAAAAATCCGCCTGGTCGTCATTTTTGCCTCTTTTCTCTGAATGGTTAACCCAAAACTTCGTATGCCCACACGCGCACTATCCCAGCGAAGTGTGACAGTTCTATGACGAGTCCGGGTGCGCTTATTTCCGAAACCGTCTTTCGCGCTAAGCGTTCGGCTGGAACTGCGGGGGCGTCGAGGTCGCCAAAAAAGAAAAGGCGCCTACCGGCGCCTTGGTTTTTGAGGAACACAAAAACTTTATTACTTTTTTTGTTTACAAGTTACGTCAGCGGGCGATCGAGCCGTTACTTGATCTTATTGTTCTTCAAGCCGTAGCGAGCGAGCTTCTGATGCAGCGTATAAGAAGTCACGCCGAGCATCTGCGCCGCTCGTTCGCGGTCGCCGTCGCAATGCCGCAATACTCTTTCCAGCAGACGCGCTTCGAATTCCGCGCCGTAATCGTCCAAGGTTTTGTTGCCTGTCATTGCCTATCGGTCAGCCGCACCACGACATCGGTCAACTCGTGGCGTAATAGTTGCGCTCCCTTGCGCCGCAGGCGGTGATTCTCTTCCTCCAGGGTCTTCTGCTTCCGGCGCGCGGCCTCGAGCTGCTCCCAGGCCGTCGCCAAGCGCTCTTGCAGCAACTGCATCTCGCGCTGGGCTTCGGACAATTGCGAGCGCAGCAGCAGTTGCTTGTCGAGGAAATGATCGGCAAGCCGATCGAAGAGGGATTCGACCACCCGGAAGTCGAGCGGCGTATAAACGTGCTCGCTGAACGCCTCGCCAAGCAGCATCCAGCTCGCCGCCGCTTCGCTGTGCGGATGAAACGGCACGACGGCCGCCACCTTGTGGCGCTTCATCAAGGCAAACCGATGCGGATTTGCTTCCGCGATTTCGTTCGCCACCACGATGTGATCGATCTTCTTCAATTCCTCGAGCGGGAAGCGCGCCACGCCGAAGGCTTCGCCGGCCATGGCAATGGCGGGGCGCGGACCGCCGATGAGCACGACCGGGCAATGCAGCGTCTCCGAGAGCCCTTGAACGATTTTGTTCACCGAGCTCATGTCCGCGATTTCCGCGATGAGCGCTTGAATCCGTTTGTAGAAGAGCGTCTTGCGTTTGCGGACCTTCGACCAGGGAATGAAGAATTCGATATCAAACAAACGGCATTGATGAATCGCGTAGGCGGTAACGGCGAGGAGGAACGTGATAGTAACCGGCAGAGTCCCCGTGGTATTGAACGTTCGAAATCCAAAGCGTTGCAGGCTGATGATGACTATCACGAGAGCCACAAAAGGGAAGATGCCGACCAAGAGCAGTTTGTTTTGTAAACGTTGGAAGGCGGTAACCTGCGCATGTGACCCATAAATTAATAGGCCCACGGTGGTGGATAAGTAGCCCACCACATAGAACTCAAACAGGAAATAAAGAGGTCCCGGAATCTTGGTATACGTGTAGTTCATGCGCTCGAAGCCCGCGACCAGCGAAGGAGTGAGCCAGAGCAACGCTTGCAGAACTACTACAGGTGTGTATAGCAGGATAATAGCGGAGACGGGAATATTGCCCTGGCGCCCGCGCCAGCGGGTAGTCATCACCAGCGCAAGATGAAGGAAGAACGCTACCGCGAAAATACTGGCGCTAAAGTACAAGTCTCCGCCGGGTGGATTCGCCCGATCCCCTGGTTCCCCAGCAAGGTGAGTGAAAAAAGTTATCTCGGCGATATTCTGAATCGACAGGCTAAAAAGCAGCAAAAGGTAAAGTTGCGTTTGAAGGTTATGGACCTTCGAGTAGCGGGCATAGAAATACATGCCGGCCTTCGCCAGCAGGGCTATGATTGCGGGGAGCGCGTAGGGCGTGAATGTCATAACGCTACCTGTTCCTGCTTGTCCATCCTTGTCTCCTCCCTTCAGGAACCGAAATGCCGTATGACGCTAATATTACCGACTTTGCGATCAAACGCCACGGTAATCCAGCTTCCCCGCTACTCCCTCCGATCCGCTTAAGCGGCGGCGTCCCAGATTACTCCGGCTTGACTCAGGCTGATGCCGCTGCCGCTGCCTGACAGGTAAATCTTGTCTCCAGCTCTAAGTTCTTGCTCAACCACGCAGTAATGGATGTTCAGGGGAATGTTGGCAGTGATCAGGTTTCCGAGGACATCAACGGTTTTAGGCATAATGCTCGGCGGTACCCCCGCCAGTTTATGGATCTTGAAGAGGGCTCCGGTGCCGACTTGGTGAATCAGACACTTGGCCAATTCCTCAACCCGCCATCTCAACCGCTTATAAAGGAATTCATGGAACATCTTAGGTATCAGTTTTGCTCCTTCGGCCATAATGGCAGGCATGTCGGTCAGCGCCGGGCCTTGCGTCAACGGTCCTCCCACGGTGCAGAGGCCGGCATGTTGCCCCTGAGATTGCAGCATAAAAGCTTTAAATCCGTAGTCGGGGACAGTCTTGGGACCTATGATCATCGCCGCGCCGGCGTCGCCGACCGTAAGATTTGCAGCTAACGCCGTGAGCTGCACGCGCTCTGTGGTATTTTTTAAGGCGTCGATGGCTTGGCGAGTGAACAAGCTGCCCTGTTCGCCCGTGACCACGAGCCCGTTATGTACCTGGCCTGTCGCGATTAGCGCGTCCATCACGTGGATGCCATTCATGAAACCGTGGCACGCGTTACTTATGTCAAACACCATGGCTCGTGACGCACCTAGCTTCGCCTGCACAATGTGAGCGGTGGCGGGTTCCAAGTAGTCTCGGGTCAAACCGGTGTAAATGATCGCATCAATTTCCCGCGCGGTTATTTTCGCGCGGTCCATCGCCTCTTTCGCCGCTGTCACCGCCATGTCGGATGGCAGGACGTTCGGCGGTGTAACCCGCTTTTCTTTTATTCCCGTGACGCGTTGAAGCCAGTCGTGAGAAACACCAAAACGGTTTTCAGAATCGATCTCACGCATGAGCGTTTGGGTCGTCACGCGTTCCTCGGGCAAATAGATGCCCGTGCTCTTTATTCTGGAATGCCCTTGAGTGTAAACGTACATAGCTATCTCTCCTGATTAGCCGATGAACCGGGTGGACCAGAAGATGGAAGGATTCCATTCCTGACTCAGCGAGCCCGGCCAAGCCCCACCGAACGGTTCATTTGGGGTTATTTAAAAATATGATGAGTGCGGCGACTTGCCAGTCGTATCGGCAGAAAAACGCTTTAAGCGGGGGTTTTACCTTAGCGGCTGAGGGGCGGCGCGCCGGCGTATATTGGCGAAATTAGCCACTATTGTCGTCAAATAGTGTCAAGGTTTTGCGGATCACCCGTAGATGCGGAAACCTCAATAGCTTGAAGCGGTTCGCATATCAACTTCGATTTGACCCCAACCTCAGATCCCAGCTGTCAGTAGCACTTCGGCATTGTGGGCGGCGGCATTCTTGACCGCCCGGTTCGCCGGAAATACACACGTGAACGTGCTGCCGTGCCCGATCTCGCTTTGTACCTCCAGATGGGCGTTATGGCGCAACAGGACGTGCTTGACGATCGACAACCCCAATCCAGTTCCGCCCGAGGCGCGCGAGCGCGCGGTATCCACGCGATAAAAGCGTTCGGTCAGGCGGGGAATATGCTCCGCGGCAATACCTTCCCCCGTATCGGCGACGGAAAACTTCGCGGCTTCGTTCTCCGCGAACCAGCGGAGCGCAATATTCCCCGCCGCAGGGGTGTAGCGCACGGCATTGTTAATGAGATTCATGAACGCGCTATGCAGTTCCTCGCGGCTGCCGAGCAGCGTCAAACCCGGCTGCGCGTCGAGCGTGATGTGATGACGCGCCTCGCCGCTCAATATCTCGGCCTGCTCCTTGAGGCCGGCAAGCAGAGCCGGCACGTCGATGATCTCTTCTTTCGGTCGCGGCGCGGTTTCCAGCCGGGACAGCATAAGTAAGTCGTCCACGAGACGCTGCATGCGCAGCGCCTGCTCATGCATGGTGGCGAGGTGTTTTTTCAATTCTTCCGGCCGGATCTGTTCGATATCTTGCAACGTCTCGATGTAGCCGCTCAGCACCGTGACCGGCGTGCGCAGCTCATGCGACACGTTTGCCACGAAGGTGCGACGCATCTGTTCGAGGCGCTGCAATCGCGTGATGTCGCGCGCGAGGATCAGTTTAAGCCGGGCGCCGAACGGGACTATCTGCAGCGAAACCATAAGATGGGGACTGGCCGGAGAATCCATTTCGAGCGGTTCCGAGAAATCCGCGCGATAGAGGTAGCGCGTAAAATCGGGGTCGCGCAGGAGATTGGCTAAGCGCATGCCGCGGTCGCGAGGAAAATCGACCCCCAGCAGGGTGGCGGCGGAAGGATTCGCCCATTCGATTTCCTCGTGCTCGGAGAGGAACACGACGGCGTCTGGCATCGCCGCGGCGGCGCTTTGGAAGCGGGTGAGCGCGTCCGTCAGCTCGTCGGTACGGCGCGCATTTTGACGCACGAGCTTGTGCACGGCGTGGAACACATCGCCCCAGGGACCGGAGGCATCCGGGACTTCGCCGCGCTTGTCGGAAAGCAACCATTTGTGCAGCTGATGAAGCCGCCAGAGTTGCAGCGCGATGTACCCGCCGAGGGCGACGGCCGTGAAGAAGAAGGGATGGCGCGTCAGCGTGCCGAGCGTGAAGCAGACGGCGACGAGGCCGGCAAGGACCCAGATTTCACGCCACAGAGTTTGTCGCATTTGCGCGCTGCTCTCAGCCTTGCGCCGAGAAGCGGTATCCGGCGCCGCGCACCGTCTGGATGAGCCGGTCGTGGGCGCTCGGCGTGAGCGCCTTGCGCAGGCGGCGTATGTGCACATCGACGGTGCGCTCCTCGACGTATACGTTGTCGCCCCACACGCCGTTCAGTAAGCGCTCGCGCGTGTGCACGCGTTCAGGATACGTCATGAAGAAATGCAGCAGCCGGAATTCGGTCGGGCCCAACGCGAGGCTTTGCCCGTTGGCGCTTACGCGATGGGTGGCCGGATCAAGAACCAAGCCCTCCGCCTCGACCGGCACGTCGGCGACGAGCGGAGCGTGGCGGCGCAATATGGCGTTAATCCGCGCCAGCAGCTCGCGCGTGGAGAAAGGCTTGGTGATGTAATCATCGGCGCCGCTCTCGAGGCCGCGCACTTTGTCCTCCTCCTCGGTGCGCGCCGTCAGCATGATAATCGGCAGATGCTGCGTGAGTTTCTCCCGGCGCAATCGCCGCGCGTATTCGACGCCGCTGACGCCGGGCAGCATCCAATCGAGCAGCACGACATCCGGCGTATCGTTGATGATGCGTGCCTGCGCTTCGCCGGCATCGGCCGCTTCCAGACATGCGTAGCCGGCCCGGGTCACGGCGAGGCAGATCATCTGCCGGATCGCCGCTTCGTCGTCTACGATCAATACTTTTCCGCGGGAGTTCTGCATGGACGCTCGCAAGGGTGTCGCTATTGCGAACATTTCATACCATTAATATTACATTTTGGTTACCATTAAGTAACCGTGGCGCGTGCGGTGGCGCGGGCCGCACCGTATCATTTCCGTTGCCACCAGCATGGAACGATCATGCGCAAGCAAGTTGTCCGACCCACCGAAATTAAGCTGCATCAGAAGTCGCGCGTACTCGAGGTTGCCTTCGACGACGGCGGCCGCTATCAACTGCCGTGCGAATTTCTACGCGTTTACTCCCCGTCCGCCGAAGTTCGCGGCCATGGCCCCGGCCAAGAGGTGCTGCAGGTCGGCAAGGAAAACGTCAACATCACGAAGATCGAGCCGGTAGGCGCGTATGCCGTCCGCCTTTGTTTCAGCGACGGTCATGACACCGGTCTCTATTCATGGGAATGGCTGCATCATCTGGCCTTAAACCAAGAGCGTTTATGGAGCGAATATCTTGCGCGGCTCGAACAATCCGGGCATCAACGCCGCCCGCCTTCCGACGTCGCCTAGTTTATGTCCGGCAACAATAAGAACGATCCCACGACCCACTTCGGTTTCCGCGAAGTACCGGCATCGGCGAAAAGCGGCCTGGTGGGTCGCGTGTTTCGCTCCGTCGCCGGACGCTACGACCTGATGAACGACCTCATGTCCTTCGGCGTACATCGTCTGTGGAAGCGATTTGCCGCGTCGATGTGCGGGGTGCGCGCGGGCGACAAAGTGCTCGATGTCGCCGGCGGAAGCGGCGACATGACGGCGCTTTTGGCGCCGCGAGTCGGCGCGGTGGGACGGGTGGTATTGAGCGACATCAACGAGGCGATGCTGGACGTCGGCCGCGCGCGCTTGGCGGACCGCGGTATCGTCGGGAACGTCGACTTCGTTCGAGCCGATGCCGAACGCCTGCCGTTTCCCGACGACTATTTTGATTGTGTCACCATCGCCTTTGGTCTGCGCAACGTAACCCATCTCGATCGGGCGCTCGGCTCCATGTTCCGCGTGCTGAAGCCGGGGGGACGCCTGATCGTGCTCGAGTTCTCGCGCGTGACGGTTGCCCGGTTGCAGCCGCTTTACGACGCGTATTCCTTCAATGTCCTGCCGTTGCTCGGCCGCATGGTCGCCGGCGACGAAGCGAGTTACCGTTACCTTGCCGAGTCAATCCGCCGCCATCCGGATCAGCAGACGCTCGCCGGCATGATGGGGCAGGCGGGTTTCGAGCGGGTGAATTATTACAATCTGAGCGGCGGCATCGTCGCCCTGCACCGAGGTTATAAATTCTGAACCGGCCGGACGAGAATCCGAAGAGCGCGCCCGAACGCTTGCTCGACGCTGTCATAAACCGGGTATTGCGCCTCGACCCTGACACCGCGCGCCGCTTCGGCGAATTGCACGGCAAGGTCATCTTGCTCGAAGTCGCGGCCGAGCATGAGCCGTTGCGGCTTTATGTATTTCCGTCGATGGATGCGATTAACGTACGGCGCGAATACGACGGATTGCCGGATGTGACGATCAGCGGAACCGCGAGCGTCTTCCTCAATCAGGTATTTCGCGGTCCTGCGGTTTCCGATGCGCTCACCATCCGCGGCGACATCCAACTCGGTCAACGTTTTCAGAATCTCTTTTCGCGTCTCTCTCCCGATTGGGAGGAAGGGCTTGCCGGTGTTATCGGCGACGTGCCGGCGCATCAGCTCGCGCGTTTCGCGCGCCGGCTCCTAGAGTGGAATCGGGACGCCATTCGCACGCTCGGACTCGACGGCGCCGAATATCTCAAGGAAGAGGCGTTCGTGCTCGCCAAGCGCGAACGGGTGCAGGAATTTTTGCGCGCGGTCGACGGCCTGCGCGCCGATACCGACCGGCTGGAAAAACGTCTGGAACGGCTGGCGGGCGGAAAATAATGCGGCGTCTGCGACAGCTGCGGCGGCTTACGCGCATCACGCGCATTTTCGTCAAGCACGATCTCGACGAATTCGTCGCCGCCATCCATCTGCTCGGTCCCTACCGGCTGTTACTGCGCTTACTGCCGGGCCGACTGGTCGCGCGGCGTCGAGCGCCGCGCGGCGTGCGCCTGCGGTTGGCATTGGAGGAGCTCGGCCCGGTCTTCGTGAAGTTCGGACAAGTGGTCTCGACGCGGCCGGACCTCCTGCCCGAGGATATCTTCGAGGAGTTGGTCAAACTGCAGGATCAGGTTCCGCCGTTTCCCGGCGAGCAGGCCGAGCGGATTGTCGCCGAAGCGCTTGGCGCGCCTCTTAGTGCTAACTTCCGGCAGTTCGACACGCAACCGATCGCCTCCGCTTCGGTCGCGCAGGTTCACATTGCACAGCTGCACGACGGTACCGAAGTCGCCGTTAAGGTGTTGCGTCCGGGAATCGAAACGGTAATAGCGCGCGATCTGGAGCTCATGTACCTGCTCGCGCGCTTGGCGCATCGATACTTGCCCGATGGGCCGAGATTGCGGCCGGTCGAGGTGATGGACCAATTTCGGCGAACCATCTACAGCGAGCTCGACCTGCGTCGCGAAGCGGCGAATGCGAGTCAGCTGCGGGCGAACTTCGCCGATTCGAGCCTGCTTTATGTGCCGAAGGTGTTTTGGGACCTGACCCGGCGCGAGGTGCTGGTGATGGAGCGCATACATGGTATCCCGATCAGCAATATCGATGCGCTGAAAGCGGCGGGCGTGGATTTCAAGGAGCTGTCGCATAACGGTGTGGAGATCTTCTTCACACAAGCGTTTCGCGACGGCTTTTTTCACGCGGACATGCATCCGGGGAACATTTTTGTATCGCCCGAAGGTCAATATCAGGCCGTGGATTTCGGCATCATGGGCACTTTGGGCAAAGAGGATAAGAGATATCTGGCGCTCAACTTCCTCGCGTTTTTTAACCGTGATTACCGTGCGGTCGCACACGCCCACGTGCAGGCGGGCTGGGTTCCGGCCGATACACCGGTCGGAGAGTTCGAAGCCGCTATTCGTACGGTGTGCGAGCCTATTTTTGCCCGCCCCATCAAGGACATTTCCTTCGGCCGGCTGTTGCTCCAGCTCTTCCAAACGGCTCGACAATTCAATATGGAGATTCAGCCGCAGCTCGTGTTGTTGCAGAAGACCCTTTTTAACATCGAGGGCCTGGGTCGCCGACTTTATCCGGACCTCGACCTTTGGGTGACCGCTAAACCTTACCTGGAAGAGTGGGCGCGCGAGAACTTAGGACCTCGTGCCTTACTGAAGGCGTTGCGCGAAGAGGCTCCCAAATGGTGGGATTGGCTGCCACGCCTGCCGGGTCTTGTTTATGAGACGCTAGAGCGCACCCGCGCGGCCGAGCTACACGAGAAGTCAGCGGAGCTCGCGAAGTTGCGCGAGCAAGTACGAGAAAACGAACGCCGAAGCTATGGTGCGTGGGCGGGTGCCGGTTTCTTGCTCGTTGCGGTGACGATTTCAGGCATGGGCCACTATAACGAGTGGGCCAATTTCCCGATGTTCGGCAGCGTTGCAGCTGGAATCGCTGGAATATGGTTACTTTGGCGCGGGAGGCCCGGGCAACGAGCCGACCGCGCGGGGGGAATGCGGGACTAACGCGATGGGACGGCTGGCAATGCGTGTGATAGTATTTGAATCAGAGTATTTTTAGTTGTTTTACTGACAAAGATGTATAAACGCTACATCAGTTTGGCTGCGGGCCTAACCTTCGTTCTGCCGAACCTTGCCATGGCAGGTAGGTTCAGCTGGTTCGATGAGACCCCCACGCGAGACAGCCTCGGACAGATTCGCACCCCGTCCTCCCTGTTCAATGGCGATACTCGCCTCACGTTCGGTATTGACGCGTATAAATCCCTCGCGCCTGCGCGGACCGCGGATGAGGATGTGAGTGATGTCCCGTCCTTGAACGATGCGACCACCCTCAGATTTTATGGCGAAGTCGGTTCGCGTTCCGGCGACACCTCCGTGCCGATCCGGGCCCTGCATCCCTCGGGCCGTCCGGATGAGTCTTCGATTCTCGGTTCGCCGAACAATAGATTGACGGGATTCGGGATCAAATTGCGGCACCGCGTGGACGCGAGCAACACGGTGGCGTTGTCGGCCGGATACAGCGAAGTCCCGTGGGGTTTGCAAACACCGTCGGGAACGCAGCAAATAGGACCTAGCTTGGACGTGCTCGACACGCGCGCCGCGCTATCATGGACGAGCACGTGGTCGGGTGGTTTGCGACCGGGAATGACGGGCAGCGTGTTCGTGGGCGATGAAAGCGCGCGTGACGATGCGTATCAGCGCCTCGGCCGGCGCTACTACGGTTTCTCGGTGGGCGGGGAACTGCGCGTGGCGCAAGACCACACGCCTTACTTCTCCTATCGTCTACGGCGCAACTTCTACAGTCCCGATGATCCGAACTACCTCGCGAGTCCCTATGACGACCGCTCGCAGATCGCCGCCGGCTGGAAATGGCAGGTGCAGCCGAACTGGAGCCTGCAAGCCGAAGCGCGTTACGGGTTGAACGGCGCTAACCTCGATCCTTACTCGCCCGACCACAGCCGTATTTTCTTCGGCACGCGCTTCGACTTCCGCTAAATCATTATTTTCGGGTTTGCGACTGCCGATTAGTTTCGCTTCGCCTGGAATATGGCGATGCCTTTCAGCAGGTTCAGCCCTTCTTGCAGTTGGTAATCCTCGTCGGGCGACGATGGTGTCTTTGACGCCGGGCTCGCCGGCTCGGCCGGCTTCGGGACTTCCACCGGCTTGCTCTCCGTGCTGTTCGGGCTTTCGAGATGGCGCAACAGGTCCGCCTCGCGCAAGCGGCCGGTCGTGTCGTTGCGCGTGATCTTCGCGTCTTCCGTGAGTATGTCCGGCACGATGCCGGCGGCCTGGATCGAGCGGCCGTCCGGCGTGTAGTAGCGAGCGGTGGTTAGCTTGAGCGCCGCGCCATTGCTGACCGGCACGATGGTCTGCACCGATCCCTTGCCGAAGGTCTTTGTTCCCATAATGACGGCGCGTTTATGGTCTTGCAGCGCGCCCGCCACGATTTCCGACGCGGACGCCGATCCCGTGTTCACCAATACCACCATCGGCGCACCGTTCAATATGTCTCCGGGCGACGCGGAGAACCTGAGCTTGGAATCGGCGACCCTACCTTCCGTGTAGACGATAAGCCCCTTTTCCAGAAATGCGTCGCTGACGCCGACGGCCGCGTTCAACACACCGCCCGGATTGTTGCGCAGGTCAAGCAGCAGTCCCTTGAGCGGGCCCTTATTGTCGGTTTCAAGCTTCTTCACCGCCGCGGTCAACGCCTTGGTGGTGCCCGACTGAAACTGCGTGATGCGTACGTAGCCGTAACCGGGTTCCAGTAAGCGCTGCTTCACGCTCTGGATCTTGATGACGGCGCGACTGACGGTAAATTTAAGCGGCTTGCTGCTGCCCTCGCGCACCACCGTCAGCACGATGTCGGTGCCGGGCTTGCCGCGCATGAGCCGAACCGCATCGGTCAGCTGCATCCCTTTTACGGCTTTATCGTCCAAGCGAATGATGAGGTCGCCGGGCTTTAAACCCGCCGCCGCCGCCGGGGTGTCTTCGATCGGCGAGACGACTTTGACGAATCCGTTTTCCATCGTCACTTCGATACCGAGTCCGCCGAACTGGCCCTCGGTTTCGACGCGTACATCCTTAAAGCCTTCGGCGTCCAGGTAGCTCGAATGCGGATCGAGCCCCGCCAGCATTCCCTGGATGGCTTCCTCGAGCAGCTTTTTGTCTTCGACGGGCTCGACATAGTCGGACTTGATCCGTGCATAGACTTCGCTGAACGTCCGCAGCTCGTCGATGGGGAGCGCGGATTGCGTGGCCTTGCTCTGCTCGCGTTCGGCCATCACCGTCATATCAAAGGTGATGCCCGCACCGACGAACACGCCGAGCAAAAGGACCAAGGTGTAACGTGCAGCAGACTTCATGTTCAACTCCGTCATCAATAATTCCTGTCTCATCCTGTCTGGAAGTCACCGCCGGTGGCGCGCTGTGCCAGCGCGACCGGTCGCGCACCATTGCAGGGGATCGTGGGGAATACCGTTGTGCCGAATCTCGAAGTATACGCCGGTGCCCGGTGCATCGCCCGTATTGCCTACCGCCGCGATGGATTGTCCCGCCTCGACCCAGTCGCCGGCGCGACGATGCAGGGCCTCGTTGTGTCCATAGAGCGTCATATAGCCATCCCCATGGTCCAGAATCAAGAGTAGCCCAAAACCCCTCAGCCAATCGGCGAAGGCGACGCGACCGCGGGACACCGCATGAACCGTTTGACCCTGTTTTCCCGATAAAAAAATACCGCGCCAAGTCATGTCACCGACGCCCTTCGGTTGGCCGTAGCGCGCGGTAATTTGTCCGGACAGCGGTAGCGGCAGTCGCCCCTTGAGGGACGCAAAGCGCTCGCTCGGGCCGGGGAAAGGCACACTCGCTTCCGGGAGTATCGTTTTCAATTCGCGCAGCAGTCGCGCCAACCGCTCTTCGTCGGCTCGCAGGCGCGCGATGGCCTGCGTTTGGGTAGTCACTTGTCGATTCAGATTCGCCACCATCTCGGCGCGCCGCTCGCGCGATGCCTCGAGCGCCTGACGTTGGCGATCCTGGCCGGCGCGCAGGGTGACAAGGTCGTCCGTGTGTTGCGCGATTTCTTTTTCAAGCGCATCGAGGTTTGCCAGCGTTGCTTGGGTTTCGGCGATGCGCGCGACACGCGCTTCGTTGAAGTAGCGGTAATAGGCTAATACCCGCGCAGTAGCGGCCGGATTTTCCTGATTCAGCAGCATTTTGAGATAGGGTTGTCGGCCGACGCTGTAGGCGGCGCGGACTTGGGCCTCGAGCGCAAGGAGTTGTTCACGCAAAGCGGTTTGCTCGCGCTGTTCGCGTCGCTTTAAGTCCGCCAGGGCGCGGGTGTCCCGAGTCAGGCGAAGATCGGTTTCGCGCAACGAGCGCATGAGATCGTTGATGCGGCGTTCCTCCACCTGCAACGCGTCGCGCGCGGAATCGCGTTTGCCGACGGTTTCATTGAGGTCCTGCTGCAAGCGTTCGATGCGTCCGCGCAACCGCTCGAGTTGGGCTTCACGCTCGTCGGCAAAGGTATGGGTGGCTAGCGCTATAGCGGCGCCGAGCGCCGTGCCGAAGAGCCATCGAGCGATGCGAGGATGGCGGAAATCAACCACGCGCCTTGGTGGAAGCCGATGCGCCGGACCGCAGTTCGACGAGCACGTTGCCAGTCATCTCTTTGGGTATCGGCTGATCCATCAGCCGCAGCATCGTCGGAGCGATATCCTCGAGCGCGCCTGCCGGGGCCATGGCAGCGGGGCGACCGACGTAAATTAGGGGAACCGGATTGGTCGTGTGGGCGGTGTGCATCTGGCCGGTGACCGGATCGAACATTTCCTCGGCATTGCCATGATCCGCCGTGATCAGCATTTCCCCGCCGACCGATAGCGTCGCTTCCAGTATGCGTCCGAGCGCGGCATCGACCGCCTCGATCGCGCGCACGGCGGCGTCGAAGTTGCCGGTGTGGCCGACCATGTCGGCATTGGCGAAGTTACAGATGATGACTTCGTATTTCCCGCTGCGGATGGCGCGGACGATGTCTTCCGCCACCTTCGGCGCACTCATCTCCGGCTTAAGGTCGTAAGTCGGCACGTCTTTGGGCGAAGGTACTAAGATCCGGTCCTCATTCCTGTACGGTGTTTCCACGCCGCCGTTGAAGAAAAACGTTACGTGGGCGTACTTCTCGGTCTCGGCGATCCGCAGCTGGTGCATGCCGCGTTCCGCGATATAGGCGCCGAACATATTAGTGAGCCGGTCGGGTGGGAACGCGACGCGGACGTTGAACTTCGGGTTGTACTCGGTCAGCGTCACGAACGCGGCGAGCTTCGGTACGGCCTTGCGCTCGAAACCTTGGAAGTCGCTGTCAGTGAATGCGCTCGTCAACTGGCGCGCGCGGTCCGAACGGAAGTTCATGAAAATGACGGTGTCGCCGTCCTCGACACGTACCGGCTGCTCGCCCGGCGGCGCGACGGCCGTCGGCTTTACGAATTCGTCAGTCTCCCCGCGCTGGTAGGCGGCCTCGAGCGCGGCTTCGGCCTTGGGTGCGGCGTATTCCGCGCGACCCAAGGTCAGAAGATCGTAAGCGCGCTCTACGCGGTCCCAGCGTTTGTCGCGGTCCATCGCGTAATAACGCCCGCAAATCGATGCGATGCGACCGACGCCCAACGCGGTCAGCTTGCGCTCCATGGACTCGATCGACGGTCCCGCGCTTTTCGGCGGCGTGTCCCGCCCGTCGAGGAAGGCGTGCACATATAGCGCTTGCGCGCCCCTCTGGGCGGCGAGCTCCGCCATCGCATGCAGCTGATCCTCGTGACTGTGGACCCCGCCCGGGGAGAGCAGGCCAAGAATGTGTACCGTACGGTTGTTCTTGATCGCGGCATCGACGCTTTCGGTGAGAACCGGGTTGGTAAAAAACGTCCCGGAGCGTATCGCGCGGCTGATACGCGTGTACTCCTGATACACCACGCGGCCGGCGCCGAGGTTAAGGTGGCCGACCTCCGAGTTGCCCATCTGTTTCTCGGGCAGCCCGACCGCGCCTTCGGACGCATTGAGGAGGGTGTGCGGATAGGTCCACAGCCGTTCCCACGTGGGTTTGCGTGCGGCGGCGATGGCGTTGTATTTCGGGTCCTCGCGAAAGCCCCAGCCGTCGAGAATGATCAAAATCAGCGGTCTGGGGAAACTCGGCGCGGCGTTCATGGATTCATTCGCCTTTTCAAAGTGTTCATTATTGTATATTGTTTCGCCCCGCGCCGTATAAGCGCTCACGATCCCCTAACCACAACCGTAGCCGAGGTCGCCGAATAAAATTGCGCGGCCGGGCACACTCGATCGCCGATGCAGTTCGTCCTCAATCATTGGTATTTGTTTCTTGCCCTGGTCGTCGTATTGGCGCTGCTGGTCGCGCCGAACTTCATGCAAGTCATGCATGGCATCAAGAGCTTGACGCCGGCCCAGTCCGTGTTGTCGATCAACCGTGAATCGGCCGTCGTGATCGATGTCTGCGAGCCGAGCGAATACGCCGGCGGCCACGTACCGAACGCCGTCAACGTGCCGCTGTCGTCGCTGGCGCAGCGACTCACGTCGCTCAACAAGTACAAGGAGCGGCCGTTGATTCTTGTCTGTCGCAGCGGCAATCGAGCGTTGAAAGCGGCGACAATGTTATGTAAGTCCGGTTTTCCGGCCGTTTACGTTATGGCGGGCGGCCAAGCGGCCTGGGAAAAGGAAAATCTGCCGCTGGAAAAATAAGCCTGCGGTTTCCTTCCGATACCGCGCACGGTTTTTCTACAGGAGCGAACGATGGCAGATGACGCGACGGACGAGGTCCAGTTCAATCTCGAACGTATCTATATAAAGGATATTTCCTATGAGTCTCCGGCGGTACCGCACGTGTTCCTCCAGCAGGCGGCGCCACAGCTCGACATTCAGCTCGGGGTGCAGCAAGCCGCGATCGCGGGAGCAGAGGGTTTGCACGAAGTTGTGTTGACGGTTTCGGCGGCGGCGAAGCAGGGCGACAAAAATATTTTTCTTGTCGAAGTGCAGCAGGCCGGATTGTTTCGCGTTGCTGGAATCGAAGGCGAGACGTTGCAGCGCGCGCTCGAAATCAGCGGCGCGTACATTCTGCTGCCCTTCGTACGCGAGGCCATCAACGACCTCGTCGGCAAAGGCGGTTTCCCCCAGCTTCTCATTCATCCGATCAACTTCGAAGCGCTGTACGAACAGAAGCAAGCGATGCCGCAAAAGGCGACCAACTGAGCGGGGTTGCCTTAGCCGATGTCCGCTAAGCCGACAATCGCCGTGTTAGGGTCGGGGGCCTGGGGCACGGCCTTGAGCGTACTGCTGGCGCGGAACGGATTCCCCGTTTGGTTATGGGGCAACGACAGCGTTCAACTCGAAAGGATTGCGCGCACGCGCGCCAATACGACCAGCCTCCCGGGTGTATCTTTGCCGCGGCAGGTGATCCCGCGTGCCGATCTGCACGAAGTGGCGTCGTCCGCGACGAATTTCTTGGTCGCCGTTCCGAGCCATGCGTTTCGCACGACGTTGGAATCGATCCGCCCGCACATCAAGCGTGACGCGACGCTGGCGTGGGCGACCAAGGGTTTAGAGCCGGGTAGCGGCCGATTATTGAGCGCTGTCGCGGAAGAACTGTTCGGGGCCGATTCATCGTTAGCGGTTGTGTCGGGGCCGACCTTCGCGATTGAAATCGCCCAAGGATTGCCCGCGGCTCTCACCGTAGCGGCCCGGCATCCCGCCGTGGCCGAGCACGTTGCTTCCTGGCTGCGCAACGACCGCGTGCGTGTTTACACCAGCGACGATTTGGCCGGCGTGCAACTCGGCGGTGCGATAAAGAACGTTATCGCCATCGCGGCGGGCATAAGCGACGGGCTTGGTTTCGGCGCGAACGCGCGCGCCGCCCTCGTGACGCGCGGCTTGGCCGAGCTCGCGCGGCTCGGAGTGGCGTTGGGCGGCAAGCCGGAGACGTTTATGGGGTTGACCGGCGCCGGCGATCTTATTCTTACGTGCACCGACAACATGTCTCGCAATCGTCGCGTGGGTCTCGGTCTGGGCCAGGGGCGTAAGCTCGAGGAAGTGCTGAAGGAAATTGGCCAGGAAGCGGAAGGCGTCGCCACGGCGCGCGAGTTGTATACGCTCGCGCGCCGGCTCGGCATCGAGATGCCCATTACCGAACAGGTGTACCGTGTCCTGTATGAAGGACTGTCCCCACAAGCCGCCGTCGAAGCCTTGCTAAAGCGCGAGCCGCGCCCGGAATAGCCGCAAGAATCGCGGCTCGCTTAACACTTCACGTTGCTATCCGATGTGCGCGCCACGCGCGCCCGCCCGGTGTTGGAGATGACCACGTAGCGTGCGGACTTGGTCCCGCGGGAATCGCAGAGCGCGAAGGTGATCGTCGAGCCGCCGGCCAGGCCCGTCGGCTGATAGCTGACTTGTTGGCGCGCCGCCGATGTGCGAATGACCAAGCCGCCGGTTTGCGCTTGCTGTACTCGCAGAATTTCCTGCGGTTCCGGCTTGCCGTTGTGATTGTCATCCGTATACAGCAGCCAGCCGTGCTGCCAGGAGGTGAAGCCGCCGCCCGTTGCGACGCAAGTTATTTGGTCCTTGCTTGGGCACATGCTCACCCGGGTATGGCGTTTAACAGCCTCGCTGCGCGCTAAATTCAAATGTCCCACCAGCTCGTTGGCGGCGGTGGTTTTCACGCTCTCCTGCAGTGTGGACCAAAAACTCGATCCGCCGGTGATTAGTGTTCCACCGATCAGTAAAGACACGAGCGATTCCTGCAACGTGAAGCCACGCATCATCGTCGAGGGTCTTGAAGTTCCACGCGGTGGGGGTGCAAACACGATTATTCCTCCTTGAGTTGACGAGGTGCCACGCCACTCGGATTGTTATTGGAGACGAGACATGATGTTTGTCTGCGAAGGTGATTATTCCCATTCGAGCGAGCTTGGGAATGGTACTTTGGTGCTTACGAAAACGATCGGTGGAAGACGAAGCGGCTTACCGATAACGAGCAGCGATTTGCAAGTTAGGGCGTCTGCGAGATAATGCCGCGCCCCCGACCCGGACGAGACGCTAGAGCGCCATAAGATGAAAAGAATCGAGCATGTACTCGAAGTACTGATCTTCAACAGCCGCTGGCTGCTCGCGCCGTTTTACCTGGGTTTGGTCGTCGCGGTCGCCATGTTGCTCGTCAAGTTCACGCAGGAATTCCTGCATGTCCTTTTTCACTTATTCACCAGCAGCGAGAGCGAGGTCGTGCTTGCCATCTTGACGCTGGTCGACATGTCGCTCGTTGCGAATCTGCTGCTGATCATCATCTTCAGCGGCTACGAGAACTTTGTTTCAAAGATAGACACTGCCGGGCATGAGGATCGCCCGGAGTGGATGGGGAAGGTCGACTTTTCGGGACTCAAGGTCAAGCTGATCGCGTCGATCGTCGCCATTTCCGCCATCGAACTCTTGAAGAGCTTCGTGAACGTCGCCGCGCTCGAGGATCGTCAGCTCATGTGGAAAGTCGGAATTCACGTTACCTTGATCGTCTCGGGCGTGTTGTTTGCGATAATGGATCGCATTTCGGGCGGCACCAATCACGGTGCCGACGACAAAAGCCACTAAAGCGGTAGCGCTTAACCGCCGGGGCGATAAAACCGCGCTAGCGCGCGACCGGCATCGAGCGCCGCACCGGCGGCTTCCGCCGCCGCTCGCAGCGACGCGTGTTTTCCGACGTGATGCAGGCACAGCGCGGCCGCCGCGATGAGATTGTCGCGAACGACGCCGGGCTCGCCTTGGAGCGCCCGGCGCCCGGCCTCAGCTGCCGCTTGCGCCAGGCCGGCGATGTCAAGCGCGGCGTTTTCCTCCGGCGCGTTCTCCCGTGGCCTTAGGGGGTCCGGTACCGGTGCCGGCGACAAGGGCTGGCTCCAGCCGAAGTCCGCCGGCGTGACGCGGCGTTCCTGTTCCTCCCCTCCATTGCAATAGAAAAAATATTTTCCTTCCTGGCGCAGTGACGGGATCACCCCGCCCTCGATACCGCGCACAAGCAACGCGGAGTCGAAACCCGCCGCGCGCGCCAACAGCGCGTAGACACGCGGATAAGCTTTATGCACATAGCCGGTAACGAGATGCGTTTTGCGGCGCGCGCGCACGGGACCGAGCAGTACCTCGATCGTCGTCAGCGCGGGACGCTTGACGATCAACGATCGCAGCGCCGCGAGCCCGTGCAGCTTCGGACAAAAAACGCTTTGGTCGATATAGCTCCAGCCGACCGCTGGGTCGGCCAAACGCGCGGCCGCCTGCGCCATGGATGCGTTGAGCGACAATCCCGCCGCGCGGAGCACTTGTCGATGCGTAACGCCGTATTTCGGTCCCATCGATTCTACGCCGTGCGATACCGTGGGCACTCCGCAGGCGGCGAGCAGCGCCGGCAGAAACGGTGCGACGGGCAGCGAACGGGTATATCCGTCGTAAGGATCGCCGATGTCGATTAGCTCATCGACCGGCGCGACCGTCGTGTGCGTGGCGTCCCGGAGCGCGTCCATCATTCCGCACATTTCGTCGTCGGTTTCGCGCTTCATGCGCAGCGCGATGAGAAAGATGCCGGCCTGCACCGGGTCGACTTGTCCGTCGAGGATCAAGCGCATTCCGGCGCGCGCTTCTTCGCGTGAAATATTCTTGCTCAGCTCGGGGCCGGTCGCGATGCGCTGCAAGATCGAGCGCATGAGTGCTGCATCGGTGCCGTGCGCGCCCATGAAAGTCGGTTACCGCTGACGCTCGAATTGCGCTGCCCGCTCGAATGCGGATTCCGCGCCCGCCTGGTCGCCGCTCTGGGTACGCGCCTGGCCAATCAGTCGCCAGTTCGAGGCTCGCAGTGCCGCGTTGTCGCCCGCGAACGTGTTCGACTTCGTGGCGAATTGCGCGGCCTCGTTCGGCTGGCCTTGATGCAGGTTCACGCGCGCGAGCTCGTGCCAGAGCATGGCATTACGCGGCTCGATACGTAACGCGCGCTCGAGGTTCGCGGCCGCCGCATTCAGCCGTCCCGCGGCGGCGTCTTGGCGCGCACTTTCTGCAAGAGCGGTGACGGCGTTGTTGTCGGACGTGACCGGCAATGCTTCCGGTTCCGCCGTAGGGCTCGGAAAATTGGCGCATCCCGGCAGCGCGACCGCGGCAAGTAGGGCGAGGGCGCACAGGTTCTTCATCGTTCGAACAATCTCCTGAACCAATTTTTGATTTTCTCGACCGGCGAATGTCCGCTGCACGGGGCGGGTTCCGTCGGCGCGCTGCCGCGTATATAAGGTATTTCAATCGCTCCATCGCAGCCGCCGTCCGCCCGCAAACCGGTTTTTGTGTCGATGCGCACGAGCTCGATACTCTCCGGCATGGCGGGCACGAGCGGTTCGGGATCGAGTTGTGCCATCATCTGCCCCCACACGGTCAGTGCGCCGGCCGCCCCGGTCAAATTGGTCGTCTGATTGTCGTCGCGGCCGACCCACACGACGGCGAGCTTATCGCCGGTGAAACCGGCGAACCAGCTGTCGCGCAGATCATCCGTGGTGCCGGTTTTCCCCGCGACGTTAATGTCGGCGGGCAGATAGGCGCCGAGGCCGGTCGCGGTTCCGCTTTGCACCACGTGCTGGAGCGCGGTCGTCGTAAGATATACCGCGGCAGGATCCACCGCCTGTGTGACGGCAAGCGAATAGCGTTTGAGCGGCGCGCCCTCCGGTGTCAGCACCTCGCGTATGGCGCGCAGCGGAGTTCGAAAACCGCCGCTCGCGAGCGTCTGGTACATCTGCGTCACTTCGAACGGCGTGAGACCGATGGTGCCGAGCAGCGTCGAGCCGTAAGGAGGCAGGTTGCGCTCCACGCCGAGCCGGTGCGCGTTTTCGATGATCGCGGGCAGGCCGAGCGCAAGGCCCAGGCGGGCGGTCGACACGTTATAAGATTCGGCGAGCGCGGTACGCAGCTCCACCTCGCCGTGAAATTCCCGGTCGTAATTTTGCGGCGCCCATTCCTTCACTCCCGGCTCCGTCCATACCAGCGGACTGTCATCGAGCCGCGTCGTCAACGTGTATTTGTCGGGTTGCGAGAGCGCCGTGAGGTACACGGCCGGTTTGATGAGCGAACCGATCTGGCGGACGGCGTCGAGCGCGCGATTGAAACCTTCGTAGCGCGAGCGCCTTCCGCCGACGACGGCGAGCACTTCGCCGTTTTCGCTGCCGGTCACGACTATCGCGCCTTCAAGACTATTGGCGGGAATGCGCCGTTGCTTCTCCAAGGTACTGAGACGCGTCGTCAGGGCTTGCTCGGCGGTGCGTTGCACGTGCGGATCGAGCGTGGTGAAGATGCGTAACCCCTCGGAACGCAGATCGGTGTCAGAGTAGTCGCTGCGTAGCTGCCGATGCACGAGCGCCAAAAACGCCGGGTAAGGGGACGTACCCATGGGCGCCCGCGTGGCCACCTCGAGCGGCAAGGTCTTGGCGCCGAGATATTCGGCATTGGTGATGGCGTGCTGATCGGCGAGCTCCGTGAGAACTAAATTGCGCCGGGTAAGCGCACGGTCCGGATGTCGCCGTGGATCATAGTAGGACGGCCCCTTTACGAGCCCGACAAGCAGCGCGGCTTGCGACAGCGTGAGCTGATGCAGCGGCCGATCGAAGTAGTACTGCGCCGCGAGCCCGAAGCCGTGGATCGCGCGGTTGCCGTCCTGCCCGAGATAAATCTCGTTGATATAGGCTTCGAGGATTTCGTCTTTTCCGTAATGGGCGTCGAGCAGGAGAGCCATGATGGCTTCGGTGATCTTGCGCCGCAGCGTGCGGTCGGATGTCAGATAAAAATTCTTCACCAGCTGCTGCGTCAGCGTGCTGCCGCCCTGGACCGCGTCGCCGGCGCGCAAATTGGTCCAGAGCGCGCGTGCGATGCCGCGCGGATCGACGCCGTGGTGTTCGTAAAATTTGCGGTCTTCGACGGCGGTCAGCGCCTTGATAAGAATCGGCGGCACTTCGTCGAGCTTTACCAGCACCCGGTCCTCGTTATGTGCCGGATAGATGCCGCCGATGAGCAATGGATCGAGCCGCACCAGTGGAAGCGCCTGTCCGGTTTCGAGATTGTCGATTTTGCTGATCTGTTTGCCGGAAAAAGCGATGGCCAGCCGCAAGGCGGGTTGCGCGCCGTCCCAGAACGCGAACGGTCGCGAAACAAGCTCGATGCTTTCGCGGTCGCGCAAGTAAGTGCCTGGCTCATCGAGGGTTCCGTGGCGGTAGTTGAGCACCGCCAATTCTTCGCTCAGCTGTGCGGCGGAAATTTTTTTCCCGGGATAGAGCTCGAGCGGGCTCGCGTAAACGCGGGCGGGCAGCGCCCAACGTTTACCTTCGAACTGCGTGCGTATCGTGAAATCCAGATAAGCCACGTAGATCGCGAGCGCCGCAAGCAGCGCCGCGCCAGCGAGCAACAATGTGCGAGGACGGAGATATTTTCGAAGCTTGGGACGGCGCATGGAGATTAATCGCAACGGCTGGGTTCGCAGGCGGCGCGGTATTATACCGTCGGTTGGCGCCGCCGTCCGGCCACGTCAGCTTCCGCCGGCAAATCCCGCTTGGCGCCAGGCTTCGTACACCACCACCGCAACCGCGTTAGAAAGATTAAGACTTCTGTTTTCCGGCCGCAGCGGCAGCCGCAGTAGCGACTCCTCCGGCAGAAACTCCAAAACCGATCGAGGCAGACCGCGTGTTTCCGGTCCGAACAACAATGCGTCGTTCGGTTGGTACCGTACGTCGCTATAAAAGCGCCGGCCGCGGGTGGTGAACGCATAGAGTCGACTGGTGCCGAGCTCGCTGAGCAAGCGTTCGAGGCTGGCGTGCGTGTGAACCTCGGCCCAGTCGCGGTAATCGAGGCCGGCGCGGCGCAAGCGCTTGTCATCGAGCACGAAGCCCAGGGGTTCGATCAGATGCAGTCGGGCGCCGGTGTTGGCGCACAGCCGCATGATGTTGCCGGTATTAGAAGGAATCTCGGGCTCGTACAAGATGACATCAAACATGGACGCGAAGCTGGTGTTTGGGGACGTGTTTACTACATTAAGGGTGCGAGGAACATGGCTATCGTATGGGGCGAGCTCGGCCGGATACAACCCGTTTGCGCATAGCGCAGGTAAGCGCGCTCTGTGTCGCCGTTGCCCTGGGGCTCGCGGTCTTTTATCACGGGCCGCAAATGCCGCTCCTCGCGGGCGCGCAGTTTTTGCTTATCGCATGGCTCGTGCTGTCGTTGAGCTCGAGCTATGCCGAGGGCGTCCGGTTACCGCTGACGCCGCTCAGTGCAAGTCTCACGCTGTTCTGGCTATGGCTCGCGGTTTCGCTCACTTGGAGCGCCGTGCCCGTCACCAGTGTCATCAATTTTTGGTGGGTCGGCAGCGTCGTGCTGGTTTTCTGGTGTTACACGCTTTCGCCCGAGCGCGACCGAATCTGGTTCTACCTCTCGCGCTTTCTCGTGCTCGGTGCGCTCGCTCTGTGCGCGTTTGCCATGGTGCAGTTGTTCGCTTGGCGCGAGCCGCCGCGTTCTACCTTCGTTAACATCCATTCGTTCGCCGCGCTTATTATGCTGATCGCGCTCCCGTTGAGCGCTTACTTTTTGTTGGCGCTGCGCAAGCAATCGAGCGCGAAGCTACGCTACGGACTCGGCGCATGTCTATTTGTGCTTTTCTTCACTATCGCTGCCACGCAAGGCCGCGGCACAACGCTGGGACTTGTGCTCGGTTTTACCGTACTCGGTATTTTTGCATGGCGGGCGGTCGGAGCGCGTCCGGTGCTCGTTACCGCTGGCCTGCTGTTCGCCGCCTATGTAGCGGCGAATCTCGTGCTTCACGGCGGTCCTTCCGGCCGCTTGGCCACTCTCAGCGACCCGGGCAATGCGGGTGCAGAACGTTTTCTGATCTGGCGGGGATCCTGGGAGATGCTGATGGCCAAGCCATGGTGGGGCATCGGTCTCGGTACCTATTACTTGGCATGGCCCCCGTATCGTGATCCGGCGGATCAAACGCTGGGTTTCTTCGTCCATAACGACTACCTGCAAATTTGGATCGAGGCGGGCTTGCCGGCGCTGTTGCTGCTTATCGCCGTTTTCACGGCGGTCCTCATCATGCTCGTGAAACTGTTACGGCGCACGCGGGCGGGCACGGAACTGAAGATAGAATCCGTCGGTTTGTTTTGCGGCTTACTCGCGGTCGCCGCCCATAGCTTTCTCGATTTCGATCTTTATATCTTGCCGATTTCCATCGTGGCGGGATTGGTCCTTGGTCGTTTTCACGAGCGGGTTACCGGCGTACTCCGATCGCGCGAGCAACTGTGGCGGCCGGAGAAATGGGTGCAAAAACACGCTTATCGGGCGATTGTTGTTTTGGTTGCATTGTTCCCGCTCACATACTTTGTCGCTCTCGGCCTATCGGACTATTTGTACAAACGGGGTTTCGAACTGGCGGCCCAGGGAAGGCTGCCGGAGGCGGACAATAGCTTGGCCTGGGCCGAACGGCTGCTTCCTTCGGACGATAAGGTGTTAACCGCCCACGCCGATCTCTATCGCCACGTGCTTCAACGAATGCCGAAGACGGCGGAATCGGAGCGGATTTCGCTCTATGAAGCGGCGCTCGCGATGCTCGACGTAGCAGAATCCGCTAACCCTTACCGAGCCTTGGTTCACGCCGTGCGCGCTCG
>JAJPKH010000249.1 GCA_021323795.1 Acidiferrobacteraceae bacterium | reverse complement strand
TGATCAAAAAACTCCAGGATCGGCTCAGCTTGTCGAGATCCGATGTCATGGTCAGCGTGCCGATAATCAGAAGAATCGCGGTCGAGGCCATGAAGCTCGCCGCCATGACGGAGTTGCGCAGCGTTTGGACGGCGGTGATTTCGGTCCCCGGCTTGCTCAACATCGCTTCGACCCACTTGGCTCGCACCAGCATATTAAAGGTATGGACGGCGGCGCCGGGATTGCGCCGGCTGCGGCGTCGCAGGACGTACCAATATCCCCACAGCAAGACGGTACTTACGATTACGGCTCCGAGATCCACGATGGGAAAAGACGATTCGGACAAAGATACCTCCCTTGATCAAAGATCGTCACGCGAGAACCGGTTCGCACCCGAGCTGCTGATGTCTCGGCGGCGGATGCAATGACGACGTCGGTGCGAACGGCAATGGTATTACTCTAGCAATTTTGCGCTGCTTACGATGTTCTGCCTATCCGGCGGCACCGGGGCGCAGCTCGCTTGCCGCTACGCTTGCGGGAGCAGCTTTGCGCTTAGGACGGAAGTGTTCGCGGGTGAAGGCCCGCTACGCCCGAGGACGGGCGCCGGTCGCGGAGAAATTATCGGGGATCGCCCGGGCTCGTCCATGTAAACTGGCGAGCCTGGATAATGATGGTACCGAGGAGAGGACTTGAACCTCCACGGGTCGCCCCACTAGAACCTGAATCTAGCGCGTCTACCAATTCCGCCACCTCGGCACGGGAACCGCTACAATGCCGCGGTACCGGCAGGACGGCGCACTCTACCCATAGGCTTTTCCCATGTCAACGCGAGATAAATCGTCTTTCAGCGATCCGATGGCGGAACGCGAAGCATCTAAATACGAATTTCCCGTCCCCAGTCGCGAGGCGGTGCTACAGCTTTTGTCCGAACGCGGCGAGCCCCTGAAGTTCGATGTCATCGCGCAGGCGTTGGGCGTCGAAAGCGAGCGCGACCGCGAAGCCTTCGAGCGCCGGCTGCGCGCCATGGAGCGCGACGGCCAGTTGCTGAAGAACCGCCGCGGCGTTTACGGGCTCGCCGAGAAGATGGATCTCGTGCGCGGCCGGGTCATCGGCCATGCCGACGGCTTCGGTTTTCTCGTGCCCGACGACGGCGGGAAGGATCTGTTCCTGCCGGCGCGCGAGATGCGCCGCGTGCTGCACGGCGATCGCGTGCTCGCGCGCGTCACCGGCATGGATGCGCGCGAGCGTCGGGTCGGCGCGATCGTCGAGGTGTTGGAGCAGGGCAGCCGCAGCGTGGTCGGACGGTATACCGCCTCGGAACGCATCGGATTCGTCGTGCCGTCCGATAAACGCATCGCGCAAGAGATCGCAATCCCGGCCGGTTCCGAGACCGGGGCGAAAGACGGGCAAATCGTGGTCGCGGAAATCGTGCAACCGCCGACCGTGCGCAGCGGCCCGGTCGGACGCGTCGTCGAAGTGCTCGGCGATCACATGGCGCCGGGAATGGAAATTGAGATCGCGATTCGCGCGCATGACATCCCGCATCGCTGGCCCGCCGAAGTCCTCGATGAAGCGGGCCGGTTCCCCGGACAAGTGCCCGCCGAAGCCGCCGCCGGCCGCGAAGATCTGCGCCAGGTGCCGCTCGTCACCATCGACGGCGAAGACGCGCGCGATTTCGACGACGCGGTCTATTGCGAGCGCCAAGGCAAGAACTGGCGCTTGATCGTAGCCATCGCCGACGTCGCCAACTATGTAAAGCCGGGTGCGGCGCTCGACCGCGAAGCATTCGTTCGGGGCAACTCCGTCTACTTTCCGCAGCAGGTCATTCCGATGCTGCCGGAAGTGCTGTCGAATGTTCTCTGTTCGCTCAATCCGCAAGTCGATCGCTTGTGCATGGCCTGCGAAATGACGATCAGCCCCAAGGGGGAAATACAGAAGTACCGGTTCTTCGAAGCGATCATGCGTTCGGCCGCGCGGCTCACCTACACGAAGGTCGCGGCGATGCTGATCGAGCGCAATGCGCCGCTGCGGGGCGAATACGACGCACTCGTGCCCGCGCTCGAGAACTTGTACGCCTTGTACAAGGTGCTGCACGCGGCACGCCTGCACCGCGGGGCGGTGGACTTCGAGCTGCCCGAGACGAAAATCATTTACGACGAGCAGCGCAAGATAAAGCGCATCGTGCCGCTCGAGCGCAACGACGCGCACCGGTTGATCGAAGAGTGCATGCTGGCCGCGAACGTGAGCGCGGCGGAGCTGCTGAGGAAGCACAAGGTGCCGATTCCGTACCGCATCCACGAAGGGCCGACCGCGGAGAAGCTGCTCGAGCTGCGGCAGTTCCTGTTCGAGCTCGGGCTATCCCTCGGCGGCGGTGACTCGCCGCAGGCGCCGCACTATGCCAAGCTCCTCGCGGCTGTCGGCAAGCGGCCGGATGCCCGGTTGATACAGACCGTGTTGCTGCGCAGCCTGAGCCAGGCGATCTACAGCCCGGACAACATCGGGCACTTCGCGCTCGGCTACGAGCACTACACGCACTTCACGTCGCCGATACGCCGGTATCCGGATCTACTCGTGCACCGCGCGATTAAAAGCATCCTGCACCGGCGCTCGCCCGCGATTTCGCTCGAGCAGATGCGCGAGCAAAGCCAGCATTGTTCGTTCACCGAGCGGCGCGCCGACGAGGCGACGCGCGAAGTCATTCGCTGGCTCAAGGCCGAATACATGATGGACCGGATCGGTGAAGAGTTCGACGGGATCATTTCCGGCGTTACCGGCTTCGGCGTTTTTGTCGAGCTCAATGACGTGTTCGTCGATGGCCTGGTGCACATTACCGCGCTCGGCAACGATTATTTCCATTTCGAAGCCGGCAAACACCGGCTGATCGGCGAGCGCACGCGCAAGACTTATCGGCTGGGTGATCCGCTGCGCGTACGCGTGGTTCGCGTCGATCTCGACGAGGCGCGCATCGATTTCGAGCCGGTCGACGGCGCCGTGACGGCGAAGGCGGGACGGGCGAATATCCATCGCCGCAATGTACGCGAAGGGAAGAAGTCACGCGGCAAGCGCCACCGGCGACGTGGATAGGAACTATGGAAGAAGAAGATCTGGTCTGCGGCTTGCACGCGGTGTTGACGGCGTTGCAGCAGCATCCGAAGCGCATCGCGGCGGTATGGATAAGCGCCGAGCGCGTCGATAAGCGGCTCGGCGAAGTGCTCGAGGCGGCGCGTACCGCCGGTGTCAAGTTCCATCGGGTGCCGCGGGCGAAGCTGGATGAGCTGGCCGGCGGTTTGCGCCATCAGGGCGTCGTCGCGCGTTTGCGTGCCGCGGAAGTCGGCGGAGAAGGGGAGCTTGCCGGCTTCTTAAAGAACCTCCCCGCCGCCCCGATGCTCTTGGTCCTCGACGGCGTACAGGACCCGCACAACCTCGGCGCGTGCTTGCGCGTCGCCGATGCGACGGGCGTGCGCGCGGTGATTCTCCCGCGCGATCGCTCGGCCCCGTTGTCCGCCGCCGCGCGCCGCGCCGCGAGCGGCGCGGCCGAAACCGTTCCCATATTTCAGGTGACTAATCTCGCGCGCGCCCTCGACGCGATGAAAGAGGCGGGCGTATGGCTTTATGGGACGGCGGAAGACGCGCCCGAAGAGATTTACGACACGGATCTCGCCGGGCCGATGGCGCTGGTGCTCGGTGGCGAGGGCGAGGGGTTGCGGCGGCTGACGCGTGAACGCTGCGATCGGCTGATTCGTATTCCCATGGCGGGGAAAGTCGAAAGTTTGAACGTGTCGGTCGCGGCGGGCGTCGTATTGTACGAGGCGGTGCGACAACGACGGCGGTCTCGGTCCGTTTAGACGCTTGTAATCGACGTTGCAGGCATTGTCTTCGTTGCTACTGCGACCGCTTGGTGCCGGTGATCTCGCGTTCCGCTCCTCGCCGCAGTCACTGGCACGCGGCCTTACCGGAAAACCGTTTCTCGCTCGGTTGACGCGGTTACTTCTTAGTTCAATGCAGGGCGCAGTAAAGCGCAGCGCGTTGCGCCAACAACAAAAAGAATAATTTGGTGCAACACGGTTTGCGCCCCGACCGGATCGGCGCCCGCAGATTATCTTGCGTTCCACTGCGTCGCCATGACAGTGGCGCCCGGTCGCTGAGACAGCTTTTCGCGCCGCTGAAGCGGTTACTTCCCGGCGTTGCGCAACCACGCCCGCGCCTGTTCGACGTCGTCGAACCCCCGCGTCACGAACCCGCGATTGAACGCCACGGTTTCACCGAACTTTAGGTATTGTCGCGCGGCCGCATCGCGCGGGTACACACCTGCCAGCAAAAACGCCATCGATGCGGTCTGCTCCGCCCATGAAGCGCCGAACTCGAAGAGTTCCGTCGTCGAAGGGCTGCCGTTTGCGAGGACGAGCTCGCGCGCATCAACCAGTATTTTTTGCAGGTTTCGCGCCCGACATAGCGCCAGCGCTTCATCCCGCGCCTTCAGGTGGTCGCGGTGAGCAAGCCCTTTCGATAAACGGATCTCGAGAATTCCGTTCCGGTCATCCGTTGATATTTCGTATCCCATGAGACCGTTCCTCCGTTGAGGTGAGCCGTGTCGCATAACACGGGCGAATCTCGATTTGCACCGGACGAATTTCGATCATTCGGCAATCGGTAAGCCGAGGGGCACTGTGCGCGACGAAAGCGCGCCGCGTAAGATCGAATGATGCCGAGCGCGCGCGCTGTGGTGCCGAGGCGTGCGTGAGGCGTTGTGCGAGTCGGTGGCGATTTTGGCCGCGTCATTGTCGTTTCGCGTCCCCGTCAGCACGCTGATCGCCGGTCCGCAAGTAGAAATCAGGGGGCCTGTGAGCGATGCCGTGTTCCCATCATAACCATAATCACGATGGCCGCCCTAGTCGCGCGTGAGGTATGCGGCTGCCCGCGTGATCGCCTGCGAACCGAAAGCACAGCCTATTGTGTGCCGTGCGAAGGATGCGTGCGACGTTCAGCTAACGAACGTTTTGTACGCGCGGAAACAAATCAATCTTTGTTTCATCCTGACAGTCTCCCGAGACCGAGCAAGCACCGATGACGCCGTTCGATCGCTAGGGGCGCCCGCTGGAAAGGATGGCCGCCTTTTTCTCCTCGTACTCTTGCTTCTGAATCTCGCCCCGGGCGTAGCGTTCGTTCAAGACTTGCAGCGCGGAATAGGTCGGATCGCCCCAGCCCCGTCCCGATCCCTGCGAGCGATCCATCATGTGCCACGGTCCGCCGTGATGCGACCGGCGGCCGAGCTTGAAGTCTGAGATTGCTCCCCGCCACGCTGCGTTCGCGGCCAAAGGCTCACTCGCTCGCAATGACACGCAAAGAAGTTTTCAGCATCTGCCAAGGAAAACGGCGAGACGGCATAGGGATCTGCTTGATCCTCAGTCTCTTTTCCTCCCACGGTTCAATGATGCTATACCGTATTTCCACGGTCCGGCGGTGTTTAACCGTCAAACCGCGGTATATCTCGGTTACCGTGGACCCGGTTGGTGCGAAAAGCGCTATGATTCCAAAGAGATTTGGAAACGGGGTAGTCCTAAATAACAGTGATAACCGTCATTGAGTCGTATATTTCTC
>JAJPKH010000026.1 GCA_021323795.1 Acidiferrobacteraceae bacterium | reverse complement strand
GCCATGTAGAAGACGTAGCCGCCCGCGAACACCGGCGGCATCAGCAGGAGCGCGATCAGCACCGGATGCAGCTGCCAACTCGCGAAGATGAGGCTCGCCGCGACGCCTGTCACGGCGAGCAGCGTGCCGTGCGCGAAATTGAGAATGCGCACGACGCCGTAGATCAGCGACAAGCCGAAGGCGACGAGCGCGTACAGGCCGCCCAGCAGTAAACCGCCAATCAGAACTTGGACGAAAACTTCCACGTTCATCGCGTTCTCCGGAAACCGGCCCCCGGGTCGGTCACCCGACGCGGGGGCTCGCGCGCGACACGCCGCGCCGCGGGAGAAGAAACGTTATTTCCAGCTCGGCGAGGGCCACACCACCTTGCCGGTCGCGACCTCCGGCGGCCATACCACCGACACCTTGCCGCCGACCATCTGAACGGTGAACGCGCCGTTGTTGGGGAAGCCGCGCTCGTCGAAGACGATGTCGCCCGCCGGCGCCTTGAACGTGCCTTTGTAAAGCGCCTCGCGGACTTTCTCGCGATCGACGGCGCCGGCCTTCTCGATCGCCTGCACCATGACCAGGTACGACGAGAGCCGGCCGAGCGTCCAGATGTAGTCGAACATGCTGATGTTCGAACGTTGCATCACCGTCTCGACGAGGTCGCTGTACGGTCCCTTGATGCCGGGATACCACGACAGCTCGCCGGTCATGCCCTCGATGTCTTTGCCGACTTGCCGGTAAAGCGAGCCGGTCAGCATCACGTGATGCACGTCCATCGCGCGCACCTTGAGGCTGCGCATCTGCTGCACCAGCGGAACGGATGGGCCGTCGAAGGAGCTGATGTATACGACGTCGGGTTTGGCGGCGCGCACTTTGGCGATGAGCGCGGTGAAGTCTTTCAGTTCCTGTGAGAACGTTTCGGAACCGACGATCTTGAGCCCCTGCGCCTCGGCCTTCTTCGACCATACCCCGGTAATGCCCTTGGTCACCGGGTTATCGTGGGTGATGAAGAAGATCGATGTGGGTTTCGGATTCATCTTCGACAGCATGTCGAAGTAGCGCTCGGACCAACGCGGCACCACGGGATACGGCGTGCCCCAGACGTATTTGAACCCGCGGTCGTAGATCGACGGGGTCGCGACGTTGCCCATGACGATCGGAATCTTGTGCTTCTCGGCGATCGGCGGCACCGGCCCGCCGAGCGAGGACCAGTCGGGACCGACGAAGAAGTCGACGTTGTCGACCGTCGCCATTTTTTCGTAGAGCGATACGGCGGCCGCCGGCACGCTCTGATCGTCGTAAATGACGAACTTGATCGGCACTTTCTTGTTGCAGGCCTTTACCTGAACACCGCCCGAGCGGTTGACTTCCTCGGCGAAAATTTCCGTCATGCCGCGCCAGCGGTCCGCCAGCGTCGAGAACGGCCCGGTCTCGGAAATGGTGGTGCCAAACACGATCGGCTCGTTGCAGGAGCCGAGTTTCGCCGCGGCGTCGCCGGCGAAGGCGGCGAGGCATGACCCGGCCGCGGCTATCGTTAGTATTTTGCGCAACATCCTCATGTAGCCCCCTTTATACAAGTGATGTAAGTCGCTCGCTGCGGTTTCAGTCGCCGCCATGCCGGAACAACGCTTGCCCTACCGGCGCGAAACGACCAACGGAAGTTCTCCGCCCCCTGCTCATGGTCGAGTACCGTCCTAGTGCGGGAAGAATAGGGCGCGGCGCAATCGCGCCCGTTATCGGAGAGTCGCGCTATTTACCTTTCCGTCTGGGTAATTCGAATGGGTGGGCGGGCGGCGCCGGGGAACATTCGCAGGAAAAGAGTTTCGAGCCGCGTGCACCTGCCGCGGTGAAACAAGGTCTTTATGATGCCGAACACGGCGGGCACGCATCCGCCCGTGCGATTAGCGTGTCCTCGAAAATAGGTGGATGATCGTGGAAGACGGGAACGCGTGGGGGGAACAGCGGCTCGTTTTAGGGATAACCGCCGCGGTTCTCGCGCGGTTTCGATGCTCATCGAATGCGCCGCCGCTCGCCCCGTGATGGCGTTAGTGGATCGCTGGGCTCCGACGCGCCGCGGTTTTCATTCGGCGAACAGCTTGCGCCAGTCGGTTTTCGGGGAAGCGTCGATCTCGTGCTCGAGACTCACTTCCTTCTCGCCCGGAATGCGCACGCGCGTGAACACGTGCTCCTCGTACGCCAGCGGCCGGGTCGCATCCAAACCCATCTTGGCGCTGATGCCTTGCATGCTTCCGACCGGCGTAACGGCGCCGTGGCGGGTGCTTTGCACCGTGGTCGAGGGGTCCAGAATCGAGCCGAGCGCCCCCGAGACGACGATCAGATCGCGATCGGCCTGGAAACGCGTCGCCACCGCCCATTCGACCTCGGCCGGATTGTGCACGTCCACGTCCTCGTCCACCACGATCACCTGCTTGATGTCGTAATGTCCGCCGAAGGCGCCGAGGATGACGTTCTTCGGTTCGCCCTCGCGTTGTTTCTTCATCTTGACGTACAAATGGTATCGGCAAACGCCGCCGACGGAGAGATGCACGTCGATGACGCTCGGGAAGCTGCGTTGCAGGTGCGCGAGCATCGTCGCCTCGCGCGGGATGGCGCCGAGCAGGAGATGCTCCATCTCGGCCGGCACGATCGTGTGGTAAATGGGATTGCGCCGGTGCGTCACCGCATCGACGGCGATGACTTCGCGATCCTCTTGCGCGCTGTAGTACTTGGGGAACTCGCCGAACGGCCCTTCGGGTTCCCGCACCTTGGGGAGCACGCGTCCCTCGATGACGATCTCGGCGTCGGCCGGCACGCGCACGTCGTTGGTGAGGCACTTCACGACGTTGAGCGCCCCGCCGCGCAGCGCGCCGGCGATTTCGAGCTCGTCATGGTCGATCGGCATGATCGCCTGCGAAGCAAGCAGCGTGAGCGGATCGACGCCGATCACCACGGCCACCGGCAGCGCCTCGCCCTTCTCTTCCGCCGCCTTATGAAATGCGTGCAGGTGGCGCGGCAGGATCAGCAGCGCCATGTGGTCCTTGGCGTTCACTTGTATGCGATTGATCGCGACGTTCTGAACTCCGGTCTTCGGATTGCGCGCGATGACGAGCCCTGCGGTGATGTAGGGCCCGCTGTCGTGCTCGCTGTGCGTCGG
>JAJPKH010000189.1 GCA_021323795.1 Acidiferrobacteraceae bacterium | reverse complement strand
GCTTGAACGCCGCGTCATCCTTGCGCAGCATGCAGCCGTACGCCTCGCGCGATTGCGGCGTCCCGACCACGACCCAATCGTTCGGCCGCCTCGCCTTGGCGCGCTCGCCGTAGAGCAGCGCGTCGTCCATCATGAACGCCACCGCGCGACCGCTCTGGAGCGTCAGGAACGACTCGCCGTGATCCTTGGCGCTGATGATGTTCATTCTCATGGCTTTTTCCTCGTTCATCTTGCGCAGCAGCCGTTCCGAGGTCGTGCCCGCGGTCGTGACCACGTTCTTGCCCGCCAAGTCGGGAAAATCCTTGATGCCCGAGTTGTTCCGCGTCAGCAGGCGGGTCCCGATGATGAAAATGGTGTTCGAGAACGCGACCTGCTGCTGGCGTTCGGTGTTGTTCGTCGTCGAGCCGCATTCGAGATCGATCGTCCCGTTCTGCACCAGGGAAATCCGATTCTGCGACGTGACGGGCGTGAGCTTGACATCGAGCTTCGCGAGCTTGAGCTGCTGTTTGACCACGTCGACGACCTTGAGCGCGAGCTCGTGCGAATAACCGACGACCCGCTGCTTGTCGTCGTAATAGGAAAACGGTATGGAAGACTCGCGGTGACCGAGCGAGATCACGCCGCTGTCTTTGATCTTCTTCAGCGTGCCGCTCGGTTCTTCGGCCGTCGCCGGCGCCACCAACACCGTGCAAAACAGCAGCATTCCAACGAGTCGTTTCGCGCGCATGGCTCGATCTCCTGATCCTTGTTTATTGTCGCCCTGAGTGGCGAACAATTTACACCCATCGATCGCCTCGATCACCGTTGGATAGCCCGCGCGCCGGATACCGGTTGCAGAGCCCGCGCGAACCCTCGTGCCGTCGGCCGCGGCGCGGCTGGCATCGTCTTGAAATGGGTGGAGTTGTACCTTACGCTAGCGCCGGTATTGCGGCTCGATCCACCGAGCGCAATCATCGAATTCCAATAACGCCGTTGTAGCCAGAGCTTTGAGGGACAACCAATGAAAAATCCGCTCGACTCCCTTTGGGGCACCATCATCTCGGGTCTGGTTCTGCTCATCATTCTTTACGTCATCAGCGTTAACTTGCTGCGCTGAAGGCCCGAGCCGATACCGCGAACAACAAACACTCACCGGGGGAAACAATGGAACTGATTATCGATCGCTGGTTGCACATCTGGGCGGGGATCACCTGGATCGGCCTGCTCTATTATTTCAACGCCGTGCAAGTGCCCGGGCTCGCCGCCGCGCGGGCCGACGGCACCAACGCCGGCATCACGAAGCACATCGCGCCGCGCGCGCTGCTGTGGTTCCGCTGGTCCGCGCTCGTTACCTGGTTGACCGGCGCGTACTATCTGGAACGCTCCGGCATTGGCCTCACCAACGCGTTCCTGCTGCGCGGCAGCGCCGCCACCATCGGCATTGGCGCGTGGCTCGGCACCATCATGCTGTTCAACGTGTGGGTGCTGATTTGGCCGAACCAAAAGAAGGTGCTCGGCCTGGTGCAGGCCGATGATGCGGCGAAGGCGAAGGCGGGACGGGTTGCGTTCCTCGCCTCGCGCACGAACACGATGCTGTCCATTCCGATGATCTTCTTCATGGCCGCAAGCGCGCACTTCCCGATCGCGCGTTAACCTGGCGCTCCGCCGCTCGTTTTGCAAAGCCCGGCACCGCCGGGCTTTGTCGTTATTAGGAAATGCGCGCGCAAACGCGCCTCGGCTCGTTCTGCTGCACCGGATGTGTGAATGCCGCGAGAGCGCAGGGTGAGCCGGAGCAGTGGCGGACACATTTAAATTTGTCGCGCTCGGGCTGCATGCGCAGCCGCCCTCTCCCCTCGAGGGGAAGGGAATGAGGGTGAGGGCAATTGGTTTGCCAACGCTCGCGGCAAGGCTCGCTTGCGTTGGCGGCGGGAAGGGCTAAAATCTGCGCTTTCAACGGATGGCGCCCCGCGGCGGAACGGCAGGTCGGTTGGCCTGTACCCTGTGTTCCGACGCTCGGTGCCTTTATTCTTTTATGACGCACGTGATGCCGACCTATTCACGCCTTCCGGTCACCTTCGTACGCGGCGAGGGCGCGTATCTTTGGGACGCGCAGGGCCGCAAGTACCTCGATGCGCTCGCGGGCGTCGCGGTGTGCGCGCTCGGGCACGCCAACCCGGACATCGCGAAGGCGATCGCCGACCAGGCCGGCAAGCTCATTCACACCTCGAACTGGTACCAGATAGAACTGCAAGAGCGGCTCGGCGAACAGTTGTGCCGCGTAGCCGGCATGGACACGGTTTTTTTCGGGAACTCCGGCGCCGAGGCGAACGAAGCGGCGATCAAGCTCGCGCGGCTGTACGGGAATAATAAGAAGCTGCGCAATCCGACCATCATCGTGACCGAGGGCAGCTTCCACGGGCGCACGCTCGCGACGCTGTCGGCGAGCGGCAACCGCCGCATCCAGGCGGGCTTCGAACCCCTCGTCGGCGGCTTCAACCGCGTTCCATACAACGACGTCGCGGCGGTGCGGCAAGTGGCGGAGCACAATCCCGAAGTCGTCGCGGTGCTGGTCGAGCCGGTGCTCGGCGAAGGCGGCATCGTCATTCCTTCCCCGGGTTATCTCGCGCAGCTGCGCGCGCTTTGCTCCGAACGCGGCTGGCTCCTGATGCTCGATGAGATCCAGACGGGCCTCTGCCGCACCGGCCGCTGGTTCGCCTATCAACACGAGAACGCGCAGCCGGACGTCATGACCGTCGCCAAGGCGCTCGGCAACGGCGTACCGATCGGCGCCTGCCTGGCGCGCGGTGAAGCGGCGCATCTCTTCCAGCTCGGGAAGCATGGCTCCACGTACGGCGGCAATCCGCTCGCCTGCCGCGCGGCGCTCGCCGTGCTCGAACGCCTGGAAGCCGGCCGCTTCGAGGAACGCGCGGCGCGGCTCGGCAAGCACATCCTCGCCGGCCTCACGGCGCGACTCGACGGCGTGAAAGGCGTCAAGCAAGTGCGCGGCAAGGGCCTCATGCTCGGCATCGAGCTCGATCGTCCGTGCAAGGAAGTGATGCTCAAGGCGCTCGAGCGCGGTTTGCTTGTCAACGTAACGGCCGACAAGACCGTGCGCCTGTTGCCCCCGCTCATCATCAGCGACCCCGAGGCCGGACAGATCGTCGAAGTCGTCTCGGACACGGTGCGCGATTTTCTGGGCGTGTCGTGACGCCGCGGCATTTCCTCACGCTGGCGGATTTGAGCCCGGCGGTACTCGGTAAACTGATCCAGCGCGCCATCGAGCTCAAAGCCGGCCACCAACGCGGCGAACGCCACGTGCCCCTGGTCGGCAGGACGATGGCGATGATGTTCGAGAAGTCCTCCACGCGCACGCGCGTCTCGTTCGAAGCGGGCATGGCGCAGCTCGGCGGCAGCAGCATGTTTCTTCCGCCGCGCGATTTGCAGCTCGGACGCGGCGAGCCGATCGAGGATACGGCGCGCGTCATTTCGCGCATGGTCGACGTCATCGTCATCCGCGCCAACGAGCACGCCATGGTCGAGCGCTTCGCCGGCCACTCGCAAGTACCGGTGATCAACGCGCTCACCGAGCTGCACCATCCCTGTCAGCTGCTCGCCGACGTCCAGACGGTCGTGGAACGCCGCGGCGAGGTGCGCGGGCGCACCGTCGCGTGGGTCGGCGACGGCAACAACGTTTGTCACTCGTGGATGCAAGCCGCGAAGGTGTTCGACTTCGAGCTGCGCGTGGCGACGCCGCCCGGTTACGCGCCGCGCCCGGACATCGCCGCCGCGTGCGCGCCCAACGCGCGCTTGCTCGCCGATCCGAGCGCGGCCGTGGCTCGAGCGGACGTCGTCGTCACCGACACCTGGGCCAGCATGGGACAGGAACATGAAAAGGCCGAGCGCGCGAAGGCGTTCGCGCCTTACCGGGTGGACCGCGAGCTGATGCGCAAGGCGAAACCGGACGCGATCTTCATGCACTGTTTGCCCGCCTACCGCGGCCACGAGGTGACGGCCGAGGTGATCGACGGACCGCAGAGCGTCGTGTGGGACGAGGCGGAGAACCGCCTGCACTCGCAAAAGGCGCTACTCGAGTTGCTGCTGCAGCCGAGCCGCTAAAATTAACCGGGGAGTCACTTGAGATAGCGATTTAGAAAATCGCGCGCGGTCTGCCACGCGGGCCGAGCGCCTTGGTGCTTGGCGTCACCCTCCCGCGAGGCGGTGCACGGCCCGTCGTCATACGTCTGCACTTCCAAAACTTTACCGGCGCCATGCATGGCCGCCTGGAACGCCCTGATCTCGGCCGGTGAGCCGTCGCCCTTGGCATAAATCGCCAGCACCGGGGATCGCAGGTGAACCAGCCGCTTCACATCCACCGCCGGCCGCCCGTAATAGCTGACCGTCGCCGCCACCAAGTCAGGAGCGGCAAGGCTTGCCTCCAGCGCCTGCCCGCCGCCCGCGCACACGCCGAAAATAGCCAGGCTGCGACCGGGCTCGTGCAGCGCTTCGAGGGCGGCACGGTATTTCGCGTTCGCGTCGTTCTGATCGAGCGATTGGAAGGTCGGTCCCGGGCCGGCATGCGGCGTCGCGGCCGCGTCGTAAAGATCCACGGTAATCGCGCGATAACCGAGTTTGCCGAGCTCATCCGCCCAGGTCCGGGCCGGATCGCTAAGCCCGGCCGCCGTGTAAATAATAAGTATGCCGCGCGGCGCCTCCTTGGGTCCGACGAGATACGCGGCGAATGGTTTGTCGGCGGCGGTTTTGAGCGTCGTGCGCTCGCCCGCGATATCGATGACCCGGTTGGACTCCGGGCCCCGACCGTCTTGTTGCCCGTATCCGCGCCCGGAAACCAGGATCGACACAACCACGGCCAGAAGAACGACGGTGCGCCCGCCTGCCGGCATAGCTCCTCCATGAGCCGAGACCAGAGATCCTCTTATACCACCCCGGGTCGGAGCGGAACATCGGGCGAAAGACGGTCTACCGGAAAACCCGCCAACCGCCGGCTACAATAAGGGACGGGCGGTACGCCAAGCATGTCTTCGCTTTAAATCGCCGCCCGCCGTTCCCGGCGAGGTTTCCTTGGAAAGCAAAATATTACGTCTGCTGATCGTCGATGATTCGCCGGACGAGGCCGAGCTTGCCTTGACGGCGCTGCGCAAGGGCGGATTCATGCTCAAGCCGCAGCGCATCAACGACTTCGGCGGGCTGCACGCGGCCATCGAAAAAGGCGGGTGGGACGCCATCATATCGGAACGGACCCTGCCGCACTTCGGCGTGAACGCGGTGCTCGACGCGGTGAAGCAGGCGAAGCTCGAATGCCCGGTGCTGGTCCTGACGCGCACGGTTCCCGACGGCGAGATCGCGACCCTCATGCGCGCCGGCGCCCGCGACGTGATCCTCAAGAACCAGCTTACCCGACTCCTCCCCGCGCTTGAGCGCGAGCTCGCGGTCGCGGCCGAACGCGCCGAGCATCGCGCGGCGATGCAGACGTTGAAGGAAATTCAAGACAAACATCGCGCCGTGGTCGAAGGCGCGCGCGAGGCGGTGTGTTACAGCCACGATGGCATGCACATCGACGCGAATAAGGCGTACCTCGACATGTTCGAGTACGAGAACATGTCCGAGCTCGAAGGCGTCCCGGTCATGAACCTGATCGACAAGGGTGAACACGGGCGTTTCAAGCAATACATCCGCAAGGGCGGCGAGCCGGGAGGCGGCTCGCAGGAATTCACCGCCCTGCGCAAGAGCGGCGCGCGCTTCCCGGTGGAGATCGCCGTCTCGCCGGTTACCATCAACGGCGAAGCCTGCACGCAGATCCTCGTGACGGACGTCTCCAAGCGCAAGGCCGTGGAGACGAAGCTGCAGTACCTGAACCAGCACGATCCGTTGACGGGGCTGTACAACCGGCATCATTTTTTGCAGGAGCTGAGCCAAGCGATAGAGAGAATCAAACAGGAACCGGCGTCGCACGGCGTCGTGCATCTCGACTTCCACAATCTGCGCGAAGTGACGAAGACGCTCGGACACGCCGTTGCCGACCGCTTCCTCCTCGCCGCAACACGCAAACTGCGGGAAGTTTTCGGGTCGCGGGCGCTCGTCGCGCGCTACGGCGACCAGGAATTCGCCGCGCTGGTGTTGGATATTCAGCCGATTCAGCTGCAAGAGCTCACCACCCAAGCGAAAAAAGCTTTCGCCGATAATCCGATCGGCGACAGCGGCGCGCCGTATAAATGCGATTGCCGCGTGACGGCGGTGCCGATCGACGCGCGCACGGAAAATGCCCAGAAGGCGATGGCGAGCCTTTACCCGCCCGCCGAACCAACGGCCAAGCTGGCGCCCGAACCGACGGTCACGCCGGCGCACGCACCGGCGGCGACGCCGACCCCGGCCGCGCCGCCCCGGGGCATTCCGACCAAGCCGGCGGCGCCCGCCACGCCGGTACGCGCAAAGACCGCGGAGACCCGGCCGAGCCATGCGGCGGCGTCCGCTGCCTCAAAGCCGGCGATCGCAGCGGGCACTACCAAGGCGGCTTCGAAAGAATGGCACGCTCGCCTTCAGACAGCGATCGAGCAGGAGGCGTTCCGGCTCATTTACCAGCCGGTCGTCAACCTGCATGCCGATGCCGCCGAATATTTCGAAGTGCTGTTGCGTCTGGTGGCGGCGGACGGCAAGCTGGTGCCGGCGGGACTCTTCATGCCGCATGCCGAGGAGACCGGGCAATCGGTCGCCATCGACCGCTGGGTGGTGCGCCAATCCATACGGGCCGCGGCGGAACTGCGGCGGCAAGAGCGCAAAGTCACTTTCTTCATCAATCTTTCGCCCTCGGCGCTGAACGATGTCGAGCTCGTCGTGATCGCGCAGCAAGCGCTGCACGAAACCGGACTCAAGGGAAAGTACGTGATCTTCGAGATCGACGAGGCGACGATAACCAACAACGCCGAAGAAGCCACCGCGTTCATGCGCGCCGCCGAGAAAATCGGCTGCAAGTTCTGCATCGACAATTTCGGCCGCGCCCTCGCCTCGACCACCCGCCTGCGCGAACCGCAGATCGAATATCTCAAGCTGCACGGCCCGCTGGTGACCAACCTGACCGAAGACTCGGTGGCGCAAGCGTCGCTCAAAGCCGTCGTTGAAGTCGCCAAGGCGATGAAGAAGAAGACGATTGCGAAGAGCGTCGAGTCCGCGGAAGCGCTCTCGGTGCTGTGGACGCTCGGCGTCGACTACGTGCAGGGGCATTATTTCCAGGAAGCGGACGCCGAACTCAACTACCAGTTCGCCGGCGAAACGACCCTAACCTCCGAAAGCACTCCGCAGTGGGCGGTGGCGAGTCACGGCAAAAGCCATTAAGCTCTCGTTTTTCCCGTAATCCCTTGGCGTTTCGCTCCTGACGATTATGTCCGGCCAATATATTTTTACCATGCACCGTGTCTCCAAGGTCGTCCCGCCGAAGCGGGAAATCTTGAAGGACATTTCGCTGTCATTCTTTCCCGGCGCGAAGATCGGCGTGCTCGGTCTGAACGGCGCCGGTAAGTCCACGCTGCTGCGCATCATGGCGGGCGTCGACACGAACTTTGAAGGCGAAGCGCGCCCGCAGCCCGGCATCAAAGTGGGCTTTCTGTCCCAAGAGCCGCAACTCGATACGAAGAAAAACGTGCGCGGCAACGTCGAGGAAGCCGTCGCCGACACCAAGAAACTGCTCGATGAGTTCAACGACATCTCCATGAAATTCGGCGAGCCGATGTCGGACGACGAGATGAACAAGCTCCTGGAAAAACAGGCCAAGCTGCAGGAGAAAATCGACGCCGCCGGCGCCTGGGAGCTCGAGCGCAAGCTCGAAATCGCGGCCGATGCGTTGCGCCTGCCGCCCTGGGACGCGGACGTCACGAAGCTCTCGGGCGGCGAGCGGCGACGTGTGGCGCTCTGCCGGCTGCTCTTGTCGCAGCCCGACATGCTGCTGCTCGATGAGCCGACCAACCATCTCGACGCCGAGTCGGTGGCATGGCTCGAACGCTTTCTGCACGACTACCCCGGCACGGTGGTCGCCGTCACCCACGACCGCTACTTTCTCGATAACGCCGCGGGCTGGATCCTCGAGCTTGATCGCGGCCACGGCATCCCCTGGAAAGGCAACTACTCCTCTTGGCTCGAACAGAAAGAGAAGCGCCTCGAGATCGAGGAAAAACAGGAAACCGCGCGCGTGAAGACCATGAAGGAAGAGCTCGAGTGGGTGCGCACGAATCCCAAGGGCCGCCACGCGAAGAGCAAAGCGCGGCTCGCCCGCTACGAGGAGCTGGCCTCGCAGGAATATCAGAAACGCAACGAGACGAAGGAAATTTTCATCCCGCCGGGGCCGCGCCTCGGCGATCTGGTGGTGGAGGCGAAAAATCTCAGCAAAGGATTCGGCGATCACCTGCTGATCGACAATCTCAGCTTCAACCTGCCGCGCGGCGGCATCGTCGGCGTGATCGGGCCGAACGGCGCGGGCAAAACCACGTTGTTTCGGATGATTGTCGGCCAGGAAAAACCGGACGGCGGCGAGCTGCGCATCGGTCCGACGGTAAAGCTCGCCTACGTGGATCAATCACGGGATTTACTCGACGGCAACAAGACCGTGTGGCAGGAAATCTCCGACGGCCACGACAACATCCTGCTCGGCAAGCAGGAAGTGCCTTCGCGAGCCTATTGCGGGCGCTTCAATTTTCGCGGCGCCGATCAACAGAAATTCGTCAAGGACCTGTCCGGCGGCGAGCGCAACCGCGTACATCTGGCGAAGCTGCTGAAAAGCGGCGGCAACCTCCTGCTCCTCGACGAGCCGACGAACGACTTGGACGTCGACACGCTGCGCGCCCTCGAGGACGCCCTGCTCGACTTCGGCGGCTGCGCGGTCGTGATCTCGCACGACCGCTGGTTCCTCGACCGCATCGCGACGCACATCCTCGCGTTCGAAGGCGACAGCAAAGTCGTCTGGTTCGAAGGCAACTACGCCGATTACGAAGCGGACCGCAAACGGCGGCTCGGCGAAGATGCCGAGCAACCGCATCGGATTAAGTACAAGAAGCTGGTCCACTGAGGCTGATTCGCTCGCGCGGCGCCCCGCGGCTTCCTCCGCGGTGCTCGGCCCGTTCAACGGGGAACAAACACCAGCAACAAGCCGCGGAGCGCGCCACGCGCACGACCCCGGCCTGCTACTGTAAAATCACCCTTTGAATCTTCAGGAGCGGTAACCTTTGCGTCTGCGTCACTACGGCAAGCCCCCCACCGGTCGCAACGACTGGCGCACCATCAAGAGCCTGCTGCCCTATCTGCTCGAGTTCCGCGGGCGCGCGATCCTCGCGCTCGCGTTCCTCGCGACCGCGAAGGTCGCGAACGTGAGCGTGCCGCTGATACTCAAGCAGATCGTCGATACCTTCGAGCAACGGCAGGCGCTGCTGGCGCTGCCGATATTCCTGTTCGCCGCGTACGGGCTGCTGCGTTTCGCCAATTCGCTCTTCGGCGAGCTGCGCGACGTGGTCTTCGTCAAGGTCTTGCAGCGCTCGATCCGGCGGGTGGCGCTCAAAGTCTTCGAGCACCTGCACAAGCTATCGCTGCGCTTCCATCTCGAACGCCAGACCGGCGGCGTGTCGCGCGATATCGAGCGCGGGGCGGCGGGCATCCGCTTCCTGATCAACTTCATGCTGTTCAACATCCTGCCGACCATACTCGAGATCGCGTTCGTCACCGGCATCCTGCTCGTCAAGTACGATCCTTGGTTCGCGATCATTACCGTGACGACCATCGTCGCCTACATCGCGTTCACGCTGTGGGTCACCGAATGGCGCATGATTTTTCGCCGCACCATGAACGAAATGGATTCGAAGGCCAACACGCGCGCCATCGACAGCCTCATCAACTACGAGACCGTCAAGTACTTCAACAACGAACAATACGAGTCGCGCCGTTACGACGAGATGCTCGCGATCTGGGAGAAGGCGGCCGTGCGCAACCAGACCTCGCTCTCGTTCCTGAACGCCGGCCAGGCCTTCATCATCGCCGCGGGCGTCACCACCCTGATGCTGCTCGCCGGCTACGGCGTCATGCAAGGCCGCATGTCCGTCGGCGACCTGGTCCTCGTCAACGCCTTCCTGATTCAGCTCTACATGCCGCTCAATTTTCTCGGTTTCGTTTACCGCGAGATCCGCCATTCGCTGGCGGACATGGAGCGCATGTTCAGCCTGCTCGACCGCGAGCCGGAAGTGCGCGACGCGCCCGGCGCCAAGGAGTTGATCGTCACCCGCGCGCACGTGCGCTTCGAGCACGTCGATTTTTCGTACGATCCCGACCGGCAAATCCTGTTCGACGTGGACTTCGACGTCCCGGCGGGGCACAAGGTGGCGGTGGTCGGGACCAGCGGCGGCGGCAAATCCACGCTTGCGCGGCTGCTGTTTCGGTTCTACGACGTGAGCGGCGGGCGCATTCTGATCGACGGACAGGATATCCGCGACGTCACGCAGAAAAGCCTGCGCGCGATCATCGGCATCGTGCCGCAGGATACGGTGCTCTTCAACGATACGATCTACTACAACATCGCGTACGGGCGTCCCGAGGCGACGGAGCCGGAAATCATCCAGGCGGCGACGCACGCGAACATTCACCGCTTCATCGAGTCCCTGCCCAAAGGCTACGAAACCATGGTCGGCGAACGCGGCTTGAAGCTCTCGGGCGGCGAGAAACAGCGCGTGGCCATTGCGCGGGCGATTCTGAAGCGCCCGCGCATACTCGTATTCGACGAAGCGACCTCCGCGCTCGATTCGCAATCGGAAAAGGCCATTCAGGCGGCGCTCGCGGAAATCGCCGCGAACCACACGACGCTCGTGATCGCGCATCGACTGTCGACGATCATGGACGCGGATCAAATTCTGGTGATGGAAGGCGGACGCATCATCGAGCGCGGCACCCACGCCGAGTTGCTCGTGCACGGCGGAACTTACGCGGGGCTTTGGGCGTTACAGCTCAAGGAGGACCGGGAACGGCCGGCGCGCGCCGTCGGCAACGGCCTTGCGCACGCCGACTGATTCGACTGAAAGCGCTTAACAAAATAAACCACCCTGCGATTGCGACGAGCCAGCGTCGATGAAGCGATCTCACAATACGGGCACGACGCCCGCCGGTTGAGGCTGCGTCGCTACGCTTTCGATGAACCGCGCAGCGAACCAACTCCCCCTCCCCCCCTTGAGGGGAAGGGCAAGGGGAGGGGGGTGTGTATGACAGGCAAAGCGGTTCATGGTCCGCGTGTAGTTTCAGGCGAAACAGGCGGCTCGCGGCGACACCCCGGTTTGCCGTGGTTCATTTTGTTAAGAAGCAAGCGCGCGTACCGCCCTTCGACAAGCTCGGGGCGAACGGAATTATCAAAGATTCCGCTAAATCACCTCCAGCCGGGCCGAGGGAATCTCGGCGAAGCGCCCGCTGGTGCGGCCGTTGCCGACAAAGGTCGCCGGCGTAAGCCGGATCGAGTCGACGACAATGCGCACCGATCCCCCGGCGAGGTCCGCGATAAAGGCACCCGCGATGGCCGCAAAAGGCCCGTCGAGCGCGCTGCGCGCGGCGCGCGCCGGCGTCGCTTCCGAGACCAGCGAGATGCGCACATCGGCGAACTCGCGCGCGCCGCGATAATCCTCGGTCAGCACCAGACGCGGCGGCGCGAACTCGAGCAACGCGCTGACCTGCAACGACAACGGCAACGGCGCTTGCGGTCGCAGGAACCGCGTCTCCACGCCGTCACGAAAAAACCAATCCTCGCCCTCGCGATCGGGACCCGCCGTCGTGAGCGGCAGGCGGATGACGAGATCGGAAACCTTGCGCCCCGCCGCCGCGAGCGCGGCCGCGAACGTCGGCCACTCGCCGACGAGCGCGGTGGCGTGCAAACCGCCGCGGGCGGCGACATCCACGTAGTCGCGCGACGCGATGTAGTAATGCGCGGTTATCGGCTCGACCGGCGTCACGAAAGTGTGGCCGGTCGCCTTCGGTTCCGGACCGCTTCCATCGGCCTGCCACAGCGCAATACCGAAACCGTCGCGCACGTGTCCCGTGAACGTAACGCTTTGATTCGATCCATTCATCCCTTCGTCTCGTTCGCTCGCCGCGTCCAAATAGACGCTGCCGGGGTCGCATCTTATACTTCAGGGAGTGACGGCCTCCATCCCTAAATATTCTCCGGAGCACACATGCGTCCCGCGCTGATCATGGCCGTCCTCGACAAAGAATATCAGAGCACCCGCAAGGGTCAGCACACGCCGGTCATGCTCTGGGGGCCGCCCGGTGTCGGCAAGTCCCAGATGGTGGCGCAGATCGCGGCCAAGCATGGCACGCCGCTGATCGATCTACGGCTCTCGCAAATGGAACCGACCGATCTGCGCGGCATTCCGTTTCGCGTGAACGAGCTCGTCGAGTGGGCCGTGCCGGCGGTGCTGCCCGATGCCGTGCGCCACGGATACGAGGGCATTCTGTTCCTCGATGAAATTACATCGGCCGCGCCGGCCGTTTCGGCGGCGGCGTATCAGTTGATATTGGATCGCGCCTTGGGCGCCTACGAAGTGCCGCCCGGCTGGGCGATTTTCGCCGCCGGCAACCGCCAGGGCGATCGCGGCATCACCTACAGCATGCCGGCCCCGCTCGCCAATCGCTTCGCGCATTTCGAAGTAGAGACCCATCTCGACGACTGGGTCGCCTGGGCCTACGCCCATGGGATCGACGAGCGCGTAATCGCCTTCCTGCGCTTCCGCCCCGAGCTTTTGTTCGACTTCAATCCGGCGCACAACCCGGTCGCCTTTCCGTCGCCGCGCTCGTGGGAATTCGCGCACCGGGCGCTGACGAAATTCGGCGATGTGCCGTCACTACTCCTCGGAAGTCTGGAAGCATGCGTCGGGCCGGCGGCGGGCATCGAGCTCAAGGCGTTTCTCGACAATCTCGACAATCTCCCGGACGTCGACGCCATCGTGGCGGGCAGCTCCGCGACGGTGCCGAAAGAAACGGATCTTCAATACGCCGTCGCCTCGGCGCTGGTATCGCGCGCGGTGCGCGCCCGCGGCACGCCCGAGGAAAGCAAGGTGTACGGCAATATCCTGCACTATGCCGACCGGTTTCCCACGCGCGAGATGGGCGTGATGCTGGTGTCCGATCTGCAGCGCGCGGTCGGGGAGCGCATCTTCAGCCTGCCGCAGTTCGCCCAATGGGCGAAGAATGTCGCCGACGTGATGCTGTACGACGTATGGAAACGGCCCGCGCGTGCGAGCTGATCGTGAACCCGAGCGCCGCGCCCCGAGACGACATCGAGCGTAAGCTCGCGGCGGCACGCGCGCAGCTCATCATCGAAAAGCCGTTCCTCGGTGCGTTGGTGTTGCGCCTGCCGCTTCTCGCCGCCGACCCCGCCTGGTGCCGAACCACCGCCACCGACGCGCGCGGCATTTACTACAACAGCGCGTACGTCGGCGCGCTCAGTCTCGAACAAACCAAATTCGTGCTCGCGCACGAAGCGTTGCACTGCGCCCTGTCGCACTTCTATCGCCGCGAGCATCGCGTGCGGCATCGTTGGGATGTCGCCTGCGACTTCGCCATCAACGCGCTGCTGGTCGCCGACGGTTTGATCGCGGCTTCCGGCGCGCTGCTGCAAGCACGATATAACGGAATGTCGGCGGAAGAGATTTATCCCTATATCAAGGAGGAAAGCGGCGAAGAACCGCTCGACCAGCATCTCTACGACGAAGATGACTCCGACGAGAGCGCGCGCGGCGAGGGCGTGCGGGGCGGCGGCGCCGATCCGGCGCGGCGCCCGCCGGGGCAATCGACGGCGCCCGACGGCGGGTCCACCGAGGACAATGGTCCACGCGGCGCGCACGGATCGGACAGCCGACCATCCGCGTCCCCGCGGCCGCCGCCGCTCGCGCCCGATGAACGCGAGCGACTCGCGACGCAATGGCAATTACGGCTGGCGGGCGCGGCGCAGCAAGCGTTGCGCGCCGGAAAACTCTCCGCCTCCATGGCGCGCCTGATCGACGACCTGCTGCAGCCGCAACTTCCCTGGCGCATGCTGCTCGCACGTTATCTCACCGCCACGGCACGCACCGATTACAGCTTCAGCCGGCCGAGTCGGCGCGAAGGCGCGGCGATCCTTCCCGGTCTGCGCGCCGCGTTCATCGACATCGCGATTGTGGTCGACACCAGCGGCTCCATCGAACCCGGCGAAATGCAGGAGTTTTTAAGCGAGATAAATGCCATCAAAGGCTCGTTGAACGCGCGCATCGCTTTGCACGCCTGCGACGCGACCCTCGCCGCCGAAGGGCCGTGGACGTACGAGCCCTGGGAGGACCTGCGCCTGCCGGCGCAATTGAGCGGCGGCGGCGGCACGCGATTCACCCCGGCGTTCGACTGGGCCGCGCAACTCGAGCGTCCTCCGGACCTGCTCGTTTACTTCACGGACGCCGAGGGCGAGTTCCCCAAGCGCGAGCCCGGTTTCCCGGTGCTCTGGCTCGTGAAGGGCCGTGCGCCGGTGCCGTGGGGCCAACGCGTGCAACTGAATTGATTCGGATCGCACGGCACGCGATCGCGCACGGCGTTGCTCGGGTCAACGATCGTAATTGCCAGACGGCGACCGCAATTCGCCGCGCTACGACGCGCGGCTGTACTGCCGCTGGTATTGCATCACCTTGCGCACGTAGGCTTGGGTTTCGGGATAAGGCGGGACGCCGCGATGCCGCAGCACGGCCTTCTCGCCGGCGTTATAGGCGGCAAGCGCCAGCCGGTTCTTGTGATTGAACGTCTCTAACAGATACTTGAGGTGCTTGACGCCGGCGAGGACGTTTTTCGTCGGATCGTGGACATCGTCAATTCCGTAGCGCTTCGCGGTTTCCGGCAGTACCTGCATCAGCCCGAGCGCGCCCTTATCCGATTTCGCGTAGGGATTGAACGCCGACTCGACGTGCATCACGGCTTTGACGAGCGCGAAGTCGACTTGATGCTCGGCCGCGATGCGCCGTATCAAACGATCATAGGCGGAAGGATCGGCGCGGAAGAGTTGCGGGTCCTGATGCGCGGCGAGCCGGCCGATATCCTTCGGCGTATCGCCCACGCGCACCAGTCGATACTGGCGGTTATTGAGCGCGTAATCGGTGACGATGCGCGAGCCATCCGGCAGCTGGTAAACATAAAGCGCGGCCTGCGCGGACGCGACGCTCAACAGCCCCAGGATCCCGACCACCGTTGGCAGCCCCCGATAACGCAACACCGCACCCTCCCGACGTTAATTCTTAGGGGCAATCGTGCACAAGCTATGCCATTGAATGCGCCTCCCCAGCTAGCATGTGCAAGATATTGGTTCTTCGAAGGAACCGAAGCGATGCCGTGCGTGCCGCCAACTCCTATAAAGCGGCCGAGAAAACGGCACTGTGCCGCACAGCGCGCGATTTCCAAACGGGCTCACGTATGACATTGCAGCGTCGGTGGCGAAGCGCGCTGCAAGCCTCGCCTGCCAGTCGATTAGTCGAATTTGAAGGTTGCGGACATTTAAGCGAGCGGCGTCAGTGAAAGCTCACCGCGCAGGATCGTGAAGGATAGCGGCGCGTTGATACCAAGCCGAATCTGCGAGCCGCGTATCTGCGCGACGATGACCTCTATCGAGCCTTGAGCAAAAATATCGCCGATGGGCGTCGCCGGATCGGTGTCGGGAGCAGGTTCAATGCGGATAATCTGCCCTCGCTTGCGGGTGATAATGAGCATTCGTTAACGCTCCTCGTGTTTGTCGTTGGCGCCGAGCAAGGCGATCAATTTCTCGCCGAACGCCGCCGCGTCCGGCACGCACAGTAGTTCGGGTAACGACAATCCGAAGGCATCGGCGATCTTCTCCAGATTGTCGAGGCTCACGTTGCATTCGGAGCGCTCGATCAGGCTGATATAGGTACGATGCAGCCCGCTCGCCTCCGCGAGTTGTTCCTGAGACCAGCCACGCATCATCCGCAACACCCGTAGCTTTTGCGCGAGCAGGTTCCGTGCTCTCTGTCCCATGCCGTTACTAGAGTCGATGTAAATGCTGCCGTCCACAGCAAATACCATTCATCATGCTGCATATGAGTCGCACGATGCACAAAATGCATCGCAATCGGCAGCGACCGCTCGCCAGCAGGAAAGCGGGGCTTAGCCGTGCACTGACAACGAGGCATTAATAGCACGATAACGTGCTATTTGGAAGAGGAGCTACTTGCGAGGAGAGCGCAGACGCTTTTTGTACACGCCGCGCGGTTCGCGGCTTTCGATGAACGTTTCCATGTCGTTCGAGGTCGTCAGCCAGTTGCGGCCGAGCTTGCGGGCTTGCAGCCGTCCCTTCTCCGCCAAACGACGCAGATAGTCGCCCGAGAATCCATAGGCTTCGGCCGCCTGGGACAGCGTCAATAAATCATCCTTATCTTTCGCCACGCCGGACCTCTTTATCAAGCCGCGATACGATAAGTCGCGCTCGGCGACTCGGCAAGCCGATTAAACGCAGCACTCCGGCCAAGCGCTTACGTCGAGCAGTATATCGACGCCGGCCGGCGGCGCGACGGCGGCCGCCGGTATCGAGTCACCGCGTCGCCATGCCGCGATCGCCCCGCGTTTTGCCTCTCCGGAGACGACGAACATCACTTGCCGCGCCCGGCTGAGCCGCGCCGCGCTCAGCGACACGCGTTCGGGCGGCGGCTTAGGCGCGTCGAGCACCGCGAGGACCTCCGCACCGTCGAGCGAACGTCCCGGGAACAGGCTCGCCGTGTGGCCGTCCGCGCCGATCCCGAGCAGGACAAGGTCGAATTGTTCGAGCGGCGCGAGGATCTGCGCGTAGCGCCGCGCCGCTTCGACCGCGCCCATCTCGGCGGGAATCGATCGTATCTGCGCCGGCGGTATCGGCACGCGACCGAGCCATGCCTCCCGCGCCATGCGATCATTGCGCGCGGCATCGCCTTGCGGCCGGCAGCGCTCATCGCCAAAATAAATATGCCAATGCCCCCAGTCGGACGGCGCCGCCGCGAGTCGCGCATAGACTCCGCGAGGCGTGTTGCCGCCGGCGAGAACCAGATTGAAACCGCCGTACGCCTCGATCGCTTGTTTGGCGGCACGCCGCACGGCGCCTGCCGCATAATTTTCGAGCTCATCGGTGCTCGCGTAAATATGCCAGCGACGAATCTGCTGCACGGCGTCTATACCCGGTTCCGCCACGTTTGATCTTCGCGATCGAACAGCCGATTGGCTTCTTCCGGTCCCCAGGTGCCGGCGGGATACGTGTGAACGAAGTCTTTCTCGTTGGCCCAGTGGCGCAGGATCGGGTCGACCACGCGCCACGCCCATTCAACTTCATCGAAACGCAGGAACAAACTGCGGTCGCCTTTGATCACATCGAGCAGCAGCGTCTGGTAAGCCTCCACCGGCGCCGCGCGCGTTTCGCGATAGGTGGCGTCGAGGCGGACCATGCGCGTATTGAGCTCGAGTCCCGGCTGCTTCGCATGGATTTCTATCTGCATGCATTCCGCCGGCTGGATGGACAGCAAAATCCAGTTGGGATCGATGCCCTCGTGCGCGGCTTCATGGAACAGCAGCTGCGGCGGATGGCGAAAGCGGATGGCGATAAACGTCGTCTGCTGCGCGAGGCGCTTGCCGGTGCGCAAATAAAACGGCACGCCGCGCCAGCGCCAGTTATCCACGTAGAACTTCGCGGACACGAACGTCTCGGTTGTCGAACGGCGCGGCACGTTCGGCTCCTCGCGATAGCCGGGCACGACACGCCCGTCCACCTTTCCCGGCGCGTACTGCGCGCGGAAGGCGTAGGCATTCACGGCGTCCCGCGGAATCGGCCGGATCGAGCGCAACACCTTGACCTTCTCGTCGCCGAGGGCGTCGGCCTCGAGACAGGCGGGCGGCTCCATCGCGACCACGGTCAGCAGTTGCATGAGGTGATTCTGCAGCATGTCGCGCAACGCGCCCGCGCCGTCATAGTAGTCGGCGCGCTCGCCGATCCCGGCCTTTTCGGCGACCGTGATCTGTACGTGATCGATGTAGTTGCGGTTCCAGATCGGCTCGATCAGGGTATTGGCAAAGCGAAACACAAAGAGATTTTGCACCGTTTCTTTGCCGAGATAGTGATCGATCCGATAGATCCGTTCTTCGTCGAAATACTTGTGCAGCAAGTTATTGAGCTGGCGCGCGCTGTCGATATCTTCGCCGAACGGTTTCTCGACGACGATACGGTGCCGCCCGTGCCGGCGATTGATGCCGGCCTGGTCGAGGTTCACCACCACGTCGCCGAAGTCGGCCGGTTTTATCGCGAGATAGAACACCACGTTTTCGCACGTTCCCATCCGGGGTTTGTTGAGCTCTTCCATCAGCTTTTGATACGCGGCGGGATCGTGCAGGTCGCCCTGCACGTAATCGAAACGTTGCGCGAAACGTTCGCAGCTTCCTTGATCGTAGGCCGAGCCCACCCGCTCTTTGAGAGCGAGATCGAGATAATGGCTCCACTCGTCCCGGCCCCACGCGCGCCGCGCGAACGCGATGAAGCGCAGATCCTCGTTCAGCCGCCCCGCCGCCTCGAGCTCATACAGCGCCGGCAACAAATGCGTCGTCGCGAGATTGCCGGTCGCGCCGAAGATGACGAAGTAGCAAGGACCGGACGCGGGCATCATGTCTTCGGTTTGATCGCGTGTCCGCCAAAGCCCTTGCGCATGAGCGCGAGCAGGCGCGCGGCGTAGTCGGTCTTTCCCTGGCTGGCGAAGCGCATCATCAACGCGAGGCTCATCACGGGCGCCGGCACGCCCTGCTCGATCGCTTCGATCGCGGTCCAGCGCCCTTCGCCGGAGTCCGCGACGTACGGTTCCACGTCGCCGAGCTCCGCGTCCCGCGCCAGGAATTCGGCGGTGAGATCGAGCAACCAGCTGCGCACCACGCTGCCGTGCCGCCACATTTCCGTGATCGCCGCAAGATCGAGGTTGAAATCTTCACGGGCCTTTAACAGCCCCAATCCTTCCGCATACGCCTGCATCATGCCGTACTCGATGCCGTTGTGAACCATCTTCACGAAGTGGCCGGCGCCGCTCGGGCCGCAATGCAGCCACCCGCGGTCCGCCGCCGGCGCGAGCACTCGCACCGCCGGTTCCAAACGCTTCACGGCGTCCGCCGCGCCGCCGAGCATCAACGCATAGCCGTTCGCCAATCCCCACACGCCTCCCGACACGCCGGCGTCGACGAACTTCAATCCCCGTTGGGCAAGCGAGGCGCCCCGGCGCATGGAGTCCTTGTAGTAGGAGTTGGCGCCGTCAACGATGAGATCATCGCGAGCGAGCAGCGGCGCAAGGCGCGTGATGTGCTCCTCGGTCACCGAACCCGCCGGCAGCATCAGCCACACCGCGCGCGGCGGCGCGAGCGACCGGACGAGTTGCTCCGGCGACTCGGCCGGCGTGAGCGCGGTCTCGTCGGCGAGCGCGCGTGTGACGGCAAAATCGCGGTTATACGCGACGACGGTTATGCCACCGCGCCGCAGCCGGCGCGCCATGTTTCCGCCCATGCGGCCGAGTCCGATTAGTCCCAATTCCACGGGTTACCTCGAGATGTCAAACGCGAGCGCATGCCCGCGGAAACGATGTTGCAGGAAAAACGGCCGCGGCTCTTGTCGAAGCGCGCCGCATTCCTCCGTCAGTTAGGCCGAGTGCAACGCGATACGGTTCCCTTCATATCGAGCACAACCGCACGACAGCCGTCAGGACCGATCGGGTGTTTCGGCTAACCATCGTTCCGCCGTTCGGTCCCACGGCGCGACAGTCTCATCAAGCCGCCCTCCACAATCCAGGTGGGGCAGCGGACCGCAGCTCCACGGCGATCGTCGCCGGACCCGCCGGTCTCACCTTCGGCGTGCGGAAATATACCAATGGCCGTCCCGGGAAACTTGCTCTTTCTTTACGGGTTTCCGGAGGACGCGGAATAAAGCGGATAGCGCGATCGCGCGGGCGCCGCGCGGTTGCAGCGGGCATTCGCCGCCTTGTCTTCGTCAACCCACCCACACCCGCGCGTTGCGGAACATGCGCAACCACGGGCTGTCCTCGCCCCAACCCTCCGGGTGCCAGGAGTGAGCGACCGTGCGGAATACGCGCTCGGGATGCGGCATGAGGATGGTAAACCGGCCGTCCGGCGTCGTGAGGCCGGTAATGCCGTGCGGCGAACCGTTCGGATTGTGCGGATAGGTGCGCGCGAGCTCGCCGCGGTTATCGACGAAACAGAGCGTCACCTGCTTGTCCAGAATCACCTGTTCCAATTGCGCCTCCGAGCGGAATTCCGCGCGCCCTTCGCCGTGCGAGACGGCGATCGGCAGCATCGACCCGGTCATGCCTGGGAAAAAGATGGACGGATTGTCGGGGATCTGTACGCGACAGAAACGCGCCTCGAACTGCTCGGACAGGTTGCGCACGAAGTGCGGCCACGCGGCCGCGCCGGGGATCAGCTCGCGCAAATTCGACATCATCTGGCAACCGTTGCAAATACCGAGCGCAAAGGTGTTGCTGCGATTGAAGAAGGCGGTGAACTCGTCGCGGGCGCGCGCATTGTAGAGAATCGATTTGGCCCAGCCCTCGCCCGCGCCGAGCACATCGCCGTAGGAAAACCCGCCGCACGCCGCGAACCCCGCGAAGTCCTTGAGCCCGACGCGGCCCTCCAGGATATCGCTCATGGTCACGTCGATCGCCGCGAACCCCACGCGATCGAACGCGGCGGCCATCTCCATCTGGCCGTTGACGCCTTGCTCGCGCAGGATCGCGACGCGCGGCCGCACGCCCCGCGCGATGTAAGGCGCGGCGATCTTCTCGTTCGGATCGAAGGTGAGCTGCGCGGAGAGCCCGGGATCCCGTGCGTCGAGTAAACGATCGTATTCTTCCTGCGCGCACTGTGGATTGTCGCGCAGCCGTTGCATGTGATAACTCGTCTCGGACCAGGCGCGATGCAGGTTGACGCGCGAGTCGTAGAAGATCTCCTTGCCGTTGTGCTGAAAGCTGACGAGGTCGTCGTCGGTGAGCGTGCCGATGACGTACGACTGGCGCCCGAGGCCGGCTTTCTTCAGCGCGCCGAGGATGCCGTCGCGCCGGCTGCTCGGCACCTGCAACACCGCGCCGAGCTCCTCGCTGAACAAGGCGGCGAGCGGGTCCCGGCCGAGCGCCGTCAGATCGACGCGCACGCCGGTATGTCCGGTGAACGCCATCTCGCAAACCGTGGCGAACAGGCCGCCGTCGGAACGATCGTGATACGCGAGCGC
>JAJPKH010000136.1 GCA_021323795.1 Acidiferrobacteraceae bacterium | reverse complement strand
TAAATGTCAAAGGCGGATTACTACGAAACGCTCGGCGTGACGCGCAACGCCTCGGAGGCCGAGATCACCAAGGCCTTCCGGCGTCTGGCGATGAAATATCATCCCGATCGCAATCCGGACGACAAGACGGCGGAGCTGCGCTTCAAGGAGGCCAAGGAGGCTTACGAGGTATTGTGCGACCCGCAGAAACGCGCCGCGTACGATCAGTTCGGCCACACCGGTGTGGACCCCTCCATGGCCGGCGCCGGCGGCTTCCATGGGGCGGGCGCGTCGAGTTTTGCCGACATCTTCGGCGACGTGTTCGGCGATATCTTCGGCGCCGGCGGCCGGCGGACCAACCAGGCGTACCGCGGCGCCGACATGCGCTACAGCCTCGAGTTGTCGCTGGAGGATGCGGTGCGCGGCACCGAGGTCCGTATTCGCGTGCCGACGCTCGAGCAGTGCGAAACGTGCAAGGGATCGGGCGCGAAGCCCGGCACGAAACCGACGACGTGCGCCACCTGCGGCGGCCACGGTCAGGTGCGCATGCAGCAGGGCTTTTTCTCCATCCAACAGACGTGCCCCACCTGTCGCGGCGCGGGGAGCCGCGTCACCGATCCCTGTACCACGTGCCGCGGACAAGGCCGCACCGAGCGCGAGAGGACACTGTCGGTCAAGGTGCCCGCCGGCGTTGATGAGGGCGACATGATCCGCCTCGCCGGCGAAGGCGAGGCCGGCGAGCGCGGCGGGCCGGCGGGGGATTTGTTCGTCGAGGTGCGCTTGAAGCCCCATCCGATCTTCCGGCGCGATCACGACGATCTGCACTGCGACATGCCGGTGAGCTTCGCGACGGCGGTGCTCGGCGGCGAGCTCGATGCGCCCACGCTCGAGGGTCCCATGTCGATTAAGATTCCCGCCGGCACGCAGAGCGAGAAGACATTCCGCTTGCGCGGCAAGGGCGTGCGCAACGTGCGCAGCGGACGACTCGGAGATCTCTACTGCCGCGTGAGCATCGAGACCCCGGTCAATCTCACCAGCGAGCAGAAGGAAATGCTGCGTCAATTCGAGGAATCGCTGCGCCGCGGCGGCGAACGTCACAGCCCGCGCGAGTCAACCTGGGTGGAGCGCCTGAAGGGATTTTTCGGCGCGTCTTGAGCTTGTTTGCCATCGCCCCGACGAAAGGTTCTTGTGCGGCGGATTATAAAGCCGGGGTCGTTGGCGGTGGACGGCCGCGTTGTCACTTCTCGCCGGTCGGCGTCAGCGAATAATCCAAAACCTGCGTCAGTGTGCCGAGCCTCTCGGCGAGCCGGCGAAAGTCGGCCGCGTGGCGGCTCTGGATCGTCATTTCGTACTCGATATATTTTCCGCCCTCCGCGAGCCGGTAAGCGACTTGGGTCGGATGAATCGGCTGCTGCTCGATGAAAGCGTGCAGCGCGTCCTCGGTGAGAGAGTCGCCGCGCGCGAAGCGGACCATCAACCGTGCAAAGACGAGCGTGGGCGCGATGCGTTCGAGCCAGCGAAATAATGACAGCGTCATCAACGTGAGCAGCGTCGCGGCCGCGGCCGGCAGATAAAACCCCGCGCCGATAATGATCCCGATCGCCGCCGTTATCCAAATCGAGGCGGCGGTGGTGAGCCCGCGTACCGATAAGCCGTCCTTCATGATGACGCCGGCGCCGAGAAAGCCGATGCCCGTCATAATGCCCTGCGCCATGCGCGCCGGGTCGATGCGGATGGCGTCGAGCGGCACGCCGGAAAGCAGCGCCGCCTCGCGGGTGCTGAGCAGCATGAGCAGGCTCGAGGCCGTGCATACCAGCACGTGCGTGCGAAAGCCGGCGGGCCGTCCGTTGTACGTTCGCTCGAGACCTATTAATGCGCCGGCGAGGACGGCGCCGCAGAGGTGTCCCAGAATCGATATAACGTTGCTTTCCATAGGGCTCAGTTTATACCGGCGCGCGCGCGATGGCCGCTCTAAAGGAAATCCATTATTCTGGCGGACGGATTCGAGGAGTTTATTTCATGGTACGAATTGCCATTGCCGGCGCGGCGGGACGAATGGGGCGGGCGCTGATCGCAGCGACCGCCGGCGCGACCGATCTCAAGCTTTGCGCCGCCATCGAGGACTCGCGCTCGACGGCGATCGGCGCCGATGCGGGCATGCTCGTCGGCAGCGGCTCCCTGGGCGTCGCGATCGGAACCGACCTCGCGGCTTCGGATTTCGACGTGCTTGTCGATTTTACGCGTCCGGAGCCCGCGCTCGAGCACCTCGCGTATTGCGTGAAGGCGCGCAAGCGGATGGTCATCGGCACGACCGGTTTCGACGCGGCGGGACGCAACCGCATCGCGGAAGCGGCGCGGCAGATCGGCCTCGTGTTCGCGCCCAACATGAGCGTCGGCGTCAATCTCTGTTTGAAGCTGCTCGACATTACCGCCCGCGTCCTCGGCCCGGAGTTCGACGCCGAGATTATCGAAGCGCATCACCGCCATAAAGTGGACGCGCCGTCGGGTACGGCGAAGCGCATGGGAGAGGTCATCGCGCAGGCGCGGGGAACCACGCTCGATGCGCAGGGACTGCCGGCGGACCGCAATGGGGCGCGCCCGGCGGGCGGTATCGGATTCGCGGTGGTGCGGGCGGGCGAGATTGTCGGCGACCATACGGTGCTCTTCGCCGGGCCCGGGGAGCGGGTGGAGATCACCCACCGTGCCGAATCGCGCCGCACCTTTGCCGACGGCGCCGTCCGCGCGGCCCGTTGGTTGTCGGCTCAAGGTCCGGGTCTTTACGACATGCAGGACGTTCTCGGTTTGCGCTGAGCCTGGGCGTCGTTTTCAGCCGACGTTTGTGGGCCGCGGGTGGCTTGCGGTTGCGTGACGCGGTGGCCCGCGCGCGTACTTCATCGACCCAATCGAGCGCTGCTCGTTGATCTCCCCTGCCGGCATCCCGTAGAATACGCACTCGGCGGGAATCCACTGAATTGAGTCGATTAAGCAGGGGCGGGCCATCTGCCCCCGCTTTGCCGCGCCCGCACGTGAGGTAATTTCGCCGATGCCGTCCGCGTTGCTTGCCCTGGAAGATGGCTCTCTGTTCTACGGGGAGTCGATCGGCATTCCGGGGCAGGCGGTGGGAGAAGTGGTGTTCAACACCGCCATGACGGGATATCAAGAGATCCTCACCGACCCTTCCTATTATAAGCAGATCGTTACGCTCACCTACCCGCATATCGGCAACACGGGCGCGAATCCCGAAGACATGGAGTCGGCGCGCGCGTACGCCGCGGGCCTGGTGATTCGCGATTTGCCGGTGCGAGCGAGCAACTTTCGTTCGACGGAGACGCTCGCTCAGTTCATGCAGCGCCAGCGCCTGGTCGGCATCGCCGACATCGACACGCGCCGGCTGACGCGCCTGTTGCGCGACAAGGGCGCGCAAAACGGCTGCATCCTCGCGGCGGAGAAGGGCGAGAAGCCGGACAAGAAAGCGGCGCTGGCGGCGGCGCGCGCCTTCCCCGGGTTGAAGGGCATGGATCTCGCGAAGGTGGTGTCGACGCGCGAGTCGTACCTTTGGGAGGAGGGCGGCTGGACGCTGGATCACAGCCCGCGCTCGCAGCCGGTCAAGTATCACGTGGTCGCGTTCGACTACGGCGTGAAGCGTAATATCCTGCGCATGCTGGTCGATCGCGGCTGTCGGGTGAGCGTGGTGCCGGCGACGACATCCGCGCAGCAAGTGCTGCACATGAATCCCGACGGCGTGTTCCTTTCCAACGGCCCGGGCGATCCGGAGCCGTGCGACTACGCGATCGAGGCCATCAAGCGCCTGGTTGCGACCGGCATTCCGGTGTTCGGCATTTGCTTGGGCCATCAATTGCTCGGCCTCGCCTCCGGCGCGCGCACCATCAAGATGAAATTCGGTCATCACGGCGCGAACCATCCGGTGCTCGAAATCGCGACCGGGCGCGTGATGATCAGCAGCCAGAATCACGGCTTCGCCGTCGATGAAGCGAGCCTGCCGGCGAACCTGCGTGTTACGCACCGTTCGCTTTTCGATGGCTCGGTGCAAGGTCTCGAGCGCACCGACGCGCCGGCGTTCTGCTTTCAAGGCCATCCGGAGGCGAGTCCGGGTCCGCACGATATTCTTCCGCTTTTCGATCGCTTCATAAAATCCATGGAACAGCGCGCGGCGCAGGGCGTCGAATTGCCCGCTGTCGCTGAAAATCGCGCCTAAGCCGGTTCTCGCCCCCATGCCCAAACGAACGGACATCCGCGGCGTCCTGATCATCGGTGCCGGGCCGATTGTGATCGGCCAGGGCTGCGAGTTCGATTATTCCGGCGCCCAGGCCTGCAAGGCGCTGAAGGAGGAGGGCTACCGCGTCATCCTCGTCAATTCCAATCCCGCGACCATCATGACCGACCCCGAGATGGCGGATGCGACGTATGTCGAGCCGATCAACTGGCAGACGCTCGCCAAAATCATCGAGCGCGAGCGCCCGGACGCGGTGCTGCCGACGATGGGCGGGCAGAC
>JAJPKH010000281.1 GCA_021323795.1 Acidiferrobacteraceae bacterium | reverse complement strand
CTTGCCGAAGTAGAGCGTCAGGCCCGTGGCCGCAAGGATGATAAAGCTGATGGTCACCGTCCAGTGCACCGCACGCTCCCACGCGGCGAAGCGCCAGATGCGCCGGCGGGTCTCGGGCTCGTGCAGCCGCATGGGGCCCACAATCAAATAGAAGAGCAGGATCGCAACGATTACCGCGATGAGCCAGACCGCACCCCAGAAACGCACCGGCCCTTCGTGCAGCGCGCGCCAAGTCTGGCCGGCGGTGCTGATGAGAGAACCCGCCTCGATGTTCTCGATCTGCGTGGAGCCGATACGGCCCGCCTGCACGTCTTTCCAGAACGGCGCGTTGTTGCCCGGCTGCGTCCGCTCGCGCTGCGCCTGCGCTTGCGCGCGCTCGGGATTCGGTTGCGCCCATACGGCGGGCGCGAAGATCCACAGCGTGAATAAAAGGAATAAAAGGACCGAAAGAACCTTACCGGATGCGCAGATATTCATTTTGCAGCCTCGCGCGTTTTTCCTCCTGATGATTCCAGGCCAGCTCGTCTCCCTTGAAGGCGGGCGACGACCACGGCGTCGTGTCGCCGGCGATCGCATAAGCATTCGGCCCGTAGACCCGTGTCTCGCGGTTCTCGCGTCCGCATGCCGCGAGCGCAAGCACGGCGACCACGAGCGCGGCGCAGGCGAGCGCGCGCTTCACGATTTCTCCGGCCGGCCGTACGCCGTGCCCCAGCCCCAGAGCTCCGGATTGCCGCCGCGCATCGTGATGCGCGTGCGCATGATGTCGGCGATGACGTCGCCGTCGCCCGCGAGCAGCGCCTTGGTCGAGCACTGCTCGGCGCACGCGGGCAGCTTGCCCTCGGCGAGGCGGTTACGGCCGTACTTGCGGTTCTCCGCGGCCGAGCGGTCGGGCTCGGGGCCGCCCGCGCAGTAGGTGCACTTGTCCATCTTGCCGCGCGTCCCGAAGCCGCTCATCTCGGGGAACTGCGGCGCGCCGAACGGGCAGGCGTAGAAGCAGTAGCCGCAGCCGATGCACTTGTCCTTGTCGTGCAGCACCACGCCCTCGGGCGTCTGGTAGATGCAGTTCACCGGGCACACGGCGATGCACGGCGCGTCCGAGCAGTGCATGCACGCGACCGAGATCGACTTCTCGCCGGGCGAGCCGTCGTTCAACGTCACGACCCGGCGCCGGTTCACGCCCCAGGGCACGTTGTTCTCGTTCTTGCAGGCGACGACGCACGCCTGGCACTCGATGCAGCGCTCGGCGTCGCAGAGGAAGCGCATCCGCGCCATGGCTCAGGCCTTCTCGATCTGGCAGAGGCTCACCTTGGTCTCCTGCATCATGGTCACGGCGTCGTAGCCGTAGGTCCACGCGGTGTTCACGGCCTCGCCGAGGACGTAGGGCGAGGCGCCTTCCGGGTAGTAGCCGCGCAGGCTCTCGCCCTGCCACCAGCCGGAGAAGTGGAACGGCATGAACACCACGCCGCGGCCGACCCGCGGAGTGATCATCGCCCGCACCTTGAGGCGCGCGCCCGAAGGCGAATGCACCCAGATGTAATCGCGGTCGGCGACGGCGCGGTCGTTGGCGTCGCCCGGGTTGATCTCGCAGAACATCTCCTGCTGCAGCTCGGCGAGCCACGCAATCGAGCGCGTCTCCTCGCCCCCGCCCTCGAATTCGACTAGGCGGCCGCTGGTCATGACGAGCGGGAACTCCTTAGAATAGTCGCGGGCCTGCACCGAGTGGTACCGGGTGGGCAGGCGCCAGAAGGTCTTCTTGTCCTCGTAGGTCGGGTATTGTTTGACCAGGTCCGGCCGCGGCGAAAATAGCGGCTCGCGGTGCACCGGCACCGGATCGGGAAAATTCCAAACCGAAGCTCGCGCCCGCCCGTTGCCGAAGGGCGCGCAGCCGTGCGCGATGGCGACGCGGATAATGCCGCCGGAGAGATCCGTCTTCCAGTTCTTGCCGCCCGCTGATTTTTTTTCCTCGCCGGTAAGCTCGTTCCACCAGCCGAGGAGCTTGAGCAGGCGCGAGTCGAACTCGGGATAGCCCATCTTAAGATCCGCATTCTTGGTGTACGAATCGTCGGCGGCGAGCAGGCTCACACCGTTTCGCTCCACGCCCCAGTTGGCGCGGAAGCTCAGGCCGCCGTCGGCGACCGGCTTCGCCAAGTCGTAGAGGTTCGGCGTCCCCGGGTGCTTGAGCGCGGGCGTCCCCCAGCACGGCCACGGCAGGCCGTAGTACTCGCCGTCGCACGGACCGCCTTCGGCGCGCAGCGTGCGCACGTTGAACGTGTGCTGGTTCTTCATATGCCGCTTCAGCCGCTCCGGCGATTGCCCGGAGTAGCCGATCGAGAAACAGCCGCGGTTCAGCTCGCGCAGCGCGTCCTCGATCGAGGGCTCATCGCCCTTCATCGCGTAGTTCTTGGTGAATTCCTGACCGAAACCGAAGCGCTTGGCGAACTGGACCATAATGGTCTGATCCTTGCGCGCCTCGAAGAGCGGCTCGACCACCTGCTCGCGCCATTGCAGCGATCGGTTCGACGCAGTAACCGAGCCGTCCGTCTCGAATTGGGTCGACGCCGGCAAGAGATACGCGCCGTCTTTGCGGACCATCCCCGCCATGGCGGCCGTCGCGCTCGGATAGGGATCGATCACCACGAGGATCTCGAGCTTCTGCATCGCTCGCGCCATGTCGGTGCCGCGCGTCTGGCTGTTCGGCGAATGGCCCCAATAGACCACAGCTTTGAGGTTGGGGCCTTGGTCGATGTGATCGTTCTCCTCCAGCACCCCATCGATCCAGCGCGATACGGTCATGCCGGGTTTTTCCATCAGCTCCTTCGAAGCGAAGCGCCCCTTCAGCCATTCGTAGTCGACACCCCACACACCGGCCCAGTGCTTCCATGCGCCTTCCGAGACGCCGTAATACGCCGGCAGCGAGTCGGGGTTCGGACCAACGTCGGTCGCGCCCTGCACGTTGTCATGGCCGCGGAATATATTGGTGCCGCCGCCGGACACGCCGACGTTGCCGAGCGCAAGCTGCAGGATGGAAAGCGCGCGCACGTTAGCGTGGCCGATGTGGTGCTGCGTGATGCCCATGCACCAAATCACGGTGCTCGGGCGGTTCTTGGCGAGCGTCTCGGCGACCAGGCGGATCTGGTCGGCGGGAATGCCGGTCACCTCGGTGACCTTGTCCGGCGTCCACTTGGCCACTTCTTGGCGCACCTCGTCCATGCCATAGACGCGGTCGGCGATGTACTTCTTGTCTTCCCAGCCGTTGTCGAAAATAATCTTGAGCACGCCCCACACGAACGGAATGTCGGTGCCCGGGCGTATGCGGATATGGTGGTGCGCCTTCGCGGCGGTGCGGGTATAGCGCGGGTCGACCACGATGAAGCGGGCGCCCTGCTCCTTGGCGTGCAGCAGGAACTGCAGCGACACCGGGTGCGCCTCGGCAGGATTGCCGCCGACGACGATGATGGCCTTGGAGTTGAGGATGTCGTTGTAGGAATTCGTCATGGCGCCGTAGCCGAAGGTATTCGCGACGCCGGCGACCGTCGTGGAATGGCAGATACGCGCCTGATGATCGCAGTTGTTCGAGCCCCACATCGACACGAACTTGCGCATCATGTAGGACTGCTCATTGCCGTGCTTCGAGGAGCCGATCCAGAACACCGCGTCCGGGCCGTTGGCCTTGCGGATGGCCAACAGCTTCGCGCTAATCTCTTCGAGCGCCTGATCCCAGGAGATGCGGCGGTACTTCCCGTCGACGAGATGCATCGGGTGCTTCAAGCGCCGGTCGCCGATGGTCATTTCGCGCGCCGCCGCCCCTTTGGCACAGTGCGCGCCGAGGTTGATGGGCGAGTCGAATACCGGCTCCTGCCGGACCCATACGCCGTTCTCCACGACGGCGTCGATGGAGCAGCCGACCGAACAGAACGGACACACGGTCCGCTTCATTTCGACGCGCGGTTCGGCCGCGGGCGGCGACTGTGCCTGCGCGGGTTGGATCATGTTGAGCGGGAAACGCGAAACCAGCGCCGCGCCGCCGGCGGCGACGCCGGAGCGCTTGAGAAATTCCCTGCGCCGGATCAACGGCGGCGCGCCGACGATCCGTACCGATTTCCGCAGCAGACGCATGCGCTATAGCCTGGTGGTGCGATAGTAGTGGCGGACGTGGGACGTCAGGCGATACCCGCTTCCTTTATTTTCGTTTGGCTTAGAAACAGCGGGGGGTCTCGGCAGCCGGTGCGTACGCGCCGCCATCGCCACTGCGGCGATGATACTTGCGGTACCGGCGAAGAAACCGCGCCGGTCTGTGATCCGTTGGATCATGGGGATCATCCCTCACCCCAATTGCAATCGTACCGCCACCGGCGCGCGCGGATCGACGTCCTGTCGACTCGCCCGGCAAGCGCGAAACCCGAGATG
>JAJPKH010000183.1 GCA_021323795.1 Acidiferrobacteraceae bacterium | reverse complement strand
TTGTGCCTGCGCGCGGACGACGACATCGTTCCCGGCCTCGAGCGCGCACAACAACTCGCGGCGCAGGGCCTACCGGTGCTGATCAACGCCGTCTATCCGCCGGCGGACTTTCGCAAGGGCTCGATTTCGATGTAACAATCGGAGCGTTTATATCGCTCCGCTTCGCCGCAACTCATCGATCGCCGCGCGGTTCAGGCCCAAGTAGCGCCGCAGCACTTCGTCGGCGTGCTGTCCCAACAACGGCGGCCGCGCCGCGGATTGGTGCGGAATCTCAACGCGTGACAGGTCGAGTACTTTAATATCTTGTAAAGGCAGGGACATGCGAATAGCTCGAAAATAGCCTGATTAGCGCGCGCGGACGCTGGTTTCGCAGCCCACCAGCCGATCCGTCCGAACTCCACCCGCCTGGCGCGACGATTCGTCCCCGTTCCGCAACGCGGACCAAAATTCACCTGGATGCGTTGACATTCATCGAGACGTGCTCAAAAGTAGACCGGCGCGCGGTCTCGCAAAATCAAAAGAAAGCCTCCTAAACCGAGACAGGAGACGACGATGAACAAGTACGTTCGCTACTTCCTCATGTGGCTGTTGATGCTCATCACCGCCGCGGGCTTCGTTCTCGGCGGCGGGTGGATGTGGCTCGGTTATGTCATCAGCTTGATCTTTGTCATCGGCGGCGATGCCGTCGCGGGCGACGATCTCACCGAACCCCAATACCGACATACGTGGCTGCTGAACCTGCAGCTCTACGGTTCGTTGCCGGTGCTGCTGCTCATGCTGGCGCCGCTCGCGTGGATGACCGGCACGAACGGCGACTGGCTCGGGCTCGGCGCGCTGATTCAGTCCGTGACCGGCTGGGACATGTTCGCGGCGCGCGAACGAACCGGCGCGCTCTCGCTCTGGGGCGGCGTGATGTCGGCCGGCTTGATGGTCGCGACCGCCGGCACGAACATCGGACACGAGCTGACGCATCGTACCTGGAGCCCGGCCGCGCAAATCGTCGGCCGCTGGATGCTCGCGATGACCTGCGACACCTCGTTTTCGATCGAGCACGTCTACGGCCATCACAACAACCTCGGCACGGCGCGCGACCCGGCGACCGCGCGGCGCGGCGAGAACGCGTGGGCGTTCATCGTGCGCTCGGCCGTCGGACAATCGATCAACGCCTGGCGCCTGGAGCGCGAGCGCCTCGCGAAAAAAGGAATTTCGGTCTGGTCGTGGCGCTCGCGCATGCCGCGCGGCATCGCCATGAGCCTGGTTTACTGCGCCGCTTTTTACTGGGCCGGCGGCGTCACCGGCCTGGTGATTTTTCTCGGCACCGCGGTATGGGGCCGTTCGCTGCTCGAGTTCGTCAACTACTTCGAGCATTACGGCCTGGTGCGCGTCGCCGGCGCTCCCGTCGAGCCGCGTCACTCCTGGAACACGAACAAGCGCGTGAGCGCTTTCACGCTGTACAACTTGACGCGCCACTCGCATCACCATGCGGAAGGCGACGCACCGTTCTGGAAACTCAAGCCCTATCCCGGCGCTCCGACGTTGAAGCACGGCTACTTGACGACCATCTGCATCACCATGGTTCCGCCGGTCTGGCATCGCTTGATGATTCCCAAACTGAAAAAATGGGACGCGCACTACGCGACGCCGGCCGAACGCGCGCTCGCGGCCGAGCAGAACGCGCGCAGCGGTCTGCCCGAGCTCATGGGCGAAAGCGACTGGCGGCCGACGGCCGCCTGAGGCGGGCGCTGGGCGGCACATGAGCGGCGGACTGCCCGCCGCTTTGTCTTTATATACGAACCGTAGGCGTCCCGCGGTGCTGGACCTATTTCGCAAAAACCGTAACCGACCGCTGCACGCACGCATCGACCCGCTCGGCGCGGAGATCACGGTCGCCGCCGGCCGGACGCTGCTGCAAGCGGCGTTGGCCGCCGGCATTCCGTTTCCGCACAATTGCCGCGTCGGCAGCTGTACGACCTGCAAGTGCCGGCTGGTGAGCGGCAAAATCAGAGCCCTGACCGACAGCGCCTACGTGCTGAGCGCCGCGGACCTGAAGGCCGGGTATATCCTCGCGTGCCAGAGCGCGCTCAAGACCGACGTGCACGTCGTGCTCGACCGGCTCGGCCTGGTATTGCCGAAGCCGCGGGTCGTCGCCGCGGTGATCCGCGGCACGCGGTTCCTCACGCATGACATCCTGGAGCTGTCCGTCGAGCTCGACGAACCGCTCACCTACATCGCCGGACAGTACGCGCAATTGGGCGTCGCCGGCATCGAACCGGCGCGATCCTATTCATTTGCCCGCGCGCCGTCCGACCAACAAGTCCTGCTGTTCCATGTACGTCTGGTGCCGGGCGGCGAGATGAGCGAGTGGCTGCGCCGGACCGACAGGACCGGAACGCGCCTCGAGCTCGACGCTCCCCACGGCTCCTTTTATTTGTATGCGGCCGCGGCGCCGATCCTGTGCGTCGCCGGCGGCAGCGGCATGGCGCCGATCAAGGCGATCCTCGAGCAGGCGCTGCGCGACAATTGCCGGCGCGACGTGCTTTACCTCTACGGCGCCCGCCGCCAGCCGGATCTTTACTGTCTCGACGAAATCGCCGAGATCGGACGACAATGGAAAGGCCGATTCGAGTTTCTGCCGGTGCTCTCCGAAGAACCGCCGGATAGCGACTGGCGCGGCGCGCGCGGCCTCGTCACGGACTGGATCGGTCGCTCGGGTTTCGACGTGCGCGCCGCTCACGCCTACCTTTGCGGCCCGCCCGCGATGGTGGATGCCGCCGCCGGCGTGCTGTCCGCCGCGGGCGTGGCGGCGTACGACATCCACTTCGACAAGTTTCTCGATCGCCGCCACACCGCGATCGGAACGTCGAGGCCCGACCACGCGGAGGATGTCCTTCATGACCCTTTATGAGATGCTGGAAAACCTCCGCGCCGCAACGACGCGCCGACGCCTCCACGCTGGCGCGCATCCGTCCACCGATAACGGCGCAACCACGAGGCGCACCATGAAAACGGAATCGACACGCCCCCGAGTGCATCCATTCAATCCGGGCCGCCGCGCGCTCCTCAAGGCCGGCGTCGCGGGCGCGGCGCTACTGCTCGCGGGCCGCTGGCTCGCGCCGGCCTTCGCCGCGACACCGCGTGAAAGGGCTTATGCGTTTCTGACCGCCGAAGACGCCGTCATTCTGCGGCGCATCGCGCCGGTCCTGCTCCAAGGCGCGCTGCCGCAAAATCCGGAACCACAGCAAGCGGCGATTACCGAAGTGATTGCCGGTGTCGATCAAACGAGCGTGTTTCTCGCGCCCGGCGTGCGCAAGGAGCTGCGCGACCTGTTCAATCTGCTGAACCTGGGAGTGACGCGAGCATTGCTCGCCGGCGTCTGGAAGCCGTGGGAGCAGGCGTCCGACGAGGACGTCGCCAAGTTCCTCTCCAACTGGCGCGACAGCCGCTTCGGTCTGCTGCGCTCCGCCTACACGGCGTTGCACGATCTCGTCATCGGCAGCTGGTACAGCAATCCGAAATCATGGCCGCGCATCGGTTACGGCGGTCCGCCGACGCTCGCGTAGGAGGAGCCATGGCACAGTCAAAGACGACGGCAAGACGGGACGTCATCAACGCCGCCGCGCTCACGCAGGATCGGACGTTGAGCGGGGACATCGCGATCATCGGCACCGGGGCCGGCGGCGGGGTCACCGCGGAAATCCTCTCGCAGGCGGGATTAAAGGTGATCCTGCTCGAAGAAGGCGGCTATTACACCGCCAAAGATTTTCACATGCTCGAGAGCGAGGCCTATCCCGCCCTTTATTACGACGTCGCCGGCCGCCGCACCAAGGACAAAGGCATCGTCATTTTGCAGGGGCGCGCGGTCGGCGGCTCGACGACGGTGAACTGGACGAGCTGCTTTCGCACGCCGCCCGAAACGCTGGCGCATTGGACGGAAGCTTACGGCCTCAAAGGCTTCACCGTGGACGAAATGGCGCCGTGGTTCGCGATGATGGAAAAGCGGTTGAACATCGCGCGATGGGAAGCGATGAATCCGAATAACGACGTGCTTTATCGCGGCGCGCAAAAACTCGGCTGGCACGCGGCGACCATTCATCGCAACGTCAAGGCATGCCGTAACTTGGGCTATTGCGGCACCGGTTGTCCGGTCGACGCCAAGCAATCGATGCTGGTCACGACCGTGCCGGCCGCGCTCGAGCGCGGTGCGACGCTCGTGACGCGGGCGCGGGCGCAAACCCTCGAGATCAAGGGCGACCGCGTCGTCGCCGTGCACGCAATGGCGCTGAACGACAACGGCGTCGATCCGACCGGCGTGCAGCTGCGCGTGCAAGCGCCGCACGTGGTGTTGGCCGGCGGCGGCATCAACAGCCCCGCGTTGCTGCTGCGTTCGAAGGCGCCCGATCCGCATCATCGTGTCGGCAAGCGCACGTTTCTGCACGTCGTCAACGCCAGCGGGGCGATCATGCCGGAACGGATCAATCCGTTCGACGGCGCGCCGCAGTCGGCGTATTCGAATCAATTTCTCTATCGCGACGGCGTCACCGGCAAGATCGGTTACAAGCTCGAGGTCGCGCCGCAACATCCCGTGCTCGCCAGCACCATTTTCACGCGCTTCGGTCAGGCGCACGCGGACTTCATGGCGTCCCTGCCGCACTTCAACGCCATGATCGCGTTGCTGCGGGACGGTTTTAATCCCGAAAGCGAAGGCGCCACGGTATCGCTCGCCGACGACGGCAGCCCGCTCATCGACTATCCGATGAACCGCTACCTGTGGGAAGGCATTCGCCACGCGTACCTGTCCATGGCGGAGTGCCAATTCGCGGCGGGCGCGAAGCAGGTCGCGCCCGCGCATACCGACGCCGGCATGTACAACTCCTGGTCCGAGGCGAAAACGGCGATCGAGGCGCTGCCGCTGAAAACGCTGCACGCGCAGCTGTTCTCGGCGCACGTGATGGGCGGCTGCGCCATGGGCGAAGATCCGAAGCGTTCGGTCGTCGACAGTCAGGGCAAACACCATCAGTTGGCGAATCTTTGGATCATCGACGGCTCGATCTTTCCGACCAGCATCGGCGCGAATCCGTCGTTGCCGATTTACGGCATGGCCGCGCGCCAGGCAACGGCTCTTGCCGGAACCATCGCCAAAAAGAAAGCGACGGCTTGACCATCGCGGCACGCGCGGTCCCGCCCGGTCGGCAAATGCGGCAAGGGGCACCGGAGTGACAGGAAAGCGGCGCCGCTGCCATGCGGTATCCCCGGACGGAAGCGAGGGATGGTCGGACGCAAGGTGCTGCGCAAAAACCCGCCTGGCGACGACAATGGCATCGGCGATTGGCCTGCCCCCAAAAGCGCACGGCGGCGCCGTCGTGAGGACTCTATAATGAGCTCGCGCTTACAGTGGCAACGGAGCGGAGTTCGCGACGCAGCAATCTCCAATACGTGGATTTTGAGATCGCTTCCGGTAATTCGTTAGGGACAAATCGCGCCGCGCCAGCGGCTTTCACAATATTAAAAATCGCCCGCATGACTCAGATAACACTCGCCGCCCTTCATCTCATTGCGCTCGGCCTCGGGCTCGGCGCCGTCATCAATCGCGCCACCGCGCTGCGCGAGGTGCCCGACGCACGCTCGCTGCAACGCGTCTTCCGCGCCGACACGCTCTGGGGTGTCGCGGCCATGCTCTGGATCGCGACCGGATTGTGGCGGTATCTCGGCGAAACCGAGAAAGGTATCGATTACTACAACGGCAATTATTTCTTCCTCACGAAAATGATACTCCTCGGCGTCATCCTGTTACTCGAGATCTGGCCGATGATTCTGTTGATTCGCTGGCGTCTCGCGATCGGACGCGGCGGCTCGGCCGGCGTCGTGGCGATTCCAGGCAGGGCGCGCATCATCGCCACCATCAGTCATGTGCAGGCCTTGCTCGTCGTGCTGATGGTATTCGCCGCGGTCGCGATGGCGCGCGGTTACAGCGCGCTATGACGGTCCTCCATCCCGCGCGCGCGAAATGCGCCGCGTTATTCGGCGCTGTGGTTCTCCTCGCGTTCTGCGCCGGCACTTTTGCCGAAGACCGGCTGGTCAAGATCGACACGCGTCCGGGCGTATCGGTGTCGTTCTGGTACATGAAGCGGCCGGATGCCTCGGCCACCGTCGTGCTGCTTCCCGGCGGCGCCGGCGGCATCGGGATGAAGAACGGCGTACCGCGGTCGAACAACTTTCTCGTGCGCAGTCGCGACTTCTTCGCCGCCAACGGATTCAACGTCGCGGTTGTGGGCAAACCGACCGACAAGGAAGACATGGACTACGCGTTTCGCATCAGCCGGCCGCACCTGGAAGACCTCGGCCGGCTCGTCGCGTACCTGAAACAAGACGCGCGTCTGCCCGTCTGGCTGGTCGGCACCAGCCGCGGCACGATATCGGCGACGGCCGCGGCGATAGATTTCGGCGACCGCGAGCTCGCCGGTATCGTGCTGACTTCCAGCGTCACGCGTTACGACAAGACCGGCGCGGTGCCGACACAGGCGCTCGAGAAGATCCACATTCCCGTGCTCGTCATGCATCATGAGAACGACGCCTGCTCCATTTGCCGGCCGCAGGATGTGCCGTACATCATGAAGGGTCTGAAACACGCGCCGATCAAAAAGCAGCTCCTGGTGAACGGCGGCGCCGGCGCGCGCGGCGACCCGTGTGAAGCGCAGCATTGGCACGGTTACATCGGCATGGAACAAGAGGCGGTTAACCTTATCTCCGCCTGGATAAAACAGCCGCAGCCGTAGACACGCCGCTCAGCCGGACGGTGTGCGTGCTTTCCCCTAGTGTTTCCAGTGCTTTCCCTCCTCATGCCGCGGCGCGGTGTTAACATGACTTGTAAGTCTCGATATCCGCTTATACCGATTACGAATGATCGCCGGTTGGATCGTTCGGTCAACGTCATCGGCCGGGAGGACTGCTCAGTGGAAATCGCTACGCCGCACGCGCTCGCCGCGCTGATCCAGCGGCAAAAGGAAGCGCTGCTGTCTTCCTGGGAAAACGAGGTGAGGCAGCTTCCCGGCGCCCGCAATCTGGAGCGCGCCATCCTGCACGACCATATACCCGTCCTGATCGACGAATTGGCGGAAGAGCTTCGTCAGCCGGATAAATCCGCCGCGCGTCTGGCGGCCTTTAGTGCCGCGCACGGCAAGGAGCGGCACGCGAACGGGTACGACCTGGCGCAACTGGTCGAAGAATACAAACTGCTGCGCCGCTGCATCGTGCGAACCGCCGAGGACGCGCAACTTTACGTCGTTGGTGACGCCAATCGCGTGATCAGTGAATTGATCGACGAAGGCATCAAGACCTCGGTCCAGGCGTATGTCGAGCGGCGCGACAGCGCCGAACTAAAACGTCGCGAGGAGTACCTCAAATTTCTGGTACATGACCTGCGTTCGCCGCTGGCGGCTATTTACTATGCCATCGCCCTAATCGAACGCGAGCTGGAAACCGCCGCCGTCAGCGAGCGCGTGCGGAACACCCAAAGCGTGGTCAAACGCAACATCGAACAGATGCAGGCGCTGATCACCAAACTCTTGCAGGAAGAGCAGAACATACGCACGGCGGCGAATATCAAGATCGAGCGCGCCCCGGTTTATCTCGCCGCCGTCGCCGATTCCGCCGTCCGCGCTCTGATCTCGCTCGCCACCACGTCCAATACGCAGATCGTCAACGAGATACCGGATGACCTGATGCTGAACGGCGATCGCGATCTGCTCGAACGTGTCTATCAAAATCTCATCTCCAACGCGATCGACAGCGCGCCGGGCGGTACGGTGGCGCTCGGGGCCACGGCCGCCGCGGACGCCAAGGTGGAGTGCTGGGTCGCGGACAACGGCAAGGGAGTGCCGGACGAGATCAAGGACAGGATTTTCGACAAGTTCGTCACCGCCTCGCAACATCGCTCGGGCATCGGCTTGGGGCTGCCCATCGTCAAGCAGATCATCGAGGCGCACGGCGGCGCGATCAGGCTCGAAAGCGAGCCCGGCAAGGGCACGATCGTGCGGTTCTCGCTCCCGCGCGGTTAATCCACAGCCCTTCTTTCCCGGGCTGGCGCCGCATTCGACCGAGCCGGCTCGCGGTCACACACGGCGCACCGGCATCTCGCGCCGGCGCACGATCATGCGGTCCCGCATTCCCAACCGGCCTGAACCTCGATATATTGGCGCGCGGTTTATGCCGTTCGTAGATACGACAACGCTCCCCAAAGGTTACTAAGAGCACCTAACCCGTATAAGGGAATGGCACTGGGTGCGTCCCACGCACCGCTTTTATATTCTGGTGCGCACGGCGCACCCTACGGCCGGCGTTGGATGTCATTTTACTATTGTCAGGAAAAACGACCGCCGCGGCCGCAGGAGCGCCGTCAAGCTCGAGATGCACACCGACAACAACGACAATAATTCATGATCCCCCGCCCGCGATCGACCTATCCACGCACCGGCCGCCCGAACGGCGGACGGCGGCGCACCGAGAAGCACGCATGACAACGGAACAACTTCCCCGCATCGTCGTCATCGGCGGCGGCGCGGGCGGCCTCGAGCTCGCCAGTCGGCTCGGCGACAAGCTCGGGCGGCGCCACCGCGCGCACGTCACACTGATCGACTGCTCGCTGACGCATCTGTGGAAACCGCTGCTGCACGAGGTGGCGGCGGGCACGCTCGATTCTTACGAAGACGCGCTCGATTATCTCGCGCAGGCGCGCTGGCGCGGTTTCGACTTTCGCCTCGGGCGGTTTCATAGCCTCGATCGCGAACATAGGCTCGTGCACCTCGCGCCGACGCTCGGCGCCGACGAATCGATCATCATTCCCGAACGTACCGTTCCCTACGATCTGCTGGTCATCGCGATCGGCAGCGTCACGAATGATTTCGGCATTTCCGGCGTGCGCGAATACTGCACGTTTCTCGACAACCGCGAAGAGGCGGATCGGTTTCAGCAGCGCCTGCTGGAAACCTACATGCGGGCGCAGACGCAGGGCATTCCGGCGGACAGCGGGCTCTTGAACGTCGCCATCGTCGGCGCGGGCGCGACCGGCGTCGAGCTCGCCGCCGAGCTGCACCACACCGCGCGTCAATTCGTCGCTTACGGCTTCGATCGCATCGTGCCCGAGAAAGACGTGCAACTGACGCTCGTCGAAGCGGCGGAGCGCATCCTGCCCGCGCTGCCGGCCCGGCTGTCCGAACCCGCCGAGAAGGAGCTGAAGCGCCTGCACGTCAACGTGTACACGGGAAAGCGGGTCACGCGCGTGACGGCGAACGGCCTTTACATGCACGACGGCATGTTCGTCCATGCCGCGCTCAAGGTGTGGGCGGCCGGCATCAAGGCGCCCGATTTTCTCAAAGACATCGGCGGGCTCGAAACCAATCGCCTGAACCAGCTGGTCGTGCACCAGACGCTGCAGACGACGCGCGACCCTGACATCTTCGCGCTCGGCGACTGCGCGAGTTGTCCGCGTCCCGGCCATGACCGGCCGGTTCCTCCGACGGCGCAGGCGGCCCATCAACAAGCGTCGCTGCTGGTGCGCTCGCTCGCGCGGCGCTTGAAGGGAAAACCGTTGCGCAAATTCGTGTACCACGACTACGGCTCGCTCGTATCCTTGAGCGAATACACGACCGTGGGTAATCTTATGGGCAACCTGACCGGGGATATCTGGCTTGAAGGCTGGATCGCGCGCATCGTTTACCGCAGCCTCTATCGACTGCACCAGCGCGCGCTTTTCGGCGCTCTGCGCACGGTGCTGCTGGTCATCGCGGACTTCCTGACGCGCCCGACGCGACCACGCACCAAGCTGCACTGATCGATCGCATCGGCATGCGCTACCTGCAGAAGCTTTTCGACAACAATCGCGACTGGGCGGCCAAGACCCGCGCGCAAGACGCGAGCTTCTTCCGCAAGCTCGCCGCCATTCAGCGGCCGGAATATCTATGGATCGGGTGCTCCGACAGCCGCGTGCCGGCGAACCAGATCACCGGACTGCAGCCGGGCGAAGTGTTCGTCCATCGCAACGTCGGCAACGTCGTGGTTCACAGCGACCTCAACTGCCTCTCCGTCATTCAGTACGCGGTCGACGTGCTGAAAGTGAGGCACATCATCGTGTGCGGTCACTACGGATGCGGCGGGGTGAAGTCGGCGCTGGAGGGCGAACGCCTCGGATTGATCAACAACTGGCTGCGTCATATCGAGGACGTGCGCGACAAACACGCCGCGCTGATGGCCGGGCTTCCCGCCGGAGACGCGCGCTGGGACCGCTTGTGCGAACTCAACGTGATCGAGCAAGTGATGCAGGTGTGCCGTACCACCATCGTGCAGGATGCGTGGGCCGCGCGCCAGGATCTGACCGTGCACGGCTGGGTGTACGGTCTAAAGGACGGCCTGCTGCACGATCTCGGCATCGCGCTGCGGCAGGAACGGGAAACCGAGGCGGTCTACCGCGAGGCGCTGGCGCGGCTCGACAGTCCGCCGACGAGCGCGTGAAGCGCGGCGGCTGTTCTCTCCCCGGACAGCTTCCGGTTAAGCGATACCGAGTTTTTGCGCGAGCCCGATGCGCTGCAATTTTCCGGTCGCGCCTTTGGGGATCTCGCTGCGGAAAAGAATCTTGCGCGGGACCTTGAAGTCGGCCAGGTGCACGGCCGCGAAGTCGCGCAGCTCCTTTTCGCCCGCCGTCGCGCCCTCCCGCAGCACCACCAGGGCGGCGACGTCCTCGCCGAGTTTTTCATGGGGAATCGCGAACGTGACGCACTGCGCGACGGCGGGATGGTCCATGAGCACCTCGTCCACTTCGCGCGGCGAGACCTTCTCGCCGCCGCGGTTGATGATCTCCTTCAAGCGACCGGTGATGCTGACGTAGCCCTCGGCGTCCATCACGCCCTGGTCGCCGGTACGGAACCAGCCGTTCACGAACGCCTCGGCGTTGGCCTTGGGATTATTCTCGTAGCCCGACATTACGTTCGGGCCGCGGATCGCGACCTCCCCCACCACGCCGGGCGCGACCGGGTTGCCGGCGCCGTCGAGCACGCACACCTCCGGGCCGGCCGCCACGCCGACCGCCCCGGGCTTGCGCTTGCCGGGCGGCAAGGGATTGCTCGTCATCTGGTGCGCGGCTTCGGTCATGCTGTAGGCCTCGATGACCGGCGCCCCGAACACGCGTTCGAGCTCGCGAATTACTTGCGGGGGCATCGAGGACGAGGACGAGCGGATAAAGCGCAACGGATTCGCCTGGATTACGTCGGCGTTCTTGTCGGCGCGCGCCAATATGGCTTGATGCATCGTCGGCACACCCGTGTACCAGGTCGGCCGTGCTTCCGCCATCCAGCCGAAAAACTTGAGCGCGTTGAATCCCGGCGTGCAGCACACCTCGCCCCCGGCGGAAAGCGGCGAAAGAATGCCGGCGATCAGTCCGTGAATGTGGAACAACGGCATGATATTGAGACCGCGATCGGCGGCGGTGAAGGCGAGCGTGCGGCGAATGTGGTGCGCCGAGGCGCAGATGTTGCGCTGCATGAGCGGCACGATCTTGGGGCGCGACGTCGTGCCGGAGGTGTGCAGCACCAGCGCGATGTCGTCCGCCGCGCCGGGCCCGGGCCGCGCGGCCGCGGCCGGCGCCGCGTGCGGGAATGCCAGCGCGAAATATCCGGCGCCTTTCTCCGGCGTCGCCCGCAACCGCGCGATGGGAATGCCGAGCTTGTTTGCCACGTCCACGGCCGGCGAAATCTTTTCGCTCTCGATGATCAGCAGCTTGGCTTTCAGATCCGTCAGATAGAATTCGAATTCCTCCGCGCGATAACCGGGATTCAACGGCGCGGCGGTGGCGCCGGCGGCGACACCGAGAAACGCGGTCGCCATCTCCGGCCCGTTGTCGAGCACGATCGCCACGCGGTCGTTTCTGCCGATGCCCTTGCCGTTGAGCGTTTTGATCGTCTCGGCGACCAAACCGCGCAGCGCCTGATAGGTCAGCGGAGCGCCGCCCGGCGCGCTCAAGGCGCGCGCCGCGGGCGCGCCGGCATTCAACAATTCGATGACAGTGGAAGCAGTGCTCATGGCTTACGATTCCCGACGTTATGGTTCAAAAAAATCTAACGCACGATTTCGAGCTTGCCGTGTTGCGCGTTCAGCGTCTGCGCGAGCAGGCTGGCGCACGCATAGACGGCGCCGATGTGGGGCGTCGGCGTCTGCGTCAGCGCGCCGAGCTCGACCACCGAGCCGACCAGCGCTTCGATCTCGATGGGTCGCCCTTGCTCGATATCCTGCAACATGGACGTCTTGTGCGCGCCCACTTTTTCCGCGCCGGCGATCCGCCGCTCGATGCTGACTTTGAACGTGACGCCGAGCTTCTTCGCGATCGCTTCGGCCTCGAGCATCATCTGCATCGCGAGATCGCGCGTCAGCGGAAACCGGCAGATGTCGACGAGGGTGGCGTGAGTCAGCGCGCTGATCGGATTGAAGCTCAGGTTGCCCCAGAGCTTGAGCCAGATTTCGCCGCGGATGTCGTTCGTGATCGGCGCCTTGAACCCGGCTTTTATCAGGCTCTGGGCGATCGCTTGCAGCCGCGGCGTGGTGGAGCCGTCGAGCTCGCCGAGGCTGAAGCGGTTGCCTTCGATCACCTGCACGACACCGGGCGCGACGAGGTTGGCCGCCGGGTAGACCACGCTGCCGATGACCCGTGCGGGGTCGATGTGGCGCGCGATCGTGCCGTCGGGGTCGGCGGCGCGCACGGGCTTGCCTTCGTATTCGCCGCCGTGCTTGTGGAAATACCACCACGGGATGCCGTTCTGCATCGTCACGATGGCGGTTCGCTCGCCGCACAGATGGCGCAGGCTCTCGGCGACGGCCGCTACCTGGTGCGCCTTCAACGTGAGGAGCACGACGTCGTGCGGACCGGCGTCGGCGGCTTTTTCGCACGCGCGCACGTCGCGCGCGTGCGCCTCGGTGCCGTCTTCGAGGATCAGCTTCAGGCCTTGCGCTTTTAGCGCCGCAAGGTTCGCGCCGCGCGCGATGAACGTGACCTCTTCACCGGCAAGCGCGAGCTTGGCGCCGAGATAGCCGCCGATCGCGCCCGCCCCCACCACGACAATCTTCATCGCATCCTCATTGGCTAATGCATCGTCCGTTAACCATACCGGTTCGAAAGCGTGCCGATACCCTCGATGACGATTTCAACGGTCGCCCCATGCGGCATCGGTCCGGAACCGACCGAGGTGCCGCACGAGATGATATCGCCCGGCGACAGCGTCGTGTCTCGCGAGATCAGGCTCACCAGTTGCGCCGGCGCGAAGATCATATCGCGCACCGGGTAGTTCTGCCGCTCCTTGCCATTGACGAGCGTGCGCACCGACAAATCGGCCGGGCTTACGTCCGTCGCGACGACCGGCCCGAACGGGCTGAACCCGTCGAAACTCTTCGCGCGCGTCCACTGGGTGAAGCTCGGGTCCGCCTTCAGCAGGTCGATGGCGGTTACGTCGTTGACGCAGGTGTAGCCGAAGATGTGCGCCGCGGCGTCCTCCGGCGCGATATTCTTGCCGCGCTTGCCGATGACGATGCCCAGCTCGCCCTCATAAAGCACGCGACCGGAGTAGGATCGGGGCGGCGGGATGGTCGCGCCGTGGGCGCAAAACGAATTGGCGCTCTTGATAAAGAACAGCGGAGTTTCGGGCAGCGCGAGGGAGAACTTCCGCGCCGCTTCGTGGAAGTTGTTCCAGAGCGCGATCATTTTCGTCGGGACGCAAGGCGGTTCCCACTGGATCTCGCTCAAGGCGAGCGCTTGATCGGTCGGCTCGTAGGCCCCGAACATATCGCCGCGACAGACGCGAACGCGGTCGGCTTCGACGAAACCGAACCCGGCCGTGTCCTGCCGGGAAAACCTCAACCAGCGCATGCGCGAACCCGAGACAACGCTTCTTACTCGGCGGCGACTCCGATAGCGCTCGCTTCCACCTCGGGCGCGCCCAACATGCGCTGGCGCAGGGGTTTCAACACCGCCAGCGCCATCACCGCGGCGACGATGTTCAATGCCGCCGCCGCGTAGAACACGGTATGCCAGCCGCCGCTCGCGGCGAGTATGCTCGTGAACGGCACGAGCAGCGACGCCGTGCCTTTCGCCGTGTAGAGCAGCCCGGCGTTCGCCGTGGCGTAGCGCGACCCGTAGGTATCGCCGCAGGTGGACGGGAACAGGCTGTAGATTTCGCCCCACGCGAAGAACACGAGGCCGGTCAGCAACACGAACGCGACCGGGTCCCGCCCGAAGTGGCTGAGCGCGATGATACCGACGCCTTCCAGGAAGAACGCGACGAACATCGTGTTCTCGCGCCCGAGCCAGTCCGAGACCCAGCCGAAAAACGGGCGCGTCACGCCGTTCAACACCCGATCGATCGAGAGTGCGAAAGTGAGCGCGGGCAGCGTCAGGCCCATCAGGCTCACGGGGATATCCGCGATCTGGAAATCCTTCGCAATCGGCGCGAGTTGCGCGGTCGCCATCAGGCCGCCGGCCGCCATCATGACGAACATGAGATACATGACCCAAAAGACCGGTGTCTTAACCATCTGGGTGGGCGTGTGGTTCGGCACTTTCGACGCGGCGATGAGACTCGTCTTCGGCACGGCGCGCAGTTCGCCCTCGGTCGGGGCGCGCAGCAGCCAGCCGAGCAGGAACACGACCACGCCCTGGCCGATACCGAAATACAGGAACGTCGCCTCGTAACCGCTGCCCTTGATCATCGAGGCGATCGGAATCACGGTGAGCGCGGAGCCGGCGCCGAACCCCATCGCGGTCAACCCGGCGGCCAACCCGCGGCGGTCGGGAAACCACTTGAGCGCATTGCCGACGCACGTGCCGTACACCGCGCCCGCGCCGGTGCCGCCGATCGCGGCGGAGATGTACAGCAGCGTCAGCGAGTCGGCATAGGCGTTCATGGTCCAGGAAATGCCGACCAGCACTCCACCGATGAGAGTAACAATGCGCGGACCGAATTTGTCGACCAGATAACCTTCGACCGGCACCAGCCAGGTTTCAGTGAGCACGAAGATCGTGAAGGCGACCTGAATCGCGGCCCTGCCCCACTGGAACTTGTCGTTGATGGGATTAACGAAGAGCGTCCAACCGTACTGAAGATTGGCGATCATCGCCATGCACACGATGCCGATGATCAGTTGCCACCACCGGCCCAACCTGAGGATACCGCTATTGTTTGCTGACGATCCTTGCATCGATTCCATTTTATTCTCTCCCCGCCGACTGCTTGATGATCTATTCCGGTCGCATCATGACCCTCGATACTGAATGAACGCGCCGGTACCTTTATGAACCCCCGCGCCTAATAATCAGCGCACGGCAGCACGCCATGCCGCGGCCACTGTAGCAACGCCTTTTTGAGCCGGCAAGCGAGTACGGCCGCCGGCGCGTCGGCTGTCGCCTCCCTGCTTCGGCCATGGGTTAGAATGAACCGGCGGTTTCCGCCCTTTCGCGAACCGCAGGTCGAAACCGCTTTACCTACCGAGATAATCAGACGGTTATGCCGCACCTATTCCTCCCATTCTTGTTCGTGCTTCTCGCGCCGTTCCTGATACCCGGCCCGGCCACGGCCGCGGACGTTACCGTTGCGGCGGCGGCGAATTTCACCGAGGCGATAAACCGCCTGGCCCCCGACTTCGAGCGCCGCACGGGCCACAGGCTCGTCACGAGCTTCGGTGCAACCGGCAAGCTCTACGCGCAAATCAAGAACGGCGCGCCCTTCGACGTACTGCTCGCCGCCGACGCCGCCTACCCGCGCAGGCTCGAAGCGGAGCGCCTGACCGTTTCCGGCACCCGGTTCATCTATGCGACCGGCCGCCTGGTTTTATGGAGCGCGCGAGCGGGCGTCGTCGATAAGGACGGCGCAATACTGCGCAAGGGCGACTTCGCGCACCTCGCCGTCGCCAATCCGACAACCGCGCCGTATGGCGCGGCCGCCGTGCAAGTGATGCGGCGGCTCGGCGTCGAGGAACGCCTGCGGCCGCGTCTCGTGCAAGGCGAAAACATCACCCAGGCGTTCCAGTTTGTGCGCAGCGGCAACGCGCTACTCGGCTTCGTGGCATGGGCGCAGGTCCGCGCCCTCCCCGCCGCGCAGGTCGGCTCGTATTGGCTGGTGCCGGTGGAACTTTACGCTCCGTTGCATCAGGAGGCGGTATTGCTGAAGCGTGCGGCCGATGCACCCGCCGCGCGCGCCTTTATCGACTACCTGCGTTCGCCGCCGGCGCGTTCGATTATCGAGGAACTGGGATACACTACGCCGCGTTAGCGCCCTGAACGGTCCTGCTTCCAATAACAATTGTTTTCGCCTTTCCTTGCGAGAAATTCATTCGCGTGTGACCGCCGATACCGCAGGATGCCGTCGACATGAGTGAAGCGGACTGGCTCGCCGTTTGGCTGACCATAAAACTCGCCGCCGTCACCACCGCGGTGCTGCTCCTGGTCGGCACGCCGATCGCCTGGTGGATCGCGCGTACGCGCTCATGGCTGAAGCAGCCGGTCGCCGCTTTCGTCGCCCTGCCGCTGGTATTGCCGCCCACCGTGCTCGGGTTTTATCTATTACTGTTTCTCGGGCCCAATGGACCGGGTGGCTGGCTCACCCAAACACTCGCGCTCGGGACGCTGCCCTTCACGTTCGCCGGTCTGGTCATCGGTTCGGTGATTTATTCGCTGCCGTTCGTGGTACAGCCGATCTATAACGCCTTCGAGGCCGTCGGCGAACGCCCGCTCGAAGTCGCGGCGACATTGCGCGCCTCGCCATGGAATCGTTTCTTCACGGTCGCGCTGCCGCTGGCCCGACCCGGCCTCCTCACGGCAACGGTGCTGGGTTTCGCTCACACCGTCGGGGAATTCGGCGTCGTTCTCATGATCGGCGGTGCGATACCGGGAAAAACCAAGGTGCTGTCGGTCGCGATTTATGATCATGTGGAAGCGCTGGAGTACGTGCATGCGCACGCGCTATCCGCCGGCATGGTGGTCTTCGCCTTTCTCGTGCTGCTGGTGCTCTTCATGATCAACCGCCGCTGGGAGCCATTGCGGTGAGCAAGATCGAGGTGAGCCTGCAGACGGCGCTCGGCGGCTTCGCGCTCGATGCCGTATTCACCGCGCCGAGCCGCGGCATCACCGCGCTCTTTGGCCCTTCCGGTTCCGGAAAAACGAGCGTGCTGCGTTGCGTCGCCGGGCTGGTGCGCGCGCCGCGCGGGAAAGTCTGTATCGACGGGGAATGCTGGCAGGACGAATCGCGCCGGCACTTCGTGCCCGCGCATCGTCGCGCGATCGGCTACGTGTTCCAGGAAGCGAGCTTGTTTGCGCATCTTTCCGTCCGGGACAACCTCGAGTACGGCCTGAACCGGACGCCGGCCAAAGAGCGCCGCATCGAGTTCGGGCAGGCGGTCGAGTGGCTGGGCTTGAAAGCGCTGCTCCCGCGCGGATCGCAGCACCTCTCGGGCGGCGAGCGCCAGCGCGTCGCGATCGCGCGCGCGCTGTTGTCGAGCCCGCGCCTGCTGCTGCTCGATGAGCCGCTCTCCGGACTCGATGACGCCGCCAAGGCGGATATCGTGCCGTACCTCGAGCGACTGCACCGGGAGCTGTCGATACCGGCCCTATACGTGAGTCACGCCGCCGAGGAAGTCGCGCGGCTGTGCGACTACATGGTGCTGATGGAGAACGGCGCCGTGCGCGCCCACGGCGCGCTCGGAGCGATGCTCACGCGCCTCGACTTGCCGCTCGCGCGCAGCGATACCGCGAGCGCGGTCATCGACGCGACGGTGGTGGAGCGCGATGACGCTTTTCAATTGACCTATCTCGAATTCAACGGCGGACGACTCGCGGCCATCGGCGACACCGCTCCGATGGGCGCGAAAGCCCGCTTTCGCGTCCATGCACGGGACGTCAGCGTGGCACTGGTCCGGCCGGAACGTACCAGCGCCCAGAACGTGCTGGCGGCGCAGATCGAGGAGATCGCCGAGGACGCGCCGGGGCGCGTGGTCGTGCGCTTGCGCGTCGGCGACACCATCTTGCTCGCCCGCATCACGCGCAAGTCCGCCTCGGACCTCGGCCTCAAGAACGGAATGCCGGTGTACGCCCAGATCAAGAGCGTCGCCTTGTTGCGGTAGAAAAACCGGTATTCGTTTCGCCGCGCGACGCTGCGCTTCCCGGCATGACTCGGCGACGCAGGGCGGACGACGCGATGACCCGCACGTCGTGCGCGGGACTGTGGGCTAGCGGCTCGACTGGAACAGATCGAAACTGATCTTCAACTGGAAGAAGAACAGCGGTACCGCCTTGGGATCGACTTTCGGTATGAACGTCATGTTGACGGAGATCTTGTCGCCGCCCAGCGAGAACGCCGGCAGCACTCCGAAGAAAGGATGGTCGTTCCGGAAACCTTTGCGCGTCATGAGGAACGCGATACCGCCGACGTCCGCGTGCATGCGGGTATCGCCGAGATTGAAGTAGTAGCGGCGCAGCGTGCCGCCGCCGGCGTAATACGACGCGTTGCGGTTCGAATCGAGAAACCCGGAAGCCGCGACGAACGGCACCCAGTCGCTGCGCTTGTCCGCCATGTCGTACTGAAATCCCGCGCCCCAGTTGCTCTCGTTGTAGTGGACGCCGGGCTTTTCGTTGAGGTGAATCGCCTTTCCGTTGATGAGCAGATGCATTTCGTCCGCCTTGGCGGTGGCGCAAAGCGCGGCGGCCAGGAGCAACACGGCGGCAAGGAACAGCGACCACCATCGTGGCTGGTCGTAGGCAATCGGCGCAAAACCTTCCTGTTCCATTTGCTTCCCCTTGCGGTCGGGCGGTTCCAGCCCAGTCAGGGCGGATGTCGACCGGCCCTTCGGCCGGTTGCTACTGATAAAGCAACCGGCGTGCCAACGGGGAATGGGCGTCAAATTGCCGGCGCCCGGGCGGCGAGCGAAATGGCGGGAAACGGCGATACTAGTGTTCGCGCGTGGAGCGGAAAACGACGTCGGGCCAGCGTTCCATCGTGAGCTTGAGGTTGACCGGCGAGGGCGCGAGATACACGAGGCCGCCAAAGCGGTCGAGCGCGAGCCGCGCCTCGTACTGCGCGCGGAACTCCCTGAGGCGCGCGGGGCCGACGTCGATCCAGCGCGCCGTCGCCACGTCGACCGGCTCGTAGCGGCATTCGACGCCGTATTCGTGCTTCAAGCGCCAGGCGACGACGTCGAATTGCAGGGCGCCGACCGCGCCGAGGATTAATTCATTGCCGATGAGCGGACGAAAGATCTGGGTGGCGCCCTCTTCGCTCAATTGATCGAGCCCTTTTTGCAGCGCCTTCATGCGCAGCGGATCGGCGAGCAGCACGCGGCGGAACAGCTCGGGCGCGAAATCCGGGATACCGCCGAACTTGAGCGGCTCGCCTTCGGTAAAGGTATCGCCGATCTGTATGGTTCCATGATTGTGCAGGCCGATGATATCGCCGGCGTAGGCCTCATCGACCGCCTCGCGCTCGCGCGCCATGAACGTGATCGCGCCCGTCGCCTGCATTTCACGTTCGGTGCGGACCTGATACAGCCGCATGCCCTTCGTATAACGGCCGGACGTGACGCGCACGAAGGCGATGCGGTCGCGGTGCCTGGGGTCCATGTTCGCCTGGATCTTGAACACGAAGCCGCTGAACGTTTCCTCCTCGGGGAGCACTTGCCGCGCCCCGCCGTCACGCGAGCGCGGCGGCGGCGCATATTCGACGAAGGCGTCGAGCAGCTCGCGCACGCCGAAATTGTTGATCGCCGAGCCGAAGAACACCGGCGTCTGGCGCCCGGCGAGATACGCCTCGCGGTCGAACGGATCGGCGGCGCCCTTTAACAACTCCACGGAATCGCGCAGCTCGTCGGCCTGCTCGCCGAGCACTTCTTTCAGGAAGGGATTGGCCAAGCCGCGGATCACCGTGCCTTCCTGAATGCGCCCGCCGTGGGCCGGGCTATACAGATGCACGCTGTCGTCGAGCAGGTGGTACACGCCTTTGAAGCGCCGGCCCCCGCCGATCGGCCAGGTCACGGGCGCGCAGCGGATATTGAGCACGCGCTCGACCTCATCGAGCAGGTCGAGGGGCTCGCGCCCTTCCCGGTCGAGCTTGTTGATGAAGGTCATGATGGGCGTATTGCGCAGCCGGCACACTTCCATGAGCTTGATGGTGCGCTCCTCCACGCCCTTGGCCGCATCGATGACCATCAGCGCGGAATCGACCGCCGTGAGCGTGCGGTACGTATCCTCCGAGAAATCTTCGTGGCCGGGCGTATCGAGGAGGTTCACCACCCGGTCGCCGTAGGGGAACTGCATCACCGATGAGGTCACGGAGATACCGCGCTGCTTCTCGAGCTCCATCCAGTCGGAGGTCGCGTGGCGCGCGCTCTTGCGGCCCTTCACCGTGCCGGCAAGCTGAATCGCGCCGCCGAAAAGCAGCAGCTTCTCGGTGAGCGTGGTCTTGCCGGCGTCCGGATGGGAGATGATCGCGAACGTGCGGCGTTTGCGAATGTCGGTGGCTACGGTCATGGCAAGGCGCGCGATTATACAGAATCGGCCCGCGGACGACAGGGGCGCGGACGTACTAAGATAAGCACAGAATCATAAGAATGCTCATTGCATGAACTTCCACAAATGGCGCCGGACGCTCGAGCACTTCGTCTGGGAAATCAACCCGTATGACCAGCCGCCCGCCCGCGCGGCGCTGATCCGCTACCTGCGCCTCGCGGCCGTCGTCACCCGCGACGTCGTACAGGGACAGCTACGGCTGCAGGCGATGAGCCTCGTCTACACGTCGCTGCTCGCCCTGGTTCCGCTGCTCGCGGTCGTGTTCTCCGTGCTCAAGGCCTTCGGCGTGCACAATCTGCTCGAGCCGACGCTGCTCAACTTCCTGGCGCCGCTCGAGCAAAAAGGCGTCGAGCTGACGCATCAGATCCTGCAGTTCGTGTCCAAGATGCGGGTGGGCGTGCTCGGCACCGTCGGTCTCGGCCTGCTGCTCTACACCAGCGCGACATTGATTCGCAAAGTCGAGCTCGCCTTCAACAGCATTTGGCACGTGCGCCGCGGTCGCCGTTTCGTGCGCCGCCTCGGCGATTATCTCGCCGTCATCGTCATCGGGCCGTTGTTCTTCTTCACCGCGCTCGGCGTCACCGCCTCGCTCGCCTCGAGCGTGTGGCTCAAACCGCTGCACGGCTTCCTCACCGTAGCCGCCAAGACGGTTCCGTACCTGCTGGTGATCGGCGGTTACGCGCTGGTCTACGTCTTCATTCCCAATACCAAAGTGCGGCTGCGCTCGGCGCTCGTCGGCGCGACCGTGGCGGGCGTGCTGTGGCAGACCGCCGGCTTCGCGTTCGCCGCTTTCGTCGCCGGATCGGGTCAATATCGCGCGGTTTACGCGAGCCTCGCCATCCTGATCATCTTTATTATCTGGATGTATCTCTCCTGGCTGATCCTGCTCGTCGGCGCCGCCATCGCGCACTACCACCAGCATCCGGAGCGCGTCACGCGCGAGTCACGCGAACAGAGCATGTTGCTCAGCAACCGCCGGCGGGAACGGCTGGGCCTGATGATCGCGCGGCTGATCGGCGAACATTACTACAGCGGACGCGCCCCGTGGACCGCCGAAGCGCTCGCGCGGCGAACCCACCATCCGCTGCTTGCCATCGAGCAGCTGCTCGCGGCGTACAGCGTGCACGGTTTGCTCGTCCGCACGCGGGACAATCCGGCCGGCTACCTGCCGGCTCGTCCGCTGGAAACGGTTCCCTTAAGCGACATCGTGCGCGCGATTCGCTCCACCGGCCTCGAGCGCGGCCCGCTTCCCCCCGACGGCGTCGTCGATGCAGTGATGGAAAAGCTGACCGCGGCCGCGGAGGAAGCGCTCGCCGGCCGCACGTGGCGCGATCTCGTGCTCTCGGAAGCAACGACGGCGCCGAGCGAGACGGTCGCCGGAGAGGCCGGCCGACCCGGGTGACGCTGCGGTTAATCGAGCGGCGGCAAGGACGCGGCCGGCGGGACACGCACGGCGTGGAGATGAAACTCGATGTCGATTCGATCCTCCACCCGCAAGGCGCCCGCGAGCAGCGCGAGCGGCACGATACCGAAATCCGTCTGGTTCAGCGCAAACCGACCGGACGCTTCGAGCGTGTCCTCGCCGCTCGTGTCGATTCGGACCGTAACCGGCAGCGTGCGCGTGGTTCCGTGCAACGTCACCTCCGCTTGCAGCGTCACGCGCGGCAACTCGCCCGCCTGCGGCGTCACGCGCAGCGCCACGAAGGGATAACGCGTCGCTTCCAATACCTTGTCCATCATGTTGCGCCGCGTGCCGTCGATATCCTGCTGCGACGGCTGCGTGTCGAAGCCCGCCTGCGCGCGCTTGGCCGGCTCATCGACCTGCAACGATTCGACCGGCACGTAGAGATCCGCCTGCGCCGACCCGATCGCGGCGGGCAACAACACGTATCCTTTAACGTCCCGGCTGGTGATGGCGTGATCGTGCCCGAACCGTCGCAGCGATCCGCCGCGGTACGCCAGGATCACGACCTCCGAACGCTCGGGCTCGATGCGATAAACCGGTTCGCCGTTGGCGTGCGCTTCCGCATAGAGCGCCGCGGGAAATCCCACGGGCGCCGCGCGCGGTTGCCGCGGCGGAATCGTTGCTTCCGGCTGCGACGCGCACCCGACGAGCACGATCAGCAAGCCCGCCGTGATCAGGCGCGCGCGCATCTCAATCGACGCGCTGCAAGCGCACGTCGAAGCTCACCTTCACATCGAGCCCGATAATATCTCCCGAGGCCCACTCGCCGGTGCCGATGCCGAAGGCGCCGCGGTTGAGCGTCACCTCGCCCGCCATCGTCGCGGTCTTGCCGTTGCTGTCCCACACAAACGCCACCGCGACTTGCTGTTGCGAGCCTTTGAGGCTCAACGTGCCGCGCGCGACGTAGCGGCCGGGCGCCGTTTGCCGGATCTCCTGGCTGTGGAATTCCGCCTGCGGAAAGCGCTTGAGATCGAACCAGTCGGGCTCGCGAATCGCGTCGTTGATCTCGGTGCTGTTCATATCGACGCTGTCGAGCCGTACCGTAACATCGAGCTTGCCGTCGGCGGGCCGCGCCGGGTCGAAGCGCAGGCGTGTGTCGAACTGCTTGAAGGCGCCCGGCGCCGCCTCATTTTCATAACTCGCGCGAAACCCGAGGCGGCTGGCGGCCGGGTCCATTTTCCATTGCGCGGCGTGCGCGGACGCGGTGAGCGCGATGATCGAGGAGCCGAGTATCAGAGCGGAGCGGTTCATGGTCTTAGTCCTTTGCCGGGGAGCATCCGTACCAGCACGTCGTTGCGCTTGATGAAGTGGTGCCGGAGCGCGGCGGCGATGTGCACGGCAAGCACCAACGCCAGCACGAGGAAAAGAGCGAAATGCACTTGCTTCGCGATCGCCTCAACGCCTTTGTCGGCGGCGGCGATGGACGGCAGCGGAAACAGCCGGAAGACCCGGAACGGGATGCCGCCGGCCGAGTTGATGACCCAGCCGGACAGCGGTATCACGATCATCAGCACGTAAAGCAGGGCGTGACTGACGCCGGCGGCGATGCGCTCCGCGCGGGGCGTATCGGGCGGCAACGCCGGGGCGCGATTCAGCAAGCGCCACACGATGCGCACCAGCACCAACGTCAAAATAAGAATTCCGAACGACTTGTGCCAGACATAAAGCTCGATCTTGGTCGGCGACAACCGCCAAGTGACCGCGAGCCAGCCGAGCACGAACTGGTTAAAGATCAGCGCCGCGATCACCCAGTGCAATAACTTCGCGGGCGCGCCCCATGAACGATCCGTGTTGCGCAGCGCCGCGAACATCCTCAACCCGTCCGGCCCTCGCGCGTGCGCAGCACATCCTTCAGCTTGCCGCGCAGCGCGCGGATCAACGTTTCCGTCGTCGGCCAGTCGATGCAGGGGTCGGTCACGGACACGCCGTATTGAAGCTGCGACAGATCCTTGGGAATCGGCTGATTGCCGGCGTGCAGATTGCTTTCGAGCATCAGGCCGACGATCGAACGATTGCCCTCGATGATCTGATGCGCGCAATCTTCCGCCACCAGCGGTTGCAGCGCCGGATCTTTGTTGGAATTTCCATGCGAACAGTCGATAACGAGGTTGGACGACAGCCCGTGGCGCGCGAGCTCCCGCTCGCACACCGCGACGCTGACGGAATCGTAGTTCGGCCGCTCGCCTCCACCCCGCAGCACGATGTGCGCATGCGGGTTGCCGCGCGTGCGAAATACGGCGCATTGACCGTCCTGATTGATGCCAAGGAAATGGTGCGGCTGCGACACGGACTTGAGCGCATTGATCGCGACGGCGAGGCTGCCGTCGGTGCCGTTCTTGAAACCGACCGGCATCGACAGGCCGCTCGCCATTTCCCGATGCGTCTGCGACTCGGTCGTGCGCGCACCGATCGCCGACCAGGTCACGAGGTCCGAAAGATATTGCGGCGTGATCGGGTCGAGCGCCTCGGTGGCGGCCGGTACGCCTTGCTCGGCGAGATGCAGCAGCAGCTCGCGCGCGAGATGCAGGCCCTTCTCGATATGGAAGGAATCGTCCATAAACGGATCGTTAATAAGACCCTTCCATCCCACGGTCGTTCGCGGCTTCTCGAAGTAGACGCGCATGATGAGAAACAACGTGTCCGCGACCTCGTCGGCGAGCGTCTTCAGGCGCCGGCCGTATTCCTTGGCCGCGCGCACGTCATGGATTGAACAAGGCCCGAGCACCACGAACAGGCGCGCGTCCTCGCGCGCGAGGATGCGCCGCACGGTTTCGCGCCCGGCGAGCACCGTGCGTTCCGCACGCGCGGACAACGGCAGCGCCGCCTTGACTTGCTCCGGCGTCGGCAGCAGTTCCTGCGAAGCGACGTTGACGTTGTTGATCTGATTCAAAGAGCCGCCCTCGTAACTGTCATGGCAATTATACCGTGGCGAACTTGTATTGCCGCTGCTATTTTCTGTATCGTTACCGTCCTTCATGACAAACCCAGCTTACATCGTCGACGTCGGTTCCGAGACGTTTTCCAACAGCGTCCTGAAAGACTCCGCCAAGACTCCGGTATTGGTCGTCTATTGGTCGCCCAAAGTGAGTCCGAGCATGATGCTCGTGCCCCGCGTCATCCGGTTTACGACGCAATGCAACGGCCGTTTTCGGCTGGCGCTTTTCAACATCGACGACGCCGAGCCGTTCGCGCGCGAGCAGGGCATCACGCGGGTGCCCACCATCAGGCTGTACCGTGACGCCAAAGTCGTCGACACGCTGGAAAGCGACGATTCCGAAGCGGGCCTGCGCAGCTTTATCAGCAAGCACGTGCCATTGCGCGGCGCGAGCCGTCTTTATGCGGAAGCGGTGAAGGCCTACGGCGTCGGGGACTCCGACCGCGGGCTGCAGCTCGCCACCGAAGCGGCGTTGATGGAGCCCGACAACATCCAAACGCCGATCGACGTGGTGAAGCTTCTCGTCCTCGCCGGCCGCTTCGAGCAAGCGGAACAGCTGCTACGCGCCATGCCGCCGGCGGTGCGCGACGATCTCGAGCTGCGTAATCTCATGGCGCACCTGAGCTTCATACGCGTTTCACTGCATGCCCCGCCGCTCGGCAGCCTCGAGAGCACGATCAGCCGCGATCCCTCGAATCTCGACGCCCGCTACCAGCTGGCCGCGAGCAAAGTCGTGAAAAATGACTACGAAGGGGCGATGCAGCAGTTGCTGGAAATCGCCCGACGCAACCCGGGGTTTCGCGACAATGCCGGCCGCAACGGCCTGCTCGCGCTCTTTCATATGCTCGGCGACGAAGACGACCGCGTGCGGCGCTACCGTCCGCTCCTGCAGGAATCGATGCACTAGCGGCGCGGCCGGCGCGCGGTTCATGAAAATCTCACAGCCGACCGGCTGTAGAAACCGCCCTACGATGCGTAAACCGCCTCCCCCGGGGCACGTTATATTTGAGCCAACGACAGCACGAAAGGAGTACGCATGAAGCCATCTCGCCTCTCCGTTTTAATCTGCGCCATCACCGCGTTCGGCGTCGCCGCCTGCGCCACCGACAGCGCCGGCCGCCGCCAACCGATGACCGACACGCAACGCGGGGCCATCATCGGCGCCGCCACCGGCGCCGTGGTCGGGGGTCTCGCCTCGAAGAACAAGAAGAAAGGCATACTGATCGGCGCCGTCGGCGGCGGGCTCGCCGGTACCGCGGTGGGCGCATACATGGACAAGCAGAAACAGGATCTCGATAAAGTGCTCACGCCGGAACGCAATGCCGGCGCCATCCAGGTGGATAAGCTCCCGGGAGACATCGTACGCGTCACGATGACCGACCAGACGGCGTTCGATTTCGATTCCGCGCAGATCAAGCCCGGTTTCAACAGCACCATGGATAAGATCTCGGACGTCGTGAACCGTTACGGCAAAACGCACCTCACCGTCGTCGGCCACACCGACAATGTCGGCACGGAGCAATACAACCAGAGCCTGTCGCAACGCCGCGCCCAGGCCGTCTCGCAGTATTTCGGCAGCCACGGCGTGATTCCCGAACGCCTCGCCGCCGAGGGCCGCGGCGAAAGCGCGCCGCGCGCGAGCAACGCTACACCCGAGGGTCGTCGCCTCAATCGGCGCGTGGAAGTCTATATCGAGCCGATTGTGGCGGAATCGTAAAACTCAATCTGCCCGCGCGATACGGCGCGCGCGGGCAGATTGTTCGCGCGTTACCCTAATCGGTCTCTGAATTCTTTGCACGAGCAAAGAAAAGTCACTTGCCGTGGGTCAACCACCCACAAGCGCCCACGACGCGTTCTCACCCCGCCAAAAACCGCGGTGCGATCAGCAGGCCGATGAAGTTCTGAATGAAATGCATGACGATCGGCGCAATCAGGCTTCCGCGCCAAAAATAAACCAGCGCGAAGGCGACACCGATGACGCCGACGGCGACGACGCCGAGCGAACCCTGGTAAGCATGTCCGAGCGCGAATATCGCCGAGGACACAATGACCGCCAAGAACCGGTTGCCGGCGACCTGGGTGAAGCGCCGCAGCAGATAGCCGCGAAAAATCGTCTCCTCCGCGATTGCTACCACGACGAGCAATACCAGCGCCAGGAGATAATCGACGCCGACGCGCGGCAGCAAATAGGACGGCGGTTCCGACGGCGTCGGCAGACCAAGGGCGTTGAGGAGCCCTTCCAGCGTCGCGATACCGACAAACAACGGAATGAACAGCGCGACTCCTATCGCCGCTTCACGACCGAACTGCACGGCAGACCACCCGACGGCGGCCATGCCTTCACCGCTGCGCCACACGAAATACAGCGCCAGCGCCGTCAGGGCGACATCGTGAATAATCACCGCCACCGCGACGACGAGGAAGCTAAGATCTTCCGGGCGCGGACCCAGCGCGAGCCCTATCGAGGGCAACAGGATCAATAGAAATATGACGGTCTCGATGAAATAAACGCGCCGTTGGTTCATCGCTTCGCTCAGGGAACGCCATGCACACAGGACATGCATTGTGAGCAGTACCGGCGAACTTCGCCAGCACCGGGAGGGGACTACGACCGCGAGGGTTTTAACGCGGGCGCGAGGCGCATCTGCGATCCGGATGGCGTCAACACGGCCTCGAGCAGCGCGTCATGGATCCACAAGAAGCTCACCGGCGTCACCGACGTGACGGTGTACTTACGCGGTTTTAGGAATGAAACCGGGCTCGCCGCTTTTTCGCCGCCACCGGTAACGAGCAGCGTGCCGCCATCCGCCGCTTCGAGCGTCACGGTTCCCTCCAATAGGTACATATTCCACGCGTCTTTCATGCCGATATTGAGCAGACGAGCGCCGCCGGGCGCGGTGTAGATCAGCGCCTTCTCCGCGAGCAACGTCAGGCGGTCGTTGTCGAGGTCACGAAATTGCGTGAACGTGCGCAGCAATGCCGCATCCGCCGGACGATGCGGGCGCTCGAGCCATTGCTCCACTTGGTCGAAGCGATCGACCTGCTGCATTTGCTGCGCTGTTAGCAGCCGTTCACGAATACCGACTTCCAGTGTTTGGTGGCGCTCGTGGCGCTTATCGGCGTCGAAAAATTCCGCCGAGCCCGCCGCTTGGTCGCGCGTGACATAGTCCCGTTCCGTCAGCGTAAAGACGCCGGCGCGGCGCATGTCTTTGCGCACGATGAGCTGGTGCATGCGGCTCATGAGCTTGGCAACCGCGGGCGCATTGCGATGTCCGAGCGGAATCATCGGCATGAGGTTCAGGACTTCAATCACGGGAATCGGCGCACCCTCTGTCTCCGGCTGGCAATCCTGAAGAAAGGCGCCGCCATCATAGAGCAGGGGGCAATAAACAGGTTCGTCCGGGAGCCGTTCGTATCGGTACTCGATGAGTAATTCCAAGGCGCGGTAAATGCTTTTCTCGCGATTTTTTTTCTGGAATGCCGTCAACTCGCGCGTCGGGGGTCCGCTGACGGGGTAGACTTCACGTACCACCGACTGCTCCAGCAGAAATGTATCCGAGCCCCACGGGCGCTTTTCACTCGCCCGATAAATCACTCCCAGGCGATGCTTATCGTCGTGCGCATCGGCGCGGTGGGATGCGAGCAACTGGCGCACCTGCGCGCCGAGCGCCTCCGTCAGTTCCCGATCAGCTATAAACTCCTTGTCCTGCCCGTAGACGCCTAGCACGCCGTCTTCGGTGACGGCGTAGAGACCGACCACGTTGGAAAGCGTTTGTACAGCCGTCACGTTCCTCGCTTCCTTATAAGATGACCCGGTTCTCATAGGAGTGCGTGATCGTGAGATCACTCCTTATATAGAGTAATAGTAGTAGGGTGCATGAAGCATGCCAGTGGAAATCGGATAGGAGGCGCCTGCCTTTATTCCGTGAAAAAACAACGCCCGGCTAGCCGGGCGTCGAAAACCAGCACTTTTCGGAATGTCAGCGGGGTTGCGGCGTGACGCGGAGGTACGGCTTGACGGTCTTCCACCCGCTCGGAAATTTCTGGCGCGCCTGGTCGTCGGGGACCGAGGTGGGAATAATGACGTCCTCGCCCGGCTTCCAGTCGGCGGGCGTCGCGACATTGTGCTTCGCGGTCAGCTGCAGTGAATCGATGGCGCGGAGCACTTCATGGAAATTGCGCCCGGTGCTCATCGGATAGGTCAATATCAGCTTCACTTTTTTATCGGGACCGATAACGAACACGGATCGAACCGTGGCGTTGTCGGCGGCGGTACGACCCTTGGAGTCGCCGCTCGCGTTGGGATGAATCATTCCATACAGCTTCGACACCTTAAGATCCGTATCGCCGATCAACGGATAGTTCGGCGGCGCGCCGGTCGCGTCCCCGATGTCCTTCGCCCAGCGCCGGTGGTCATCCACGGGATCGACGCTCAAGCCAATCACTTTCACGTTGCGCTTGTCGAATTCCGGTTTGAGTTTCGCGACCGCGCCGAGCTCGGTGGTGCAGACCGGCGTGAAGTCCTTCGGATGCGAAAACAGTACGGCCCAGCTGTTGCCTATCCAATCGTGGAACCGAATGTGGCCTTCCGTGGTCTCCGCCTCGAAATCGGGCGCTGTATCACCAAGTTGTATAGCCATGAACCCCTCCTATCAAGAATAGTGGGCGAGCGGTCCGCCTTACGCCGCTCTCTGAGAATCGCGCAAATCTTACCATGTCGGCACGAGGGGGCAGCGCGAACGGAGCGAAGCTACTATACCGCGTGGCTATATAAATATTACGTGCGGCCGCCGCCGAACTCGCCTTGAAAACTAAACGGCATCGGACTTGGCTGGTTCGCCACACTCATGTTACCCGTGATCGACACGTTGATCCCCTTCGCCGCGCCGGACACCATGTCCTTGACGCGCTGCATCAACGAGAACACGTTGCTGACCAGATCGACTTCGATAATTCTCTCCCCATAAGGCGCGATCGTGACGGACTGCCGGCTCGCGCCGCGCCCCAACTCGACGTTGTTCAACAGCACCCGGTACGACAACCCGTCAATCGGCAATTCCCGCGGATTCGGATTCTCCACGCACAACGCCAGCGTGTAGCGCTGTTCGAATAATTGCACGTCGCGCAGCCGCAGATCGGAAAGATGCACGATAGGTTGTTCCATCGGCGCTTGGAAGGAATGGCAGGCGGACAACATGGCTATTACCAGCGCCGCTGTCACGGCTTTGCTGCTCGCGAGCTTTCGCATACCCATTTGTAAAGCGCACCGCGTGGGCAAGACAATCCGGGCGATGCCCCTATTTGCCCGGCTCGCCTTAACCACTACGCCGGGAAACCGCGGGACCGATACGGACCGGCGAAAGAGACTCGCGCCGCGACGATAGCGGCACTGCGCGGCGACGACTCATCGAACCGAGAGGCGTATAGTCGAAACCCATGACCGAACTCATGCGGCGCGTAAGCAGGAAGCTGCGGTAAGCGACTGCTTTTCGGCCGTTACGCCTGATGACATTACGGCGAAGAATGCGGCTCGCCGGAACACCTCGGGAACGAGGGTTGATATTGGCGCCGGCCGCCCGCATTAGTAGCCTATGATTTTACCGACCTCGCGGGACCACTATGCGTTACCGTCGCTTCATGTGGGCCGAAGCGCTCGAACTGCTCGATCGGGCGGAACGACTGCAGCGGCAATTCTTTCAGACTTCGGAATCTTCCGCCGGTCCCGCCTGGGAGCCGCCGGTCGATCTCTTCGAAACCGACACCGGGCTGGCGCTGCTGATCGCCCTTCCGGGCGTGCCGCCCGATCAAGTCCAGGTGAGCCTCGCTTGCGGGATGCTGCGGATCACGGGCTATCGCCCGTGGCCGGAAGAACTGCGTCGCGCGACGATCTGGCGGCTCGAAATTCCACACGGTCGATTCGAGCGCCGGCTCGAGCTGCCCTCGGGGTTGTACGAGTTGGCGCACCAAGAATTCATGCATGGCTGTATCGCGATTCATTTGCGACGCCTGTGAGCGTATACCATGGCTGCTGAAGACACTGCGAAAAAACCCGCCCTGACGCTACCGGATGACGCGCTCATCATCCTGCCCGTGCGCCATACGGTATTGTTTCCGGGCATGGTCCTGCCGTTGACGGTCGGCCGGCAGCGGTCGATCGCCGCCGCCCAGGAAGCGATGCGCAGCGAGCGGCCGATCGGGGTAATCCAGCAGCGCGACGCGGGCACCGATGCCCCCGGGCCGGATGATCTCCACACGGTCGGCACGATCGCGACGATTCTGCGCTACGTCACCTCGCCGGAAGGCACGCATCACGTCATCTGCCAAGGCCAGCGACGTTTCAGCGCCGTGGAATATCTCGAGGGTTATCCCTTCCTCGTCGCGCGCATTCGACCGATCGAGATTGCGGAGCCCGATACCAAGGAGATCGAGGCGCGCGTATTGCATCTGAAGCGGCAGGCCGTGGAAGCGCTCGAGCTGCTGCCGCAAGTGCCGGCCGAGCTCGGCGGCGCCATCGAGGTGACTGCCTCGGCGTCCGCGCTTGCCGATCTTATCGCGAGCTTCATGGACATCGATCCCGCGGAGAAACAGCAGCTGCTGGAGACGCTCGACGTGCGCGAGCGGCTCGAAAAAGTTTCGCGGCTCCTCGCGCATCGCATCGAGGTGTTGAAGCTGACGCAGGAAATCAGTCAGCAGACGAAGGAGTCGATGGATCAGCGGCAGCGCGAATTCCTGTTGCGCGAGCAGATGAAGACCATCCAGAAGGAGCTGGGCGAAACCGACGCCAAAGCCGCCGAGGTCGAGGAGCTCGCCAAGGCCATCGCCGACGCGAAAATGCCGAAGGAGGTCGAGGAGCAGGCGCAACGCGAGTTGAGCCGCCTGGAGCGCATGCCCGAAGGCGCCGGCGAGCATTCGATGATCCGCTCCTATCTCGACTGGCTGATCGCCCTGCCCTGGTCGGTGCTGAGCGAAGAGTCGATCGATATCGAACGGGCGCGCAAGGTGCTCGACGAGGATCACTACGGCCTCGAAAAGGTCAAGCGCCGCATTCTCGAGTATCTGGCCGTGCGCAAACTCAACCCGCAGGGCAAGAGCCCGATACTTTGCTTCGTCGGACCGCCCGGCGTCGGCAAGACCTCGCTCGGCCAATCGATCGCGCGGGCGACCGGGCGCAAGTTCGTGCGCGTCTCGCTCGGCGGCGTGCACGACGAAGCCGAGATCCGCGGTCATCGCCGGACCTACATCGGCGCGCTTCCCGGCAACGTCGTACAGGGCATCCGTAAGGCCGGCACGCGCAATCCGGTGTTCATGCTCGATGAGATGGACAAGCTCGGGATGGGTTTTCACGGCGACCCGAGCGCGGCGCTGCTCGAAGTGCTCGACCCCGAGCAGAATTCGACCTTTCGCGACAATTACCTCGCCGTGCCGTTCGATCTCTCGCGGGTCATGTTCATCGGCACCGCCAACATGCTCGATACGATCCCGGGACCGCTGCGCGATCGCATGGAGATCATCGACATCCCGGGTTATACCGAGGAAGAAAAGCTCCAGATCGCACGCCGCTATCTCGTACGCCGGCAGCTCGAAGCGAACGGCCTGAAACCCGAGCAGTGCGAAATCACCGACGAGGCGCTGCGGACCATCATCGGCGACTATACCCGCGAAGCCGGCGTGCGTAATCTCGAGCGCGAAATCGGCCGCGTGTTTCGTCACGTCGCGATGCGCGTCGCCGAAGGGGCGACGGACAAGATCCGCATCGATGCCGGCGATCTGCACGCGATCCTCGGGGCCAAGCGCTTCGAAAGTGAGGTGGCGCAACGCACGAGCATCCCCGGCGTCGCGACCGGCCTCGCCTGGACGCCGGTCGGCGGCGATATTCTCTTCATCGAGGCGTCGCGCGTACCGGGCAAGGGCAACCTGATCCTCACCGGGCAACTCGGCGATGTCATGAAGGAGAGCGCCCAAGCGGCGCTGTCGCTGGTAAAGAATCGCGCGCGCAGTTTCGGTCTGGAGCCGGAAATTTTCGAACGCAGCGACATCCACGTGCACGTGCCGGCCGGCGCGATTCCCAAAGACGGACCGAGCGCCGGCGTGGCGATGTTTATCGCGCTCGTGTCCTTGCTCACGGGACGGACGGTGCATGAAGACGTCGCGATGACGGGCGAAATCAGCCTGCGCGGGCTGGTCTTGCCGGTCGGCGGCATCAAGGAAAAAGTGCTGGCCGCCATGCGTGCGGGCATCAAGACGGTACTGCTGCCGGCGCGGAATCAGAAGGACCTGGAGGACGTGCCCGCCGCCGCGCGCGAGAAGCTCAAGTTCGTCTGGATCGACAAGGTGGACGAGGCTATCGCCAATGCGATCGGTGAAATCGGCAGCGCGCCGCGGGTACGCCCCCCGGAGCGGCGCGGCGAGAGGCCGTCAGCTCCTCCGTATCAGGCCTGAGTCCGCGGACCGGGCGATCGGCCGGTCCGCGTCGTCCTGCACCTCTCCACGATTGGCCGGATGGCCCGCCAATTCCGTCACCTAAACCTGCTTGATTTGCCCATCCGGCGCTTCCTTTTGGTAGATCGAGCGCACCGTATCGATCGTATCGGCCTCGATCGGCGTCTTGTCCTCGCGATAGCGCTTCACGCGGGCAAACCGCAGCGCCAGCCCGCCGGGGTATTGGGGACTCGCCTGGACGCCGTTCAGCGCGATTTCCACCACCAGCTCCGGGCGCACGTACACGGTATAAGCGTCTCTCGCGACGGCGAGGGTGAGCAGGCGCTCGGTCTGCCAGGCAAGCATCCGGTCCGTCATGCCCTTGAAGGTTTTTCCCAGCATCACGAATTGACCGCTCCTCGGGTCACGCGCGCCCAGGTGCAAATTGCTCAACCAACCCTGGCGCCGGCCGTTACCCCACTCTGCGGCGAGCACGACAAGGTCCAAAGTGTGCACCCCTTTGAGCTTGCGCCAACTGCTGCCGCGGTTTCCCGCTTCGTACGGCGCCTGCAGAGACTTTATCAGCAGTCCCTCGTGGCCGCGCGCCAACGCCTCGTCGAGGAACGCCGCCGCCACTTGCGGATCGCCGCTCACGCGGCGGGGGATCACCATCCCGGCCGGAAGAACCGACTGTAACGCCTGAAAACGCTCCCGCGCGGGTCGCGCGATCAGGTCCTCGCCTTCGCAATGCAGGCAATCGAAGAAGAACGCGGACAGCGGAAGCTCGGCGCGCAGCCGGTCGATATCCTGTTTGCGGCCGAAGCGGCGCATCGTGACCTGAAACGGCGACGGACGGCCGTCGGGCCGCAGCGCAATCGCCTCGCCATCCAGAATGACCCGCGATACCGGCAAACGGCGCACCGCGTCCGCCAATTCGGGCGCCGACGCCGTGACCTCGTTGAGGCGGCGCGTGTAGATCCGCACGTCACCATCGACCTTATGCACTTGGAGCCGCGCGCCGTCCAGCTTGTATTCCAGGGACGCCTCGCCGATCCGCGCCAGCGCCTCCTCGACATCGTCGGCAGGCTGGGCCAGCATCGGACGAATGGGCTGAAAAAGCTGCAAGCCGAACCGCTCGAGCGCCCTCTCACCTTCCAAGAGGGCGGCGCGCGCGACGCTCCCCAAGTCGCCCGCCACCATCATCGCCCGGCGAACCTCGTCGATCGGGACCTCCGCCGCGCGCGCCACGGCCTCGACCATGATCCCTTCCAGCGCGCCCTGCCGCAGCTCGCCCGTAAGCAGACGCAGCAGAAAGTCGCGCTCGGGAGCCGTGGCGCGCGCAAACAGGCCGCTCAAACGCTCGCGACGGGTCGCGCTCGATCCCTTTCCCGCCGTATCTGCCAGATGCGCAAACGCGCGATCGACTTCCTCCAGGGAAAGCGCGGATGGCAGCGCGGGCGCGTTCCGAGCCGCGCGCAGCAGCGCGCTCCCGATGCCGATGCGCCCCTGAGGCAGCCGGCCACTCAGGTAATACACGCCGATCGCTATTTCTTCGGGTGCCAGGCGGCGCAACCCGTCGCGCAGCAGCTCGATCTTTTCCAGCCGGCCGGCGGTGGCGCCGACGCGAGCGGAGATATTTACCAGCTCGGAGAGAAACATTGCGCGGTGGTCCGGGTCGCTGTTCTAACCTTCCGTGAATAAGACACCGGAATGCCGCCGCGCACCACTAGGAAGCCCACTGTTATCCGGCGCGGAAAGCAGGCGTCGGCATTTGCGGGGAACGCCACAATCGCCGTCTGGTCAAAATCAAGTGCAGCCGCCGCGGAAGCCGGAGCGTGAGCGCCAAGAATTGTCCCGGTTCCCGGTTAAGGGACGCTGCTGGTCGCTCCCGAGTGTTCTCCGGATGTTGATCTTGACTAATGCGTGTACGTATGTGCGAACGATTGCGAGCGACGTGCGTGCGCGCGGCAAAAAGCTATAATGAATCCTGCATGATGTGGGTGGCGGTGCCAACCAAAGCAGCGGTGCCGAACAATAACAACGGAGACCGGTAATGACGATGTAGCGACAACTAAACGACGAGGAACACACTATGCCTCAACAGACGTCTGCGTTCACCGACCTCATCGAGAAAGACCGCGCTACCCGCCAGACTCTCGACTGGCGCGGAACATTCCTCGAATACCTCGATAAGGTTAAGGCCGATCCCGACATCACCAAACTCGCACACGCCCGCATCTACGAGGCGATCACGCGGCAAGGCATCAAGGACATCGCCGAGTCCGACGACTCCAAGCTCAAGCGCCTCTTCGGCGACGAGCCTCTCAAGCTCTATCCGTTTTTCAACACCGAATTCTTCGGCATCGAGCGCACCATCGCGCAGCTCGTGCGTTATTTTCATTCCGCCTCGCTGCACGGCGAGGAAAGCCGCCAGGTGCTCTACCTCATGGGGCCGGTCGGCGCGGGCAAGAGTTCTCTAATCGAGCGCGTCAAACGCGGCCTGGAACAGAGCTCACCGGTATATGCGATCGACGGCTGTCCAATGGCCGAGGAGCCGCTGCACCTTATTCCCAAACAGCTGCGGCCGGAATTCGAGAAGACGCTCAACGTTCACGTCGAGGGCGAGTTGTGCCCGGTGTGCCGCTATCGGCTCAAAGAAGAATTCCACGGCCGTTACGAGGACATCCCGATCACGACCGTCGGTTTCTCGCGTCATGAGCGCCGCGGCATCGGCGTGGTTCCGCCGGTCGATCCCAACAACCAGGACACGTCGGTGCTGATCGGCTCCGTCGATATCTCCAAGCTCGACACTTTTTCCGAGGGCGATGCGCGCGCGCTCGACTTGAACGGCGCCTTCAACGTCGGCAACCGCGGCATTACCGAGTTCATCGAAGTCTTCAAGAACGAACCGGAGTATCTGCATACGATGATCACGGCGACGCAGGAGAAGTTCATTCCGGCGCCCGGCCGCCATGGCACGGTTTACGTCGACACCTGCATCGTCGCGCACTCGAACGAAGCCGAGTGGCAGCGCTTTCGCGGCGATCCGACGAATGAGGCGATCCTCGATCGCATCGTCGTTGTTAAGGTACCGTATAACCTGCGGCTGTCCGAGGAGATCAAGATCTACCAGAAGCTCCTCGGTCTCTCCGACTTTCGCGCGCACATCGCGCCGCACACGCTCGAGTTCGCCGCGCTGTTCGCGATCCTGTCGCGCCTCGAGCCGACCAACAAGTGCGACCTGATGACGAAGCTCAAGCTCTACAACAGCGAGGAAGTGGTCGAGAAAGGCAAGACCGCGCGTACCAACGTGCGCGAGCTGCAGGAGGACACGCGGCGCGAGGGCATGTTCGGCATCAGCCCGCGCTTCATCATGAAGGCGATCGACAACGCGCTCGCCGAAAATCCCCAGGGCATCACGCCGGTCAGCGTGCGCGAATCGCTGATCCGCATGGTGAAGGCCGCCGACATCGCGGACGACGCGAAGAAGCAGTACCTGGAATTCCTGCAGGACACGCTGCACAAGGTGTACCTCGAAACCCTCGAGAAGGAAATCACCAAGGCGTTCGTGTACTCCTTCGAGGAGCAGGCGGAAACGCTGTTCCAGAATTATCTCGACCACGCCGAAGCCTACGTGAACAAGACGCGGGTGAAGGATCGCAATACCGGCGAGGAATTGCAGTCGGACGAGGGGTTCCTGAAGTCGGTGGAAGAGCAAATCGCCGTGGTCGGGTCCTCGGCGCAGGGTTTCCGGCAGGAAGTCATGGCGTACCTGTGGGCCAAGAGCCGGCGCGGGGAAAGAGTCAGCTACAAGTCCTACGAACCGCTGAAGGAGGCGATCGAGCGCAAGCTGATGAATTCCGTGCGCGAGATGAGCCGCGTCATCACCAAGGCGCGCACGCGCGACGAGGAGCAGATCAAGAAGTACAGCGACTTGGTGAAAGGACTGCTGGAGCGGGGCTACACCGAATATTCAGCGGAAGTTATTCTCAAGTACGCGGCCAACAACCTGTGGAAGGACTGAACGCCGAACCCGCATCATGCAAAAGTCGATATTCCGCCCGTATGTAGAGTCGGAAACGCTGCGCTCCGACCGCAGCGCGCGGGACCGCTCGCGCCATCGCCAAAAGGTGCGCGAGTCGATCCGCGAGAACATCGCCGACATCATCGCCGAGGAGTCGATCATCGGTCAAAGCCGCGACAAGATCGTCAAGATCCCGATCCGCGGCCTGCGGGAGTACCGCTTCATCTACGGCGACGACGCGCCGGGCGTCGGCACCGGCACCGGCGACACCAAGCCGGGGCAAGTCATCGGCGAATCGGAACAGGAGGGCCAGGCGCAGGGCGGCCCCGGGCAGAAACCCGGCGTCGATTACTACGAGACCGACATCACCCTCGAAGAGCTGATCGACATCATGTTCGAGGATCTCGACCTGCCCAACCTCGAGCGCAAGAACCTGCGCCAGATTCAGGTCGAAGCGACGCGCAAGCGCAAGGGCTTCCGCAAGGCGGGCGTGCGCGCGCATCTCGACAAGCGGCGCACCGCGATCGCGCGCATCCGCCGCGCCATCGCCTCCCACTCCACGCACCTCGAGACCACCGACGACACGCGCTTCCCGTTCCATCGGGACGATTTGAAATATCGCCGGCTGGTGCGCGACATACGCCCGCAATCGAACGCGGTGGTGCTTTGCATCATGGATACGTCGGGCTCGATGGATACCATGAAGAAATATCTCGCGCGCAGTTTCTTCTTTCTGCTGCATCGCTTCGTGAAAACCCGCTACCAGCACGTGGAGGTGGTGTTCATCGCGCACGACGCCCAGGCGCGCGAGGTCAGCGAAGATGAATTTTTCAGCAAGGGAGAATCGGGCGGCACCATGATCTCCTCCGGCTATCACAAGGCGCTCGAGATCGTGCAGGCGCGTTACCATCCGTCGCACTGGAACATCTACGCCTTCCACTGCTCCGACGGCGACAACTGGACCGAGGACAACGCCCAGGCCGTCAAGGCGGCCGAGGAGCTCTGCGCCATCTGCAATCTGTTCGGCTACGGCGAGATCAAGCCGCTCAACTCCGGCTCCTACGGCAATTCCCTGCTCGAGGTGTTCGACCAGATCCACGCGCCGAACTTCTTGAGCACGGTCATCGAAAGCAAGAACGACATCTGGCCGAGCTTCAAGGAGTTCCTCACGCACGAACGCCCGGTCGAAGCGGCGGCGTCCTGATCATGGGACGCGCCTGGACCACCCCCGATCTCGAACAGTGGGACGAGCGCATCCGCGCCAAGGCGCAGGAGCTCGGCTTGAGCTGCTTCCCGCAGGAATTCGAAGTCTGCGATCAGGAACACATGCTCGGCTACATGGCCTATCACGGCATGCCCGCACAGTATCCACACTGGTCCTTCGGCAAGGCTTACGAGAAACTCAAGACGCTCTACCAATACGGATTGTCCGGCCTGCCGTACGAGATGGTGATCAACGCGAACCCCTCGCTCGCGTATCTCATGCGCGACAATTCGTTGTGCCTGCAGTTACTGACCATCGCGCACGTTTACGGACACAACGATTTTTTCCGCAACAACTACATGTTTCGGGACACCCGGCCGGAGCTCACCATCGGGTTGTTCAAGCTGCATGCCGATCGCATCCGCGGCTACATCGAGGATCCGTCCATCGGGCTCGCCAAGGTCGAGGAGATTCTCGACGCCGCGCACGCGCTGTCCTTGCAATGCCGGCGGCACACGGTCATTCGGAAACTCACGCCCGCCGAACAGCGCGAGCACGTCCTCGAGGCGGCGCAACCGCCGATGGATCCGTACGAGCGCATTCACAAGCCGAAGGAATACAAAGAACCGGATCTCTCCAAGATTCCGCTCGAACCGGAAGAGGACATATTGCTCTTCATTGCGGATAACAATCCGTACCTGACCGAATGGCAGCGCGACTTGCTGCGCATCGTGCACACGCAGGCGCGATATTTCATTCCGCAAATCGAAACCAAAATCATGAACGAGGGCTGGGCGAGCTTCTGGCACTATCGCATCATGAACAGCCTGGACCTGCCCGAGGATCTGCACCTGGAGTTTCTCGTGCATCACAACAACGTGGTGCGTCCCCACGTGGGCAACATCAACCCCTACTACCTGGGCTTCATGATCTGGCAGGACCTCGAGAAGCGCAACGGCGGCGCGTCGAGCCCGAGCGGACACGCGGCCATCTACGAGGCGCGCGAATCCGAGCGCGACGTGTCGTTCCTGCGGCGCTTCCTGACGCGCGAGCTCATGGAAGAAATGCACATGTTCGAATACAAGCGCGACCAGCAGCAATTGGTCGTCTCGCGTGTCGCGAACGAGGAGGATTGGGAGACGATCAAGCAGACGCTGTTGCGCAACGTCGGCATGAACACGGTGCCCGTCATTCGGATCGTGGACGCCGACTTCCGCCATAACCGCTCGCTGCGGCTCCAGCACGAGCACGACGGGCGCGATCTCGAGACCGAATACCTCGAGCGCACCATGAAATACCTGTTTCAGCTATGGGGCCGGCCGGTATTATTGGAAACGCGGGTCAAGAACGAGCCGGTCACGTTCTCCCGCACCGAGAACGGATTCGAGCGAATAAAGCAGTAGCGGCGCGCCTCTCTCGCCAGAATCCCGGCGCGGCCGAAGACCCCCAATCCCGGGCGCGCTTCCCAATGTTCGGCTGCCTCGGGCTGCCCTCTCTGCGGCAAGCGCCTGTCGGCTGGTTTCTACCGCCCGGTCTATACTCAAACCCAGGATTCGTCCAAAAAACATGGCTGGTCCAAAACTTGCAAATTACTGCTGCGGGAACTCCTAGAGAAGGCGGTCATGGCGCAGGCCTCGAGCACGACGCAAACGGATAGCGAGGAAAAACCTTGGGTACTTGTCGTCGACGACTCGCGTGTCGTTCGGCGCACGATACTCAACACGCTCGGCCCGTCGTTCCACGTGCTCGAAGCCGGGGACGGCGCCGCGGGCTGGCGCACGCTGCGCCAAAACAGCCGCATCGAAGCCGTGATCAGCGATATCCAGATGCCGGAAATGGACGGCTACAGCTTGATCTGTAAGGTGCGCGCGGTCGAAGACCCGGCGCTGCGCGAAGTCCCGATCATCGTCATCACCAGCGCCGAAGATGAAATCACGCGCGAGCGTGCGTATGCCTGCGGCGCGAACGATTTTATTTTGAAACCGTTCCACGCCGATCAGTTGGTGAGCTGCGTGCGCAACCAGATCGCGGAATATCGCAAGACGGCCACGGCGCTCACGTCGTCCGCGCCGCTGCCGACTCCCGTCAAACCGGCCGCCGAAGTCATACCGATCACGATTTCCGATACCGGACCCGGGACGCTCGAAAGCGCGATGGAGCATATCAATACCGGGCTCGATATCCTGCGCGGCCTGAAGACGGCAAGCATCGCGCCCGAGGCGCTTAACCTGGTGATGCGCTTCCTGCCGCTGCTGAAATACTGCAACACCAAGTTCAACCTGGGGATGGACCGCGAAATCGCGACCGTCCAGCAACGCATCGCGGCCGCGCGCGCCGCCTCGTCCTCGCCGCCGACGCTGAACTAACCGCCGTTCCAGCGACCGCCGGCGACGCGCTTACGGGTTCGTCGTCCGGCTCATTTCGCGCTCCTGCAGAGCGCGCCACTGGACCTTCCCGGTCGCTGATTTGGGCAGCGTATCGACGAACTCGACGATGCGCGGATATTTGTACGCCGCCATCTGCCGGCTGGCCCAATCGATGATGTCCTGCTCCCTCACCTTTCCGCGCGCCTGCGGCTTGAGGACCACCAGCGCCTTCACGGTTTCACCGCGGTGCGCGTCCCGCGCCGCGATGATGCACGCCTCTTGAATTTCCGGATGCTGATACATCATGTTCTCGACTTCCGCGGGCCACACCTTGAATCCGGCGGCGTTGATCATGCGCTTCAAGCGATCCACCATGAAAAAATAACCGTCTTCGTCGGTGCGACCGAGGTCGCCGGTGCGGAAAAACTTCTTGCCGTCGAGCTCCACGAACGCCTCGGCGTTGGCGCGCGGATTGTTCCAGTAGCCGAGGAACACCTGCGGGCCGTGCACCACGATCTCGCCCACTTCGCCCGGCGGCAGTTCTTTGAACGTGGCCGGGTCGACGACGCGCGCTTCGGTATTGCAGATCGGAATGCCGAGGCATTGCTTCTTGGGCCGGTCCGGAGGATTGATGTGCGTCGGCGCGATGGTTTCGGAAAGGCCGTAGCCTTCGACGAACCGGATGTTGAACTGGTCTTGCAGCCGCTGCGCCACGGCTTCGGGCATGGCCGCGCCGCCGCCGCTCACGCGGCTCAAGCTGGAAAGGTCGTACTCGCCGACCTTGGGATTGCTCAGAAAATCGACCACCATCGTCGGAATGCATGTCCACGCGGAGATCTTGTAGCGCTGAATCAATTGCGCCGCGACTTCGCGATCCCAGCGCGGCAGCAAGACGACGGTATTGGCGGCATAGATCGGCCCGTTCATGCTGCCCTGCATGCCGGTGACATGAAAAAACGGCAGCACCGCGAGCGAGACGGCGCCGGGATCGATGCCGAACCAGATGTTCCCGGTAACCAGCGTGAACATCACGGTGCGATGCGTATGCATGCAACCCTTGGGATGACCGGTGGTGCCGGACGTGTAGGGCATCACGCAAAGATCATCCGGTCCGGCGGTAAGCGCGCCGGGCTCGATGCGTCGCGCCATTGCGTCGCTCCACAATGTCACGCCGGCGTCGCTGATCGGCGCGCGCGGCGCGGCGACGAACTCCGGTATCCGCAGCTCGGTTTTCTCCCGCAGATAGTCCGAATAAGCCGCCACCACCACGTGCCGCAGGCCTTGGCCGATCAGCGGCTTCACTTGCGGATACAACTCCTGGGAGACGAGCGCCGTCGTCGCGCCGCTGTCACTTACGTAGTGGCGCAGCTCGTTCGTCAGGTTCATCGGGTTAACCGGCACCACCACGGCGTTCGCGCGCAGGATCGCATAATAGCCGATGACGAACTGCGGGCTGTTCTGCATGAACAGCAACACGCGGTCGCCTTTCTTGACGCCGTGCTCCTTTTCCAGGAATCCGGCCATCCGCTCCGCCTCGTCTTTGAACTGCGCAAAAGAGATGGAGGTGTCGTAGTAAACGATGTAGGGCTTCTTGGGATAGCGAGTCGCGGAAACCTCCGCGTTATAGAACAGATTGGTCTCGGGAACGGCTAACTCGCGCGGCACGTTCTTCGGCCAGTGGGCGAAATGACGATCTGACATCCTTCGACTCCTCTGATAGCTGTTTGGAATCGCCCTCCCTGGTCGCTATTGCTTGCTCAGTTTGTGGCCGCGCAGCTCCATTTTCGCGATTTGGTTGCGGTGCACTTCATCCGGGCCGTCGGCCAGCCGCAGCGTGCGGGCGCCGGCGTAGGCGCGCGCGAGAAAATTGTCGGTGACGCCGGCGCCGCCGTACGCCTGGATCGCCCAGTCGATGACCTTGCACGCCATGTTCGGCGCCGCCACCTTGATCATGGCGATTTCCTTCGCCGCGACCTTATTGCCGACGGTGTCCATCATGTACGCGGCGTTGAGGACCAGAAAGCGCGCCTGGTCGATCAGGATGCGCGCTTCGGCGATGCGCTCCTGCGTGACGGTCTGCTCCGCGATCGGCCGGCCGAACGCGACGCGCTTGAGGGTGCGCTCGCACATCTTTTCCAGCGCACGCTCCGCCAAGCCGATGAGGCGCATGCAGTGGTGGATGCGCCCCGGGCCGAGCCGC
>JAJPKH010000017.1 GCA_021323795.1 Acidiferrobacteraceae bacterium | reverse complement strand
TAGTCGCGGTTTTTCAGATTATCGATCGCGGTCATCAAAATCTCGACGCCCGGATGCACCTGCGCCACGGGCGTCGGCTTCATGTCGAAAAGCGACGGCGCGGTCGAACCGATGACGACGATCTTTCCCTTGAACTCGCCGGAGGGGCGATCGCTTTTCTGTTGCAGGAAACTGCGATAGACGGAATGGAACGAGACGGCGCGGTAGCTCAAGGGCTTGCCGCGCCAGTTGAGCAGTACATCGGTGCGTTCGGGCGGCTCGCCGCCCAACGCCGCCACGACGTTCGCCGGCAGCGAGTAAACACGCCAACCGTAAGCGTCCCGGTAAACGTGATACGAACGCGCAATGCCGTCGTCATCGGCGTAGAGATTGTTCGTCCCGAGACGGCGGTCGTTCAGTACGTCGAGAAAGTACGGCACGATCATCGCAACCGTCGCCTCCGCCGGCGCTTGCTTGCCGATCGGCGCCGTTCCGGGGACTCGAGCCAGCCTGAGCTGGCTCAATGCGTCGTTGGCGGGATTCAGGCGAATCATGGAGAAATACGTGTTGGGATGACGCGCAACCACGTCGCGAAAGTACCGATCGGCGTCCGGATGATCGACGTCGAGATCGCTGAACGTGATGTCGTACACGATCGCCGCCGGCGCCTGGCGCGCGATCCCTTCGGTCAATTCCGCCATCACGCTGCGCGGCCACGGCCAGCGGCCGTACTCCGACGCCATCGCCGCCAGGCTCGCTTCGTCGATATCGACGAGCACGAGATCGGCGTCGGCGGGCGGCGCCCGAAACCGGTTCTTCATGATGAAGTCATACGCCTGGTGCTTCATGCCCCCCGTGGCGCCGCCCGCGATGCCGTAGAGTGAGGCGGCGATGACGGCGACCGCCAAGCCGATGTAGAAGCGGCTGCCGAGCCGCTCGGACAAAAGCGCGAGCGGCAGGAGAATCAAGCGCGCGAGGCGCAGGAAGGGAGAAGTCACTCGCATGCGTGGCGGGGTATTCGCGATATCCGGTATTAGGCGCGGCGCGCGTTATCGAGCGGTAGATTGTACTTGTGGTTGACCCGCAAGTATTCGTGTCGACTGCGGGGTCGTGCTGTTCTTCGGCCGAGTTGGCAATAAACCGCAAGAAATTTTAGTCGCGGTCCCCGGAACCGCGGTCGGTCGACTTTCTCTTATGCAGCCAAAATAAAGTCGGCAAAGAGAAGGCCACCTCGGCTGGCGCAGGCAACGTCCTGCGCTTCTCGGGTTTGGGGCCTCGCCGAGCCACAGCACCTCTCTCCGGAAGCGTGCTTGCTTTTGGCTACTTTTCTTTGCACGGGCAGAGAAAAGTGGGCTGCCCTGGGTCAGCCCCGAAGTACAAATTAATACATCGATGAGTTATTGCATCGACCGAGCGCCGGCAGGCGCTCGACCACCTCTTTACAGCGTTGCTCCCGGTTCCGCCACCGCATACTTGCTCAGCTGATTCACGATGTATTCGTACGCTTCATCGACGGAATCCGTTCGGAACATCAAATCGAGATCCTTCGCGTCGATGTTGCCGTATTTAACCAGCGCCTCGAAGTTGATCACTTCGTTCCAATAGCGCGTACCGAACAAGACCACCGGCAGATGCTTGCGCACTTTGCCGGTTTGCAGCAGCGTCAGGATCTCGAACAGCTCATCGAGCGTGCCGAAGCCGCCCGGGAACACGACGATCGCTTTCGCCAAGTACACGAACCAGAACTTGCGCATGAAGAAATAATGGAAATGAAACGAAAGCTCGCGCGTCACGTAGCGGTTGTCGAATTCTTCCACCGGGATGGATATCGTGAGACCCACGTTGACGCCGCGCGCCTCCGACGCCCCGCGATTCGCCGCCTCCATGATTCCCGGGCCGCCCCCGGTGCAAACGACGAAGCGACGCTCGGCGCTGCTCAATTGCTTCGACCACTCGGTGAGCCGCTGTGCAAGCTCGCGCGAGTCCTCGTAGTATTGCGCCATCTGCAGGCGCATCTCCGCGCGCGGGACATCGCCTTCGCCGCGCCGCGCGGCGGCGAGTTCCCGCTCGGCCTGCTCCCGCGAAAGCGTGCGCGCCGAACCCATGAATACGATCGTATCGTCGATACGATAATGCGAGAACCGGCTGTCCGGCTCCATATATTCGGCGAGTATGCGTAGCGCGCGCGCGTCGCGGCTGTTGAGGAAGGTTTCGTTGTTGTAGGCCTTTATCGAATAACGACGTCGTTCGCTCATGCGGCACCTATGTTTGTTCCTCGCGCGGCAACCCCGATAGTTTAGCGTGCGTCACGCTACCCCTCGTGGTCCGCAAAAAAGAAACCCCGCCGTGGCGGGGTTCCGGAATAAATTGGTAGCTTATAAGAGTTAAACCGGCACAACGTTGGCAGCGGCCGGGCCCTTCGGCGTTTGTTGAATCTCGAAGGTCACTTGCTGGCCTTCGGCCAGGCTCTTGAACCCGGTGCCCTTGATGGCGGAGTAATGCACGAACACATCCTTGCCGCCGTCCTTGGGCGTGATGAAGCCGAAGCCCTTGCTCTCGTTGAACCACTTAACAGTACCTGTAATCACGAAATCACCTCAAGTCGAAATAGACGAAATACTGCACCGCTCGTTCCTGAAGGTTTTGCGGAGCACTGCCGAAACCGGGAGGGACTTCCGTAATGGCTACAAGACCTAGAGTGCAGTGAAATTCACTTTAGCCCAGGTCACAAACGAAAGCTACAGGCAGGCCACGGCAGAAAGAACCGCGCTTCATGCAGGTGAATGGGTGAAGCTACCACCGGCAGGATGGCGAGCACGCGCTCGCTACTTATATAGTACTGACCATGCCCGACCCGCTACTGTTCAAGCCCGGCACGCTCTGGGAGGCGATCGTCGAGCGCTCGCGCACGGCGCTCGAGCGCCGGGCCCTGCACCCCATCGCGACGGACACCCGTACGGTTCCGGATGGCGGCGTCGCGTTCCAGATACGCGTGGTGTCCAGCCTCGCACGCAAAATGCGGGACGGCGCCGCTAACTGGCGCGAGGCAACACACGGGAAGCCGGGGAACCCGTTCCTCCCGTATGAAGAAGCTCTGTTCGTGACGGATGTCACCCCAAGCCACATTTGCCTGCTCAACAAGTACAACGTAATCGATCATCACGTACTGATCGTGACGCGCGCTTTTGAAGCGCAAGAAAGGCCGCTCACATTGTGTGATTTCGAGGCGTTGTGGGCGTGCATGGCGGAGTTCGACGCGCTCGGTTTTTATAACGCGGGCGCCGAAGCGGGTGCGAGCCAGCCGCACAAGCACTTGCAGATCGTGCCTCTACCTCTTGCGGAAGACGCACCGCTGCCCATCAGCGCTCTGTTCACACCTGCCGATTACGCGGCGGGGCTCACCCGCATCCGGCGTCTCCCCTTCCAGCACGCTTTTGCGGGGCTCGGCCGGCTCGGCTCTCCGACCGAGATCGCGCGCTCAACCTTCGAGCTGTATCGCAGCATGCTTCGGCACACCGGCCTGCTTGGGAAAGACGACCCCTGGCCAGCCGTTCTGCCGCCGTACAATCTGCTAGCCACCCGCCGGTTTATGCTGCTCGTTCCACGGTCACGGGCTGGTTTTCGATCGGTGCCGGTAAACGCCCTAGGTTTCGCCGGCTCCTTCTTCATCCCTGACGAGGGGACATTGGAAGCCATTGTGAGCATGGGCCCTATGTCCCTACTCAAGCACGTGGCCGTGGAACCAGCGGATCGCCCTTCGGCCTGAGCCGGCCCGCGAGCGCTTTTCTCTTATATTTTCGAGGGGTTTTTCGAGGCGGGCGCCTGGCATCAGCCCGCTTGGGTTTAGCCCCGTGAAACGCTGTGGTATCCTACGATACGCAACGTTCGTGTATCACCTACCCGTTCGAGCGCACTGGCACACCTGGATCGGACCTGCCTCACCGGCAGCCCGTATGTTCCCCGGTCTTGCGATCTACCGAGGTGGAGTTCCGCAGTTGGACCTATTCAGAGCTTTTGGAGAAAGAAATGCCGCAGTCTTCCGCAAATGCCGTTAGCCATCAGACACCCGCTCCACATCGCGTGAGCCCTTATAAGCTGGCACGCGTGGAAAAGGTGGACGTACCGGACGTCGGCCGTGGCCAACATTGGTACCGGTACGTGCTGGATAACGGCCGTTCCACCATCACGGGACAACGCCGCGGTTCGTTGAAGGACGTTACCGCGCATGCGCATCGTTATGCCGAACAGTTGAACACGCGTGCGTTGGGTTCGCATTCCGTGTGGTCCGCCCGGCGCACCGACCCCAAGGCCGCTAAGGCGCGCTAATTCGCCGGGGCTTCCGCTCTCCCCGCTTTTCGAAATCGTGGTACCCAATTACCGGCGGCCGCATGACGGCCGCCGGGTGCTATCTGATATCTTCGCGCTCAAAGGCATACCGAAGCACGGCCATTGAACGCGCTTTCCCCCGATCGTCATGCATTTTTCGCCACTTGCCCAAAGGGCATGGAAGCGCTCCTGGCCGACGAACTGCGCGCGCTCGGCGCCGACGCCGTGCGCGAAACACGCGCGGGTGTATCGTTCGAGGGACCGCTGGATCGCGCCTACTGCACCTGCTTGTGGTCCCGGCTCGCGAGCCGGATTTTGCTTCCCATAGCGCGATTTTCCGCGCCTGCGCCCGATGCGCTCTACGAGGGCGTGCGCTCGGTCCACTGGAGCGATCATTTGTCCCCGACCGGCTCGCTGGCGGTCGACAGTTCGGTTTCCCAATCCGCCATCAATCATTCCCACTTCGCTGCTCTTAAAGTAAAAGACGCGATTGTCGATCAGCTGCGCGATAAAGATGGGCGGCGGCCTTCGATCGATACCGCCCGGCCGGACGTGCGCGTCAACCTGTACTTACATCGGGATGACGCCATTATCAGTATTGATTTGTCAGGCGAGAGTCTGCACCGCCGCGGGTATCGCGCGGAGGGCAT
>JAJPKH010000051.1 GCA_021323795.1 Acidiferrobacteraceae bacterium | reverse complement strand
GGCGTCGCCAGGGAGCCGGTTTTTATTCTTGCGGCTCCGAGCATCAAGCCGAATAAAAAAATGGTGGCGACGCCGTAAAGGTCGTACTGGACGTGAATCGTCGCCCACGCCAGGGACGCGATCACGACGGCGCCCACCGTTCCGACTTTCGATTGCGCCAGTCCCGCTATCACGAATCCGCGGAAGAAGATTTCCTCGAACAGCGGGGCGGCCAGGACGATGGCGGCCCAGAGCAGCGCCTTGTGGCCGGCGGAGGAATAGGCTTCCTCCATGAATTCGGGGACCACCGGATTGTCGGTGAGCAATGACGTCACGTCCGAAGCGATGACGTAGAGAACCACCGCCGCCGACCATAGCGCCAGCGTGCGCGCCGGCGGCGCAGTGAGGGGGAGGTAGTCGGCCAGGCGCGAACCGCGCTTGAGCTTTATCACGCCGAGAATGATCGGCACGCAAACGATCGTCGTGAAGAACGTCGCGAAGGCGAGAACGTCGCCGTTGTAGCGAAGCCGCGTCATTTCCTCGCTGTAGTTGATGTCGGAACCCGGCGCCGACGTGACGGTGATATAAAAGAAAAGAAACGCGACCTGGAGCGCGACAAACAGGGCCAGCAGTAGCACCGACCATATCGTTGTGCCCCAGAAGCCCCATCTGCGGTATTCGGCCATACGGTTCCCGTTCGTCGCTGTCATCGAGGAGATACGCACTGGAAGTGTAGACGCTGTAGGCGATCGGGTGGTGCGAGCGGGCCCGTGTTTACCGGCCATCGGGCATGTGTTTCTATAGCTCGGTTCATTGCGGATTACGCTTTATGAAGAACTACGGCGCGTTTGACTACATCGTCGTCGGCGGCGGAACCGCCGGGTGCGTGCTGGCCAATCGGCTGTCGCAAGACCGGGACGTGTCGGTGTTGCTGCTCGAGGCCGGCGGCAAAGACGACTGGATCTGGATTCACATACCCGTCGGTTATCTCTATTGCATCGGCAATCCGCGCACGGACTGGTGTTTCCGCACCGAAGCCGAGCCGGGGCTCAACGGGCGCTCCATCCTCTACGCGCGCGGACGCGTGCTCGGAGGATCGTCGTCCATCAACGCGATGATCTACATGCGCGGACAGGCGCGCGACTACGATCAATGGGCGCGGCTCACCGGCGATGCGTCATGGGCGTGGGCGCAGGTGCTGCCGGTGTTCAAGCGCAGCGAGGATTATTGGCGCGGCGCGGATGAAGCGCACGGGGCGGGCGGCGAGCTGCGCGTCGAGCGCCAGCGGCTGCACTGGGACATTCTCGAGCGCTTCGCCGACGCGGCGGAGCAGGCGGGAATTCCGCGTACGGAAGATTTCAACCGCGGCGACAATTTCGGCGTCAGCCGCTTCGAGGTGAACCAGCGCCGTGGCGTGCGCTGGAATGCGCGCAAGGCGTTCCTGCGCCCGGTGACGCAGCGGCCCAATTTGAAGATCGTGACGGGCGCGCTGATCGATCGGCTGTCGTTTCAGGGGAAGCGCGTCACGGGCGTTGAGTTTTTGCTCGACGGGGAAAGGATGCACGCCGCCTCGCGCCTCGAAACCGTGCTCGCGGCCGGGTCCATCGGTTCGCCGAACATTCTCGAACGCTCGGGCATCGGCGCCGGCGCGCGGCTGCAAACGCTCGGCATACCGGTGGTCCACGATGCGCCGGGCGTCGGCGCCAACCTGCAGGACCATCTGCAGCTGCGCATGATCTACAAGATTCAAGGCATCAAATGCCTCAACATGATGGTCGATACGCTTTGGGGAAAATTTCGGATCGGGTTGGAGTATGCCTTGCATCGCAGCGGCCCGCTCGCCATGGCGCCGAGTCAGCTCGGCGCGTTTGCCAAGTCCGATGACAAATGCGACACGCCGAACCTCGAGTATCACGTGCAGCCGCTCTCGCTCGACAAATTCGGCGATCCGCTGCACGCCTTTGCGGCCTTCACGGCGAGCGTATGCGATCTGCGGCCGACCTCGCGCGGCCACGTCCATATTACGTCGCGCGATCCGGCGGCGGCGCCGAAGATCGCGCCGTGCTACTTGTCGACGGATGCCGATCGTCTCACGGCCGCGGCGGCGCTGCGCCTGACGCGGCGTATCGTTTCCATGCCCGCGCTCGCGCCGTATCAGCCGGAGGAGTATCTGCCGGGTGCTAAGTTTCAAACCGATGCGGAACTGGCGACGGCCGCCGGCCATATCGGCACGACTATTTTTCATCCGGTCGGCACCTGCACGATGGGCCGGGAAGACGACCCGTCGGCCGTCGTCGATTCGCGCCTGCGCGTACGCGGCCTCTCCGGTTTGCGCGTAGTCGATGCGTCGATCATGCCGACGATCACCTCGGGCAACACCAACGCGCCGACCGTCATGATCGCGGAGCGGGGTAGCGACATGATCCGCGCCGACCGAAGGGCGTCCACCCGCCGGAGCGCGAGCCCGCACGAAGCACGCGGTTCGGTACCTTCGAACGCATAGTTGTCAGGCGATCGGTCTTCATTGATTCGCGCATGCCCATCCACTCGTCGATGGCATGTCCGCAAATAGTCCCGGTTCATCTTCCCGGCAGTCGTCGCAAGCCGCGGGCCGCGCTCGTTCGACGCTACGAGTAGTGGGGGCGTCGTAGAACGCGCCGCATAATTTCTTTCCTAGCATTTGCTCGCGTTGAGAAGTGGCTATCGCCGGTTCGCGCCGCGCCGCTTCATCGCTCCGGAGTGTGAAGGGGATAGCGCAACCCCAACACCATGGCCAAGAACCAACACCCGCTTCAGGTAGCCCATGTAAGTAAAAGTTGGCGCAACCGCTTCCTTTACCCGCTTTAAATTGGTGACGCTAGTAATGGCAGAAGGGAGATCCGCCATGCACAAATTCCTATTGCTGGTTCCGCTCGGTTTCGCACTTTCCCTGACGTTCCCGCCCGCGCGCGCGGATTTGCCCTCGCTCACGATCGACCCGCCGGCGAACACCCGAGCGAGCGAGACCGACCCGGGCCGCGCGCACGAAGCGGAAGCCGGCGCCCTCGACTCCTGGCGCAACAGCCGGCTCTTCTCCTTCAATCTCGGCGCCGTGGACTATCGCGTGGCCCGTGACGGAATCAAGGCGAGCTTTCCGATCGGGCATTCCGCGATGACGACGTTACTCGGCTTTAGTAGCGAGCATCGTTTGCAGTTCGATTGGCGCGCGCATGGCGGGAGCGTGAAGCTTGCGATCACGACCGACGAGCACAATAGCGGCTATCGGCTCGAATACGTGCGGAGCTTCTAACGCTTCCCCGCCGATCGGGCGGCGCGTTAGCGGGCGCGCGCTACGTTCGCCCGGATGTCGGAACCGGAGCGCGATCAATACGTCGAAGCGATGGCCGCGGAGTTTCGCGGCTGGCCCAAGGAAAGCCAGCAGGCGCTGTTCGGGATGGTCGAAACCAACTTTCTGGGAATGCCCGACGCGATGAAAACGCAGTTACTCGCGCGTCTGAAGCAGGCGGCATAACACCTCGTCGCGCGTCACACCGTTGTGCCGGCCGGGAGCAGCGCTTCGATCTCGCGCTCGATCTTGCTTTTGTCGGCGTCGCTGAACCCGGCGTGGCTCCACGCGATCTCGCCGCGCGGGTCGATGAGAAACGTGGTCGGCATGCCCCGCACCTGGAGGGCGCGTGACGTGACACCATCCGGGTCGTAGGCGACGATGAAGTCGGCCGGATACCGCGCGAGGAAGCGCCGCGCCTCGCTCACGTTCTGATCGAGCGTAACCGCGACGATCACGAAGCCCTTGTCTCCATAGCGCGCCTGCAGCTCGTTCATGAAGGGAAACGACCGGCGGCACGGCCCGCACCACGACGCCCAGTAGTCGAGATAGACAACTTTTCCGCGCAGGCTCTTCAGCGCCAGCGGACCGCGGTCGGTATTGAACGTGAAATCAGGAACACGCGCCGCGGCCGCGGTCGCGAGAAAGAGGAGCGCGAGGAGGGCGGCGAATGCAAGGCGGAATGGGCGCATCGGCGAATTGTGCCTGAGTCGATCGGTGAAATCTCTACCGCGTAATGCTCCATTAGACCGAGGAACGCGGGTCGCGTGCGATCGGTAATTTCCGGCGGCGAATCGACACCGGGCGTGGGCGAATTTTGTGCAACCGCCCGCGCCATGGCGAAAGCTATTGGCGCAGCGGCGTACCGAGCTTACCGAGC
>JAJPKH010000262.1 GCA_021323795.1 Acidiferrobacteraceae bacterium | reverse complement strand
CGCTTCCAGAAAATACCGAGCACCAGCGCCGGGAAGAACGAGGCCGCCGCGAAGGAGAACGCGGCGCTCACCAGGAACAAGATGTTCGCCGGTTTCTGCGCCGCCACCGCCGCTCCCAACATGGCGACAACCAGCAGCAGCGCTTTCGCCACCGTCAGACGGCGCTTCGTGGAAGCACGCGGGTCGATCAGCTTGTAGTACACGTCGTGCGACAGCGCGTTCGCGATCGTGAGCAGCAAGCCGTCCGCGGTCGAAAGCGCCGCGGCCAGACCACCGGCCGCCACCAATCCCGAGACCACGTACGGCAGTCCCGCGATTTCCGGCGTCGCCAGCACGATGATATCGCCGCCGAGCGCGATTTCAGCGAGCTGCAAGACGCCGTCGGCGTTGAAGTCGGTCAGCGACAGCAACGTCGGGTCCACGGCGCGCCACCGTTCGATCCAACCCGGCAGGTTCGAGAACGACGTGCCGACCAAGGCGTTGTAGACGTCGTATTTCACCAGCACGGCCAGCGCCGGCGCGGTGAAGTACAGCAGGAAGATGAAGAACAGCGACCATCCCACCGACTTGCGTGCCTCACGCACCGAAGGCGTGGTGTAGTAACGCATGAGGATGTGAGGCAGCGCCGCGGTACCGACCATCAGGCAGAAGACCAATGCCAGGAAGTTCACCCGCGCCTTGTTCTTCGCCTGCTCGTTCGCGCCTGGGAACGCCTCGGCGTGCCGTTGCGGCGGATTGCCGCGCGGCGCCAGAGCCTTGTCTTTCTCCCATTGCGCCTTGGCGGTTTCCACCGATGCGTGCGCCGCCACCGCCGCTTCCGCCGCCTTGATCTGCGGCGCCGGATCGTTGATCGCCTTCAGATCCGCCAGGTTCTTCTCCGCCGCCGCTTTCTGCGCCGCCAGGCTTTGCTCCGGATTCTTCAGCGCCGCGTCGGCCGCCGCCGCCCGTTGCTTGATGATATTGCGCACCTCGATCTCTTTCGGATCGTTGATGAGCACCTCCTCGCGCGCGGTCACGCCCTGCAACGCGTAGCCGTAAGCGAGCTGCGGGATCGGGAAGCCGGTGAACTTGATCGAGAGCCAAACGACCGGCAGCAGGTAGGCGACGATCAGAATGATGTACTGCGCCACCTGCGTCCAGGTGACCGCGCGCATGCCGCCGAGGAACGAGCACACCAGAATACCGGCCAGGCCGACGAACACGCCGATCTCGAGCGGGATGCCGGTGAAACGCGCGGTGATGATACCGACGCCGTAGATCTGGGCGACGACATAGGTGAACGATGCCAGAATCGCGCAGAAGACGCCGATCATGCGCGCCGTGTGGCCGCCGTAGCGCTCGCCCAAAAAGTCCGGAATCGTGAACTGCCCGAACTTGCGCAGATACGGCGCGAGGAAAAGCGCGACCAGCACGTAGCCGCCGGTCCAACCCAAAATGAAAGCGAGCCCGTCGAACCCGGCGAGATACAAACCGCCTGCCATGCCGATAAACGACGCCGCCGACATCCAGTCGGCGCCGGTCGCCATGCCATTGAAGAATGCCGGCACGCGCCGTCCCGCGACGTAATATTCGGCGACGTCCGCCGTGCGCGAAACGACTCCGATAATGGCGTACAGCGCGATGGTGGCGAACAGGAACACATACCCGATCCACCGATTCGGCAGGCCGAGCTGCTCGGCGATCGCGAGAACAATGACGAACGCGACGAAGCCGCCGGTGTAGATGCTGTAGTACTTCTTCAGCTGCTGGTTAAAACTCGTTTGTGATTGCGTTGCCATTATTCCTCCTCCGCCACGCCGAACTCTTTATCGAGTTTGTTCATGTAGTGGGCGTAGTAAAAGATTTCGACCACATAGATGATCAACGCCCCTTGCGCCGCCATGTAGAACCCGAGCGGGAACCCGATGAAAGTGATCTTGTTCAACAATGGCGCAAAGTAAGACATTACGTAGGTCACGACAAACCAGATGACCATCAAGGTGGTGGTGATGCGCAGATTTTTTCGCCAGTACTCTTGGTGTCTTTCGGTCAGTTCCATAGCTGTCCTCCTGCTGTCTCTTGTTGAAGTTTCTGTTCCACAGCAAACCCTCCTGTTTCAGTTGCCTCAATGACAATGACTTCCATGATCCGGTCGTCACGCCCCGGTGATGTCACCCCTTGTGGTAAATCGTGCATGCGCCTCGGCCAGCGCGCGCAGCTCGCCGAGCGTCGCGACACCGCGAGAGACGGCCCGGGCGAGCAGAATCAGGAACAGCTCCGCCGCGACTTGGGCGTCGTGCACGGCGTTATGGCGCACGTGCGCGCGCAAGCGGAAGTGCGCGAGCCAATCGTCGAGGGCGGCGTTGTGCAAATGCGCTTGCGGCACCAGCGCCGGCGCGAGCTGCGCCAAGTCGATCCAGGGATTGTCGGTGCGCACGCCGAGGGCGCGCCGCAGCGCGCGATCGAGCGCCACCCGATCGAAACCCGCGTGGTACGCCACGCACGGGCTTTTCCCGGCGAACGTCAGGAATTCGCTGAGCGCCTGCTCGCGCGGCTCGCCTTCGATCTGCATGCTCGGCGTCAGGCCGTGGATCAGAACGTTGTCGCGCGATGAAGGAACTTCATTGCGCAACACGGCGCTGAACGTGTAGCGCGGGGCGAGCCGCATCCCTTCGACCACCACCGCGCCGATGGAGAGGAGCGCGTCGCGCCGCGGATCGAGGCCGCTCGTTTCGATATCCATCACGATGAAGCGCGTCCGCGCGAGCGGCGTCTCCTCGGAAACGGCCGGAAGCGCGCGCCACTCCTCGAGCGCGCGAGCCGCCGCGGGCGGCAGGTCGACTTTGGGTCTGAGTAGCTGCGCCAGCCAGCTCATAGTTGATACTCGAGCGCGATCATGGACTGAAGCTTGCGCGCCTGCCGGAACGACTCCTTTAGCACGCGCCGGTCGAGCTCGTTCAGCCGTTCCGGATCGATATAGTTATCGAGCGGCTGGCCGGCGCGTTCCTGTTGCTGGTGCTGGCGCATGCGCAGCAGCTGAATGAAGGTATAGGCCCCGCCCCAGGCGACGGCCTCCGGTTCGCGCACCGCGCCTTTGCGCGCCGCCGCCTGCAACCGCGCGAGCGTATTGGTTTCCGCAATGCCGTGCGCCAGCGCGAGCAAGCGCGCTCCGTCCACGAACGGCGTCGCGCCGCGGAGCTTCAGATTGAGCATGTCGGCGTGCTCGCCGCGGCTCTCCACGTCGAAGTCGCGCATGAAGCCGAGCGGCGGCTGGATGCGCAAGGCGTTCTCCGCCATTTGACGGAGGAAACGCGGCGTCGCCGCGACGCGTTCGAACACCCACCGACGCAGCTCCTCGACGGGCGCCGCGTCGCCGTGCAGCGCGCGCAGGTCGAAATAAATGCTCGCGCTCAGCAGGTGCTCGGGCGCGCCATGCTCGATCCAATTGCCGAAGCGCTCGCGCCACTCTTGCGCCGAGAGGCAACATTCCGGGTTGCTCGCCATGACGTTGCCCTTGCATAAGGGGTATCCGCAAGCGGCGAGCGCTTCGTTGATGCGGCGTGCCAGCGGCAACAACAGCGCGCGCGTGGCGTCCGCGGAACGGCCGGCGACGGGGTCGAACAGAATGCCGTTGTCCTGGTCGGTCTTGAGCGTCTGCTCCTGGCGGCCTTCGCTGCCGAAGGAGAGCCACACGAACGGAACCGACGGATCGCCGGCGTCGGCGAGACAAAGCGCGATTACGCGCCGGGCGACGTGGTCATTGAGCGCCGCGATGATTTGCGTCAGCTGAACGACGGAAGCGCCTTGCACCATCATGTGCTCGACCAGCCGATGCACGTCCGCGCGCAGGCGCGCGACAGTCTCGACGTCGGGCGCCTGCGTGATGGCGCGGCTCAGATGCACCAGCCCGATGCGCTGCAGCGAGAACAAATCCCGCTCCGACAGCACGCCCGCCAAGCGCCCGTCCTGTACGATGCAGAGGTGGCCGATGCCGTGGCGCGCCATGACGAGCATGGCTTCATGGGCGGAGGCTTGCGGGGGCAACGCGATCGGATTGGGCGTCATGACCGAGGCGACATCGGCATCGAGCGACACGCGTCGCGTAGCGACGCGGTCCAGCAGGTCATGCAGGGTGAAGATGCCGACCGGCGCCTGCGTCGCGTCGACGGCGACGATCGAGCCGACACGCTCGGCGTGCATGCGCGCCACGACGTCCGAGAGCAGCGTGCGCGGGGTGCACGTGACGGGCGCGCGCCGTACCAGGCTCGCCAGCGGCGCATTGAAGGAGATATCGCCCGGCGGCGAGGCGACGTCCATCTGCATGCCGCGCAACGCCTCGGTCAGCAGGTTGGCGAGACGATGGGTGCAGAAGTCGTGAAACACCGGGCTCAGGACGAGCAGCTTCTCGAACCCTTCCCGATCGAGCTCGAAACAAAAGGTATCTTCAACGGCCCGATGCTTCATGATGACCGGGCGGCGCGCGAGCATCGCGCCGATGGGGAACGCCTCCCCTGCGTCGAGCTCCCACATCTCGGCCGTCGCCGCGCTGCGCGCGTTTTCGATCTCGCCGCGCACGCGGCCCTGCTTGATGATGTAGAGCGTGCGCGCGGTACCGCGCGCGGCCTCGGTGATGACCTCTCCCTT
>JAJPKH010000061.1 GCA_021323795.1 Acidiferrobacteraceae bacterium | reverse complement strand
TTTACTTGAGCAAGTGGCCGAACTTCTGCATCGCCTTGGTGTATTCGGCCGGACTGAGCTTGTTCACCAGCGGGAACTTGTCGCGCCAGTGGAACGGCCGGCACGCGTCGATGATCGCGCGTGAATTGGTGTTGTTGCCCTTGGCCCGGTCCTCGGGCTCCAGACGCGGGTCGAGCGGCGTGCTCCACGCGCCCTTGATGAAATCAATCGAGGTGGCCGGATCCGAGCGCGTGACCATCGCCCAGATCAGCTCCTCCAGGTTGGATACGTCGATGTCGTCGTCCACCACGATCACGTACTTGCCGGCGTAAGCGCCGACGTGGCATTGAGAGGCGATATGGCCCGCCTGCTTGGCGTGGCCGGGATAGCGCTGCTTGATCGAGACGCCGAGCAGCATGCGCGCCGCCCCCGCTTCATGCGCCCATGCCGCCGTCACATCGGGAATGCCGGCCTGTAAAATTTCCTGGCGCAGCAGCGCCGAGCGGGTGACCGCGCGATAGCGCGCCATCTCGTCCGGAGGACACAGCGGCGGACAGCCGAGGATGATCGGGTTGTTCCGGTGGTAGACGGCTTTGATGTCGAGCACCGGTTCCGGCCGGACGTCGCTCGCGTAGTATCCGGTCCACTCGCCGAAGGGTCCTTCATTCTTGCTCTTGCCGGGTTGCACGAATCCTTCGAGAGCGATCTCCGCGTTGGCGGGGATCGGCAGTCCCGTGATCTTGCCGCGCACGACCTTGACCGGCTTCCCGCGCAGTCCGCCGACGACGTCGTATTCGCAGATGCCGTACGGTATCTCGCTGCACGCCATCATGAACGTCAGCGGGTCGCCGCCGAGCACGATCACCGTCGGCATCGGCTGGTTAAGCGCTTTGTACTTGTCGCGATGAATGCGGCCGTGCTTGCCCGGCGAAATATAGAAGCCGACGGAGTTGCGGTCGTGCACCATCACCCGGTAGGTTCCGAGATTGATCCACTTCTCTTCCGGATCCCGGGTGACGTTGAAGCTTCCGGTGCCGATGTAGCGGCCGCCGTCGTGCGCGTGCCACTGCGGCGCCGGCAACTTCAGCACGTCCACGTCGTCGCCCATCATCACGTTCTCGAAGATCGGACCGTCCGCCACTTCCTGGTGCGGGATCGTCTTCAGCTCACGTAGGTACGTATCGAGGAACGCTTCGGACAACTCGATCTTGCTGTAGCTCGGCGGAAAACCGAGCGTCATGTTTTTGCGTTTTCCGCCGAAAAAGTTGACGAGCACCCGATGCCCCTTGGGATAGCCGGGTACCTCGTCGAAGATCACGCACGGGGCCGTGTCCGAATGCATGACGAGGTCGGCGGCGAGGCCGATTTCCTCCTGCCATGAGGCACCGGCGACAACTTGCACCTCGCCGAGCTTCTCGGCTTGCGCGATCCACTCGCGCAAGTCTTCGTAGGGGAACTCGAAGCGTGCGCTCTTGTCCCGCGTTCCGACCACACCCGTTATTTTTCCGATCGGGTTGGCCATGCCATCAGGAGTTTTCAACTCGTCGTGCTTCATGGTGTCCGCCCTCTCTGTGTTGCGACCGCTGTGCCCGGTCGTTGCCGATGTTGTTAAATCTTCGATACGGCTTCCGCTAAATCAGTGACGCGGATTTACGCGACCGAGCAAACGCTCACGCCGGCGAATCGCTACGAAGGACAAGACATACCGAGGGATACGCATTTCACCGCAGCCAAGCATGCACCGCTGAAACATTCCGGCCCCCGGGTCAAACTCTCGCTGCTTTCACGCGGATAAATATTTGACGCAACCATAATTGTCCCGCCCATCTAAACCGATTGGAGCACGGGCTTTTGGCTCTCGACTTGACATAGGTCAAATAGAATACGACCCGCGCTTATTCTTGTTGCTGTGGCGGATGCTCGGCGGCATAGAGGCGGGCGACCCCGGTTTCGCCGATCGCCCTGCGAACAAAATAATGCGAGGCGCGCTGCAAGGTGCGAAAGGGACCGAATGTCCGCGGCGTCGCGGCGAGGCGAGTGCCGTTATACGTTAACCGGCGTCGTCGCCCTTTCGGCAGGTGACAGGGTCGCGGTGGCCAAAGCCCCGGGAATTATCGATGAAGTACAACGTCTCGGGTGTAATCTGGTACCAACTGATCTTGCTGAACGCGGCGGCGATTTCCCGCGGTGCTCGCGCCAGATCGGCGACCAGCGGAAATTTTCGGCCGTAACGAACGATGGCGGCAGCCTGTTCGGATCCCTCGAGTCTGCGGACCGTGCCTTCCAGCTGGATCCCCTTGATCTCCGGCCAAGTCTTGTAATCCTCCTGGATGGTCGCGGCGATCGTGGGATTGGCGGCAATGTTGATGCCGTGGCGGCTCTTCGGCGACGACAGGAAATACAAGTCGAGGTCATCGTTCACATAAAATACCGCGGCCGCCCACAACCCCGCGGGGCCGCTTGTCGCCAAGGTCGCGACGTTGTGCGCTTGCAGATAATCCAATACCCGCCGGTGCAGCTCGGTGTCTGTCGGGTTCACCGATCGGTCCCTCCTTTCCTCGCCGTCGCCATGCCACTAGTGTGCGGCATTCGACGGAATTTGCCCACGGCTGTCTTGGAACGACGGCTTCGAAAGTTTTCCGGAGTAAAATAATCCCGCTGACGACACGCACGGCAGGAACTCAAACCCGCAATACAACAGACTAAGACTAATTGGAGGAGACCCGTCACGATGAAACTCTATAGTTATGCGGTCAGCTCGGCCTCGTTCCGGGTGCGGATCGCGCTCAATCTGAAGGGCCTGCCGTACGAGTTTGCCGGCGTGCACCTGCTGCGAAGTGGCGGCGAGCAGTTCGCGCCGGCGTTTGTCGCCGTTAATCCACAGTCCCTGGTGCCGGCGCTGGTGGATGGGGACCATACTCTCACCCAATCCCTCGCGATCATTGAATATCTGGAGGAGACCCATCCCGAGCCGCCGCTGCTGCCGAAGACACCGGCGGAGCGGGCTCGGGTTCGATCGCTGGCCCTGCTCATCGCCTGCGATATTCATCCCCTGAACAATCTGCGCGTGTTGAAATACTTGAAGCGTGCGCTGAAGGTGGAGGATGACGCCAGGGATGCGTGGTATCGGCACTGGGTGAATCTCGGTTTCACCGCCCTGGAAGCGCGGCTGGCGGGCGATCCGGCCACCGGTCGTTTCTGCCACGGAGACGTACCCGGACTTGCCGACTGCTGTCTGGTGCCCCAGGTGTTCAACGCCCAGCGCCTTAAGTGCGATCTCTCGGCCATGCCGACGATCCGCCGCCTGCACGAGAACTGTATGGCGCTGGAGGCATTTCGACAGGCGGCGCCCGCCAACCAACCGGACGCGGAGTGATTAGTAGCCGCCTCAAGATAGAGCGCGGATTCTCGTGCTCACGAGCGCGTCGTGCTATTGATGGCCTTCTCGAGGATCGCGGCTTCCGCCTTCAGCAGCGCGACCAGTTCTTGTTGACGGCTCGCGGTCATTCGGCTTGCGATAGCGCCAATGCTTATTGCCAGGAACGGATCGCTATAGCGGCTTGGAATCGCGACGCCCACGGACAGGGCGTCGGGCGTGATGTGAATATTATTCAGCGCGTAACCCAGTTGCTGGCAGCGCGTTACCATGCGCAGCAAGGTGGGCACGGTGAGATTGTTGTAGGCGCCGAGTCGCGGCGCATTGGCGGAGACAATGTTCTGAACGGTTTCCGCCGGGAGGTGCATGAGGAGCGCGAGACCGCCGGCGCCGACGCCGAGGGGGCGCCGCGTCCCGACGTCCAAGGTAAGCGTCCTAATGGGAAAGGGACCTTCTCTGCGATCAATGCATACTGCGTCAAAACCGCTGCGAAGCGTTAAGAAAACGGTATCGCCGGTCTTTTCAGCAAGCCGCTGCAGCGAGGGGTGGCAGGCGTCGCGCAGGTCGTATTGCGAGGCGGCAGCCAGTCCCAGCTCGAACATCAGGTGCCCCAGAAAATAGCGCCGCGTCTTGGGGTCCTGCTTCACCATTCCCTCGGACATGAGGCACTTGAGGATGCGATGGACGGTCGGCCGCTGCAGTTTTGTATGCTGGGCAATGTCGACCAGTCGTAGTCCTGTGCGGCTACGCGAGGCGATCAGACGCATCAGCAACGACGCCTTTTCAATGCTTTGAGTCCCTTGGGTTTTGAGCACGCCAGCTTTGTGGCGATTGCTATTTGCCAATCGAGCGTTCAAGCTTTAAGTCCACATGGTGGAATAGTGTTTGTGCGAGATCATTTGCGAGCGTAAAATTATCCGTATATTATTCGTACATCCGATTCTACGATAGTCCGATATATGGACTGTAGCAGCGTAATAACGCGAACGGCATGTGTCAATGATTTCGGGAACACTATGATAAAAGCAGCTGTCGTGTCGCATGAGTTCCAGATATCGACACGCGCCTTCATTGAGAAAGCCGAGTAACCGAGTAACGCCTAGTGAAACGACTCATTGTCGGTATGACCGGCGCCACCGGGGCGATTTTCGGAGTGCGCCTGCTGCAGGCCCTGAAGGGGACCGATGTCGAAACCCATCTGGTCCTCAGCAAGTGGGCCCAACAGACGATCGAGCATGAGACCGATTTTACCCAACGCGACGTTCGGGACCTTGCTTCCGTGGTTTACGAACAGGGGAACATGGGCGCCGCCATCTCCTCGGGCTCGTTTCTCACGGAAGGAATGGTGATCGCGCCCTGTTCGGTGCGCACGCTCGCCTCGATCGCGCACGGTACCGGAGACAACCTGGTGCATCGCGCCGCCGACGTGGTCCTGAAGGAGCGCCGCCGGCTGGTGTTGGTGGTGCGCGAAACGCCGCTCAGCGACATCCACCTCGAGAACATGCTCAAGCTTTCGCGCATGGGCGTGACGATCACGCCGCCCGTGCCCGCTTTTTACAATCACCCCCAGACACTCGACGACATGGTGAACCATATCGTCGCGCGCGTTCTCGACCAGTTCGGCATCCCCACCGATTTCGCGCGACGCTGGAGCGGCCAAATGCATACGAAAAAAGTTGCGAAATTCGAACCGAAATCCTAGACGAAGAAACCATTTTCACGAACCGCAGACGGAGAAATCGCCATGAGCGAAGTAGCCAGCAAGAGCCTTCCCAAAACCACCAACAAAGACATTACCAGCCTGCGCTCCACCGTGGAGTGGTTGCGCGCCGAAGGCCTGCTGATAGAAACGCAGAAGGAAGTCGATCCCGATCTCGAAATCACCGGCCTGCAGAAGCACTTCGACGGCAGCTATCCGATTCTGTTCCATAACGTAAAGGGCAAGCCGCACGCCCGCGCCATCACCAACCTCTTCGGCGACATCCGCGTGATCGAGAAGATGTTCGGTTGGTCGAGCTCGCAGGAGCGCACGCGCGCGATCGCGCGGGCGATCAACCGCCCGCTAAAGCCGGTCGTGATCGATCAGAAGACCGCGCCGTGCCAGGAGCACGTCATCACCGACGACCTCAACGTCAACAAGTGGATCACGGCGATCCGCCACACCGCCCTCGAGCCCGAGCTCACCATCGGCTCGGGCATCCGCTGCGTCTACGGTCCCTACTTCGACGGCGGCGGCGACATGGGCTACAACCGCATGAACTTCCGCTGGGGCAACGTCGGGACGTTCCAGATCTCGCCCGGTTCGCACATGTGGCAGGTCTATACCGAACACTACGACGACCCGAAGGGCATACCGATCACGATGTGCTTCGGCGTGCCACCGGCGTGCACGCTGCTCGCGGGCGCGGGATTCGACTACGCGATCATACCGAAGGGCGCCGACGAGATGGCCATCGCGGGCGCGGTGCAAGGATCGCCGGTGCGCCTCGTGAAGGCGCGCACCGTCGATGCCTACGCGCTTGCCGACGCCGAGTATGTGCTCGAGGGCTACATCAAGCCGCGCGACAAGCGCTACGAGACCGCCGAGTCGGAGAAAGCCGGCGTGCAGGGCAAGACCTTCTTCCACCCGGAATGGGCGGGCTACATGGGCAAGGCCTACAAGGCGCCGACTTTTCACGTGACCGCCATTACGATGCGCAAGCCCGAATCGAAGCCGATCATCTTCCCGCTCGGCGTGCACACGATGGACGACAGCAACATCGACACCACCGTGCGCGAGGCGGCGATCTTCGAGCTGTGCAACCGGCTGCAGCCCGGCATCATCCAGGACGCGCACATCCCCTACTGCATGACCGACTGGGGCGGCTGCGTCATCCAGGTGAAGAAGAGGAACAAGATCGAAGAGGGCTGGCAGCGCAATTTCCTTTCGGCGATCCTGTCGTGCTCGCAGGGCATGCGCCTCGCGATCGCGGTCAGTGAGGACGTCGATATCTACTCGATGGACGACATCATGTGGTGCCTCACGACGCGCGTGAACCCGAAGACCGACATCCTCAACCCGATCCCGGGCGGGCGCGGGCAGACCTTCATGCCGGCGGAACGCATGACGGCCGGCGAGAAGCAGTGGACGGCCTCGAACACGATCTTCGAGGGCGGCATGGGCATCGACGCCACGGTGCCGTACGGCTACGAGCAGGACTTCCACCGGCCGGTGTATCCGGTCGATCGCGTGAAGCCGGAGGATTTCTTCAGCGCGAAACAGATCGAAACCATGAAGGCGCGCATGGCAGGTTGGGTGCTGTCGCTGGCTCGCACCGGTCGTTAGCCGTCGATGCCCGCGCGGCCGGCGAGCCGCGCGGGCCTGACCCTCGCTTGGTATCGCAACATGGAACCGATGCTGCAAGGTGCGTGGTGCTCGATTGCAGCGAGCGCCTGGCCTGGCTCGCCGGCCGGCTGCTCGCGGACTTGGGCGCCGCAGTCACCAAGCTCGAAGCGCCGCGGGCGGATGTTTCATCCGTCGAATGGCGCGCCCTCAACGTCAACAAACGGCTGCGTCGGCTCGATTTCGCCGAGCCGGCGGGACGGCGCGCGCTCGATGAGCTCGCGGCCAGCGCCGACATTCTAATTGCCACCCCGCACCCGGGCGCGGGCGATGCCGAAATATTCGATCATCGACGCCTGGCTCGCATCAATCCGCGGCTGATTGTCGTCGCTGTCACGCCTTTCGGACTTACCGGCCCCAAAGCCGGATGGCTCGTCTCCGACATCGAGATCATGGCCGCCGGCGGCGCGATGTCTCTTGCCGGCGAACCCGATGGAGCGCCGATGCGAGTGAGCGCGACGCAGTCGTACGCGTGGGCGGGAGCCCAGGCGGCGGTCGGCGCCTTGACGGCTCTGGCCGCCCGCGCGCGCACCGGTCGTGGCCAGCTTGTCGATGTATCGGCGCAGGCGGCGGTCATCACCGCGATCGCGCACGCGCCGGCGTTCGTCGACATCCTTGGGATCGTGCCGACGCGCGCGGGCGCGTACATGACCGGCCGCTCGGTGACCGGCGCGCGCTTCCGGGTCTTCTGGCCCTGCCGCGATGGACACGTCAACTTCATCCTTTACGGCGGCGGCGCCGGGCGGCGCACCAACGAGCAGCTCGTCGCGTGGATGCGCGAGCGCAACGTCGATCTCGGTCCGCTCGCCGCCATCGATTGGGCGCGGTTCGATCCGACCGGGTCCACGCAGGACCAAATCGACGCGATGGAAGCGCCGATTGCGAAATTCTTCAGCTCCATCAGCAAACGCGAATTCCTCGAACAGGCGCATCGGCGGGAAATGCTCGGCTATCCGGTTTCCAACGTCGCCGATATCGCCACCGACCCGCAGCTGGAGGCGCGCGGCTTCTGGCAGGACATCGCCGGACCCGGCGGTCGCAGCGAGCGCCATTGCGGCGCTTTTGTCATCGTCGACGGCGTGCGGCCGCCGCTTGTGCCGACTGCCGACGAACCGGATCGAGCGTTGCCGAAGGTGGCCACGTGAGCGCCGGCGTCCAGGCATTGGCGGGAATCAACGTCGTCGAGTTCGGCGGCTACGCCGCCGGCCCGCATATCGGCAAAATGCTCGCCAATTTCGGCGCCATGGTCGTGCACGTCGAATCCATGGGCCGGCCGGACGGCTTCCGCTTGCAGTATCCGCCCTACAAGGATAATAAGCCCGGGATCAACGCGGGCGGCTGCTTCGCCTTTTTCAACGATTCCAAGTTCGGCGTCACCCTCGACTTGAAGAAGCCGGAGGGCATTGTTCTTGCCCGGCGGCTGACGGACTGGTGCGACATCGTCATCGAGAACATGCGGCCCGGCGTGATGGAGCGGCTCGGCCTCGGATATGAGTCGTTGCGCACAACCAATCCGGATCTCATCATGCTGTCCACCTGCAATATGGGGCAGACCGGTCCGCGCGCCGATACGCCTGGGTTTGGTTCGCAGTTGTCGGCGCTCGCGGGCATGTGCGGGCTGACCGGCGAGCGCGACGGCCCGCCGATGCTGCTCTACGGGCCGTATATCGACTTCATCGCCTCGACCCTCGGCGCCGTCGCGGTGCTCGCCGCGCTCGAAAAACGCCGGCGCACCGGCGCGGGCACCTTGCTCGACATTTCGCAGTACGAATGCGGGCTGTTGTTTCTGGCCGGTCCGTTACTCGATTACCACGTGAACGGCAAGATCGCCGAGCGTTGCGGCAACGATGATCCGGTCGCGGCGCCGCACGGCGTCTGGTCCTGCCGCGACGGCGGGTGGCTCGCGTTGTCGTGCTGGACGGACGCCGAGTTCGCGCGGTTGTGCGCCGTCCTCGGAAAGCCGGAGCTTTCGGCCGATCCGCGCGTGGCGACGGCGGCCGGCCGAAAATCGCATCGTGCTCTCCTCGATGCCGCGATTACGGATTGGTCGCGCCCGCGGGATGCGGAGAAAGCGGCCGAGATCCTGCAAGGCGCGGGTGTGCATGCGCATGTCGTCGAGACCATGGCCGATCTCTTCGCCGATCCGCAGCTCGAGGCGCGGCGCCAATGGCGCCGGCGGCCCCATCCGGTCATCGGCAATCAGGCTTACTTGATGCCGGCGTTTGATTTGAGCGAAACGCCGGGAGAGATCACATGCGCCGCGCCGACGCTCGGCGGGGACAACGAGAAGGTGTTCCGCGAGCTGCTGGGACTCACGGAGCGGGAGTACGCCGACTACCGCGCCCAGAAAGTGTTCGACTGAAAGCCGACATTACAGCGGCGAAGAAGGGGATGCCGCCGCAGGCACTGGATTCCTTCCGCGCGGGCCACACTTTCCGAGTACGCCGCCTCTTGACGGTTACCGTGGGCGGTACCGGCGCATCATCCGCACGACGCGCGCGGGAATCCTTTCCGCCCTGTAAAACCGATAGGCGGACACCGCGGTCCACAGAAACCCAGCCACGAACACCACGGCGACGAGGCCGCGCAAGATTTCGGATAGGTTCGTTTCCATGGTTTGTTCCTTTACGGCGATTTTGACATCCCATAAATAGCATGGGATCGCCGGCCCCACCTTGATATGGGTCAAGAGACGAGAACGGAATTTCAGCGCATTACCGCGCGGGCCTCGTGAACCGCCCGGGGGCCGCGGTCAGGCGTTGAGGTGTTCCTTGAGAAAGGCGATGGTGCGCGACCACGCGAGCTCCGCCGCCTGCTTGTTGTAGCGTGCCGCCCCGGTGTCGTTGTTGAACGCATGGTTCGCGCCTTCGTACATATAAAGAACATATTTCTTCTTACTCTTCTTGAGCGCATCCTCGAACGCGGGGACGCCTTCGTTGACGCGTTTATCCAATCCCGCGTAGTGCAGCAATAACGGCGCCTTGATGTTGCCGACGTCCTCGGTCTTCGGCGGCCGGCCGTAGTAGACCACGGCGGCATCGAGATGTGGCGCGTTCACCGCGACCTCGCCGACCAGCGTTCCGCCCCAGCAAAAGCCGATGACGCCGACCTTGCCGTTTGAGTTCGGATGCTTCTCGAGAAAGGCGACGGCGGCAACCGCGTTCTGCGTCGTCCGCTTGGCGTCGAGCTTGCCCGTCATGTCGCGCGCGGTGTCTTCATCAGCGGGCGTGCCGCCGAGCGGCGACAGGAAATCCGGAGCAAGCGCGAGGAATCCTTGCACCGCGACGCGCCGCGTCACGTCCTCGATGTGCGGGTTGAGACCGCGGTTCTCGTGCACGACGATCACGGCTGGTAGCTTCGATGCGCCCTTCGGGCGCGCCATGTACGCCTTGATGTCGCCGGTTGCGCCGGGGTAGCGGGGGTGGCTCGTGTCGAGCCGCGGATCGTCGACGGCCACCATCGCGGCGTGCGCCCGGTTCGATTCAAGCAGCGGCATCAAGGCAAGCGCCGAAGCGATGCCGCCCGTCAGCTCGGCGAGCCGCGCCAGGAACACGCGACGGTCGAGCGGCTCGTGCGTGTAGCGATCGTAAAGGTCGATGACTTTCTGATCCATGTCGGTTGCTCCTGCCGCCTCCGGTAATTGCCGCGCCGATGCAGCGCGAATGCCGGTATCCTCGCCGGCGACACCGATCCTAGTTCTTCACCTTGATCGCGACAAGAAGAGGCCGAAATACGCCGTCGTTTCCGTTTTCCGCCACGGATGCCCCCGGCCGGTCGGTCGCGGTCGGATCGAAATCAGGGCGACGCGGCGCGTGCGACCTCGGTCGTCCACCGCACGATTTCATCCAACGAAGCGGAAGGAGCGCCGATATGATCGGAGTTCGATTCGTACATCTTGGTCAGCGGATTGCTCGGAAAATTGGCGAACAGAGGAATGTTCGCCCTGCGCAGGCCGGGGTAATCGTTTTTCGCGACGATAAATAGTATCGGGATGCGCGGGTTGGCGGCGCGCACGGCGCGTTGCATGCTCATCGCGCCTTGCGGATCGAACCAGTTCAGGTAGAGCGCGGGCGTGGTGACGACGGGGTAGACGCCTTTCCTGCCCTCGTAATCCGCGAGCTTGGTTTTTTCGTCGCCCTTGCCGTCCGCCACCAGTTGCCGGGCGCGGGCGAGAGTCGCGCCGAGCTGTTCGCCGAAGAGCCGGTTGCCGGTGTCTCCGCCCGGAGCGATGGCGATAATTCCGTCGACGGAATGTTTGCCGGCGAAGTGCAGCGCGAACGCGCCGCCCTGACTGTGTCCCGCGACAAAGGTCTTTTGCGCTCCCTTCGCGCGCAACGCCTGCAGCGCGGCCTCGATTTCTTCCTCCGCCCGGTCGGTAGTGACGTCGTAGTCGCGCCGGCCCGACCAGGGCATCTCGAGATTCGCGACGAGGTAGCCCTTGCCTTCGAGCGCCCGCGCAAGGTCGGTGACAAACTTGGTGGGCGAGCCGCCCTTGCCATGCATGATGACGATGCCGATCGCCGGTGACTCGGAAGCTGCCGCGTATAGCGTGCCGGCGAGGCCGGCGGCGAGCGCGAGCGCGATGACGATTCTTAGAAACTTAATCACGTGTTGTCTCTCCTGTGGCGAACGAAAGCGCAATAAAGTTTGTCGGGCACGTGACCGCGGCGCAGAGACGCCGGTATATGCGGTTCATGCGCCGCGCGATAACCATTTCTCATAGGGTAGCGCACGCTCTTTCGCGTGCAATTGGTTCGTCACGGCCGCGGCGCGGCGAAGCCCTTGGAACGAACACCGCCCGTCCCGGTTAGACAGCCGACAAACGCCGCCGCCGGTTTCGCGGCCTTGGCATCGCTCATGATCGCTGCGCCATACGTCGTCACTTTTTGCAGATCGCCGGGCGGCTGTCGGACGCGCGTAACGCCCCTCACCGGCGGGCGGAACGCAAAGACCGGAGGCGCAGAGCGTAAAATCTGATCTGGATCAATAAGGGATGGGCCGCGAGTGGGCATATTGCTCATACTGCTACTTCGCAGGTGGGAGGCCATGATGATCCGCACATACAATAAGTTTCTGAACGCGGTGCTCGTGTTGTTGCTGGCGTTTGTTTTTGCCGGTTGTCAGAAGAGCGCCGACGTGGCGTCTGCCGGCGCGCCCGCGCCGACGGCGGCCGACACGCAACTTCCGCCGAATCATCCACCCCTGCCTCCCGCCGATAACGCCGTGCCCCCCGATCATCCGCCGATGGGGCAATCGTTGCCGCATCCGGTTTCCGGCAGCCAGGCTAAGGTCGTCGTGCCGCCCGAGGTTGCCGCGAAGTGGAAGAGCGTGCAGCTCGCGGTGACGGCGGGCGGCGCCGAGCAGCGTCTGGCCGTCGCTGTCGGCAAGAGCCGGCCCATTACCGGTACCGATCTCACGGTGGACGTCGTCGCCTATCTGCCGTCTTTCAAAATGAACGGAGACGTTGCCACCAGCTCGTCTGTCAGCGAAGACAATCCCGCCGCCCTGGTCCGCATCAATTCACCGGGAGGCAAACCGGCCGAGGGCTGGGTGTTCCAGAAATTGCCGGATTTCAACACGCTTAAAGACGATCGCGTGAAGGTCAAATTGATCGCCGCCTCGACCGCCGCTTCTTAAGCTCGACCACCGCCGATCCCGCCCTTACGGGGCGGGATTTCCGTCGCCGTTATCTTCCGCCGATGACGTAATGCCGTCACGGGCAGGTCTTTTGCACTAATCTTCCATTGGGCCCTGAGCGCACTGGTGCAACCGCGGCAGGAATCGTGCTCTTCCGTCAGGCAGATACGAGAGTAGTGGATGCGTGGAAGAATATTAATGATGCTGCCGCTGTTGCTCGCAGTCGCGGACGCCGCGCGAGCGGAAGGCTTCGCGGCTCGGTTCCGCGATTTCATTATCGGAACCGAAGCACAGGCGCACTCGTCCGCGCCGACCTTCGATTCCGCCACCGCGGCGTGCGTCTCCTGCCATCAGCGGCATGAAAGTCACCTTACCGGCATGAGCGGTCCGGCGCGCAATCATCCCGTGGGCATCAACTACGATTCGATCGCGCGCCTCCAACCGCACAGCTATCGGCCGGCGGCGCAGTTGCCGGCGGACATCCGCCTGGTAAACGGGCAGGTCAGCTGCGTCTCGTGCCATCGGCCGAAGGACGAGAGTGTCGCGCCGCTGGCCGCGAACGCGTCGGCGCCGTGCACCGCGTCGAAAGAGCTGACGCGCGGACCGCGCGACCGCGAGCTCTGTCTCGCCTGTCATATCAAGTAGCGGCTCAGCGGAACAGCGGGTACGACCGGTGCGCCGCCTTGCTGTGGAAATATTTGTAGCGGAATAAGGCGTCCTTGCCGTGGCAATCGGCGCACACGACATGCTCGGTGTCGGGCGCGCGCAAGAAGCTGTTGCGCACGTCGCCTTCCAGGTTTTTTCCCGCGCCTTCTTCCGCCGCGCGCGCATTCCATCGATGCGGTTCATGACAGGTGGGGCAGGTGATGGTGCCGCGCTCGATGCCTCGGTTGCCGTTAGCATCGAATACCGGCAAAACGGCGCGGATGTCCGCGCCGAAGCGCGCGCGCACCGCATCCGCCCAGACCATCACGCCCGCCGGATGACGCGTCTCCGGCGGCACCTTGGCCGCCGCGGTTTTGCCGGCCGCATGACAACTCGTGCACCGGCGCGCCGGGTCATCCGCGCCGTCGCCGGGCGCGCGCGCCCAGAGGCGGCGCGCGTCGGCGGCGTTGTGCACCGCGTGACACTGGCCGCAAACGCCCGACTGCGCCGCGCTCTGCCCGAGCGCGTTCACCGAGTCCGGCGCAGTGACGGCGAGATCGTGGTCGGTGCCGCGCACGAAGCGCTGTTCGACATGACACTCGATGCACAGCTCTCCATTCGGCGCCGCCGCTTTGCGCAAGAAGCTGGTGCGCGCGTCGCCCTTATTCTTCGCGCCGGGTGGGGGCGCGATATTGTTCGGGTCCCATCGGTGCACGTCGTGGCAGGTGCCGCAATCGATCTGTTTTTTGGCGGCGCCGTCCGCGCCGAAGAGCGGCAGCTTCGGCTGCATCGAGCGCGCGAGCCGGACGCCGACCGGATGGCTGTGCGCGCCCGTGAGTTTTTTCGCGGCGACGCCGCCCTCGCGGTGGCAACTGGTGCAGCGCACTTCGGTTATCCCTTTGCCCGGGCCGTCCGCCCGCGTCCACAGGTATTTGCCCTTCGCGTCATGCACCTGATGACAGCTCTGGCATAGCCCGCTCGCCGCGTTCTGGTCTTTGGCGGCAGCGAGGTTGTGCGGACTCGTGGCGACGGTGCGCTTATCCACGTGACAATTCACGCACAGACTGCCGTCCTCATCGAGCGCGAGGCGCAGGAAGCTGTCCTTCGGCCCGCCTTCGATCTTGCGCGGATCGGGTGCGCGCGCGTCTCCCGAGGGCGACCAGCGGTGCGGATCGTGACACGTGCCGCAACCGACTTGCGTGCCGAGCCGATCGCGCATGCCCTTCCTGTCGAACAAGGGGAGCGCGGCGAGTTTGCCGCCGTTGAGCGCATCCGTGAAGCGCGTGACCCAGCCTTGCCCGGTCGGCGTGATCCCGACGTCCGTTACCGAAACATTCACCGGATGCGTGTGCGCACCCGTGAGTTTATGTTTCGCCAATCCTTCCGGGTTGTGACACGCGAGGCACGCCGCGGCGGTCGCGTCGGCGGAGGCGGGCGGCGCAAGGCGCGCCCATAACGCCGGCCCGTTGCCGCCGTGCGGCACATGACACACGCCGCACGGGCCGGACTCGGCCGGCGACTGATTCAAACGGTTGCGCGCCTGCGGCGCCATGACCGAGAGATCGTGCTTGGTGTTGGCGATCTCGCTTTTGTCGGCATGACAGGCGGCGCAAAGCTTCGAATCGCGGTTATCGAGCACCAGCATTTGCTTTTGCGTCGCGCCGTGCACCCGATGGCACGACTGGCAGATCACGTCCTGTTTGCGTCCCACGCGGGCGCCGGCGGCCATGAGCGCCTCCGGCGGTGATCCGAGCGCTTTGAAGATCGGATGATTGCCTTCGGCCGGTCCGGTGCTTCGGTCCAGGTGGCAGGCGAGACACAGGCTCGAGTCGACGTTCTTCACCCGCAGGAACACCGGCGATTCTTTTTGATCCCAATTCACGCCGTGCGCCGTGTGGCAGGTCCCGCAGTACATCTTGCCGTCGTCGTTCAACGGGAACACGACTTTGCCGCCCGACGTCGGGATTCTGATCTTATCCGAGGGCTTCATGCCGACCGGATGCTCGTGCTGCTTGTTCGCCCACACCGAGCGCGAATCGAGCATGAACCCGTCATGGCAGGAAAAGCACATGCGCTCGGTGCTCGCGGCATCCTGGCGTCCGCTCTCCGTCACCGGTTTGGGCTCGTAGGGAATGAGCGGGGTCACGTCGTCGCGGTTGAAATCCTTGAGCCACATGACGTGGCAGGTCGCGCACTCGCGCTGCGGGCCGACGTCGCGCGCCGCCTGCGTCGGTGCGGCAAGGAGCGCCAGCATCAACGGCACGGTCCATGGAGGAGGTGCGCGCCACACGGTCATGGCCCGAGCTCGTACACGGAGACCTGGTGTTTCAGCATTTCGGCGACGTACAGGCGACCGGCGCTATCGAGCGCGATGCCACCCGCCGAGACGAACCGCTGCGGCTTGCCGCTTTGACCGAGCACGTACATAAAGTGGCGCTGCTCGTCGAATACCTCGATCACGTCGAGATAACTGTCCGCGACGTACACGCGGCCGCGCGCGTCGGTCGCCACGCCCTTGGGGCGAACGAACTGACCGGGCAGCACGCCCCACTCGCCGACGCCGATGATGAATTTGCCGCCCGCGTCGAACGCCTGCACGCGCGTGTTCAGCACGTCCACCACGTAGATCAAACCGGCGCGGTCCAGCGCAACCGTCGCGGGATAGCGGAACTCGCCTTCGTTCGATCCCTCGCCGCCCCATTGGCGCAACAGTCGGCCCTGAGCGTCGTACACCAACACGCGGTGGTTGTTCGTCGTCACGTAGAGACGGCCCTGCCGGTCGGCGGCGACATCAATCGGCGCGGCCGGTTTGCCCTCGACCGTCACCGCGATGCTGCGTTGCCAGCGACCGTCGCCGTCGAACGCCTGGATGCGGTGATTGTCTTTATCGGCGACGTAAAACCAGCCGTTGTCGTCAACGCCGATGCCGACCGGATTGCGAAACTGGGCGGCGGCGGCGCCCGGCTGCCCGACCGTGAAGAGCGGCTTGCCGGCGCGATCGAACGCGGCGACGCGGTGATGACCGCTGTCGACGACATAGACGCGCCCGGCGTCGCTCACGGCGACATCCGACGGCAGGCTCAAGGCTCCCTCGGAGCCCCGCGTGAGATCGTAGAGATGTTTGATCGGGGCGGTGGCGATCTCGGCGGCGCCGGCCGCCGCCGTGCCGACCGCGAGGAGCGCGGCGAGCCACCGCCGCGTACTAAGGCGATTTCGCCGGCGCGCGGGGCGCATCGTATGTTCCTTGCCACCAGGAGCGCGGGTCGGTGCGTATATCCGGCCCGGGAGCGGCGCGACTCGCCGGCGGCCCGGCGGGGGTCTTCTCCGCGTGCGCCGCGCGGTCGCCGTGCGTTAGCGTCGGCAGATAGAACTCGCGGTACTTGTCCATCAGGCCGACGATATTGAGATGCGTGAGATCGCGCGTGCGCCGCTCGGAAAAACCGAGCGCACGGAACGGCACGAGACTACGGTCTTCCTCGGTGTGGCAACGGTTGCACGGCCGGCCCCTCGGGCCCGCGAGCTTGTGAAACGTTCTCTTGACCGCGTCGCGGTCCGCATCCGACAGCCGCTCGCGGACTTTCACGAACTCACGCGCGTGCGGGTCGTCGGCGGTGATTTCGAGCAACGTCTCGCCCTGTGCTTGTTTGGCGTAAGCGACGATCTTCGAATAGTAGTCGTCGGTTTCGCTCAGGCTGCCGGTATGGGGATCGAGATCGGTGCCGAACGGTTTGCCCTTGACCGCGATTCCGGAATAGTTCAGCCAGCGCAGCGCCAGCGTGTTTTCCGGAATCTTGCGCGGATCGGCATGGCAGGTCATGCACCCGACGAACTGGGTGTGCATATTAAGCAGGGACCGCACCATCGGTTCCTTGGCATGCGGATAGTCGCCGTGGCAGTAAAAGCACGCGGTCTTCTTGCCCTGGGTCGGTAAGTTCCGCGGCGGGTAATGATGGAAATGGCGGATGGTTTCGCTGGTGCGCTCGGCCTTGAGTTTCGCCAGCAGGCCGGTGGGCTCGGGTTCGCGAATCACACCGAGGCGGGCGGCCGTCGTTACCGCGATCTCGAGCAGCAGGCTCGCGATGATCCCGAGGAGAATGATCGCGGTGAGAAACGCGATCACCGGATGATCTCGGCGCATCCCGGCGATGCTGAGCGGATCGCGGGTGAAGCCGCCCGGCAGGCGCGCCTTGTGATCCATGATCACCATGATGGCGATGCCGAGGAAGAAGAACAGCAGCACCGCGGCGACGATCAGGACGATGCTGGTGTTGGCGGTCTCCGACATAGGCGCCTCGCTAATCCACCCGGGTGAGAATGAGCCAGATGGCGTAAACGCCGAATACCGTCCATGCCAGGACGAACGCGAGCGACGCATAGGCGACGGTTTTCTGCCAGGCGACCAGCGGGCGGATCATGGCGTGTCGGCTCCGTAGGCGGCGGCTGGCGCGCGCGCGGCGGCGTCGAGCACGCGGCTGTCGAGCAGCTCGCGCAAATAGCGCCGCTCCTCCGGCAACTCGACCAGGTTGCGCAGGTACTCGAGGAAGTGCTCTTCCATCTGGTGTTCGCGCGTGATTTTCCCGGTGAGGAACGTCCACTGCATCGGGAAGCGGCCGGGCGCGAGGTGCACGTTGTACCAATGCCAGAAAGCGATCACGAGCAGCGCGAGCAGCGCCTCGTGCGGATGCGAGAGCCGCATCAATTCCTGCCAATGCGACGCGACGCCGGCCGGCAGCACGCTCGCCCAAAACTCCGGGAACAGGAACGACGAGCCCGACACCACCATGACGGTGTTGCCGAAGCCGGCGGCGAAGTAATGGATCTTCTGCTTGTACATGAACTTATCCATCTCCGGCCGCTGCGGGCGCTGGCCGGAGAAGTACAGCAGGTCGTCGCGGAAATCGCGCAGGTCTTTCCATTGCGGGAGAATGGTGCGCCGCAGGTCGAATTTCCCGAGGCCGATCTGGCGCAGCGGGCCGAGAATGATCGTCGCGAGGTGATACAGCATCGAGAAAATCATCACCGCGGCGATCGTGCGGTGAATCACGCGCGTGACGTTGACGCCGCCGAGCAGCGCATTGAACGGCCCGGCCCAGAAGGAATCGGTGAAATGAATCGGCAGCCCGGTGAAGGCGAGCGTCAGGAACGTCACGAAGGTCAGCATGTGCTGCAGGCGGATGTGGATCGAGTAGCGCGGCAGATCGCCGACCGGATTCGACATCACGTTCTTGTAGAGCAGCACGCGGTCCTCGGGCAGGCCGGCGATCAAGGCGTCGATCTCCTGGCGTTCCCGGGCGCCCGTCCGGTTTTGGCGCAGCGAGGTTTCGAGTACGTCCCGTGCTTCGTCGGAGAGCTTCATGGTTTTTGATCCTCGTCTTTGGGCTCGCCCTGCGGGCTCGGAATTCGGTCGCGGTCGCGTTTGCTGCGCCGCCACCAGGAACTGCCGTCGCGCAAGTGCCAGACCACGCCGTCGCGCCGCCGGCCGAAGGTTTCGAACATGGCGAGGCCGACCAAGGCGACGATCACCACGTTGCCGATCACGCTGTAAATGAGCTCGGCCCAATGGCGGAAGGGGTCGCTCTCGGGGCGGCTGGTCGGGTGCGGATCGAGTCGCACGTAGTTCGCGTCGGCCCGCGTGTGGCAGCGCTGGCAGGTTTGCAGCCGGCGTTCGGCGCTCACCGGCGAGGCGGCGTCGCGCGAGGGCCGGATCTCATGCACGGTCTTGAAATAGTTCGACGCATCGGCATGGCAATCGAGGCAGTTTGCGGTTTGCCGGAAGCCGTACTTGGTGAGCTTGCCGTGGAAGCTCTCCTCGTAGGATTCAATCGCGTAGGGGAACTTGGCGCCGAGCGCGCGGCCGTCGCTCTTCGCCTGCTGCAGACGGCGCTCCACGAACTTCTTGTCGCCGTGGCACGACGAGCAGAGCGCCACGATTTCCGCCGAGGAACGGCGCACTTCGCGGATGCGCCGGCTCGTGTGGTTGTACCAGCGCTCGGCGAAGCGCCGGTCCTCGTGGCACACGACGCAGCGCTTGACGATCGGTTCCGGGGGAACGGCTTCGGCCGGGTTGTACAGCGGGTTGGTGTGGCACGTGATGCAATAGGGTTTGTCGGCGTCCGGGCCGTTCGCTTGCTTCGGCCGGCCGTGCACGCTGTCGCGGTAGACCTCATAGATCACCTTGTGGCTGAACGGTTGCCCGGTCGCCGGATTCTTGAGCGAATGGCACACCGTGTTGCACGTCACGCCTTCTTTCACCGGCTTGTGCGGCAGCTCCTTGATCTCGGTGTGGCAATCGCGGCACGGTACGTTGCGGTGCACGGTGCGCGCGAAAATTTCCGGCACGATGTAATAAGAGCGCAGCGCGCCTTCGTCGGTGACGCGCGCCATCATCGGATACTTGTGGCACATCAGGCAGTTTTCGTCGTCCTCGAACGCCCGGCTCGCGCCGGCGTAACCGACGCTCAGCAGCAGCACGGCGGCGGCGATGTGGCGCCGGCGGCGGTTACTTGTCATGGCACGTCACGCACAGTTGCGGCGCCCGCAAGCGGTTCTTGCTTTCCGCGCCGCGCGCCGCCGCTCCCTGAAGCACGCCTTGCGCATGCACGTTATGGCACGTCCCGCAGTACACCTTGCCGTTGTTGGGATCGAGCGGCAGCGTAATGCCCTGCGCTTGCGCCGCTTGCTGCATGCGGCGCGCCACGCCCGCGGAAGGCGCGACGAGGTGGTTCGGGCCTTCCTTGCTCGAGAAGGCGAAAGCGCCGCCGGGATGCGGCACCCAGACATGACACCCGGTGCAGAGCTTCGTCAGGTCTCCGGCGACGGCGAAGTCCACCTTCATGGCGCCGCCTTGCGCGCGCGGCACGCTTTGATGGCAGATCAGGCAGCGTTGCTCGCGCGGCCGGCCTTGGGCGTCGATCTGATCGTGCGGATTGAGGCGCGCGTAGGCTTCGGCGTCATGACAACGAAAGCAAAGCTCGGTGCGGTCGCGATACGGACCTTCGCGAAAGAACGCCGGGTTGAGCGCGCGCTCTTTGGCGCGCTCCGGCAGACACTGCGCCGGCGGGTCGTGACACGTGACGCAGGTGACGTTGCCGCCGCCACGCTTGACGGCATCGGCGAAGGATTTCGGCGCGCGCCGCGCCATCGCCGGCGGCATCGGCATGCCGACGGGATGGATGTAACCGTGAGGGGCGAGCGCCTCGTGACATACGTTGCACAAGCGCTCGCTATCCGCGTCGCGCAGCCGCGGCGCGGCTTTCGTGGGTTTGCCGGAATGGCACGCCGTGCAACCGTCGGCCCGCCAGTGGGGATTCGGGATCTGCGCGGGCGTGAGGCGCCGCTGCGCCACCAGCGCGGGGATGTCCTGCACCTGGCGGAGTAGCTCGTTATTATTGGTCTCCGGCATTACCGGCCTCTCTGCACCGTTCACGCGCGACGCCGTTGCGAGCGTCAGCAACACCGCCACGAGCGTTCGCGCGATCCGTTCGTTGCGCGACGTGAGCGTGTGATCTGCTCCTGGTCGTGTATTCGGCTTCACGTTACTCCGCTTGTCTAAAACCGCATTGACGTGCATCAAGAAGGCGCCGCGGTTCTAAAGGCGCCGGCCTGTTTACCATCCGTTCCATCCGCTGCCGCCGCCATAGGACTTGGGGCCGTGATTCTCGCCGTGGCAGCTCAGATAACACCGGCCGCTGAAGGTGCCCGTCGACTCATACCGCAGGATGCCGTCGCGATTCGGGCGGACGATCGAGGTATCGAAATTGATCAGCTTGCTGTTGTTGATGCTGTTGCCTTGCGTCGCGCTCACGCCGTGCGGGTCATGGCAGATGTTGCACGGCGCGTGCTCCCGTTCGACGTGCCGGCTATGCCTGGGGAAACTTTGGTTGCCGAGGATGCTGCTACGGCTGTGACAGCCGTAGCAGAGCGCGTAGGTGCTCGCGCTTTCCGAGACGTTATCCCCGGTGATGTACTGGCGCACGAGCAACGGCGCGTACGCGGAACCGTGCGGGCCGTTCGGTCCGGTGCCGCCGGCCTTCGGGCCGCTGCTGTTGTTGTGGCAGTCGGTGCAAGCGATGGTGCTCGATGTCGTCAACGGCGCGATCAGGCTCGGCACGTTCGGATTCTTGCCCGGTCCGGCGACCGGATGATAGGACGGGTTCACGGTGTCGAACTCGAGACGCGTGTTAGTCTGGTCGAGCAGGCGCTGGGTGCGCGGCGGCGGTTTGCCGGGGCTGTCGGCGTGACAGCGGAAACAAACTTGATAGGTGTAGGCGACGGGGTTGGCCTCGGCGCCGGTGAGGCTGACGCCGCGCGCGCCGGTGAGCGGCCCGGGAGGATTGCCGGCGCCGGCGCGCGCGCCGTGCGGGTTATGGCAATCGGCGCATTCGACATGGCGCGCGGTCACGACCGCCGGTTCCTTGGGATCGTGCACGCCGGTGGTATTCATGATCGGGTGAAACGAAAACTTGTTGAACTCGGCCTGGATATTTTTCGCGGCCACGTTGCCGTTGTGGCAGACGAAGCAGTTGTTTTCTTCGACGACGTTGCGTAACAGCCGGGCGCGGCTGCCGGCGTTGTGCGGCTGGTGGCAGTTCTCGCAGGCGTTGTCGGCGACGTTGGTCCACGGCGTGGTCGGCCAGGGGTTGGCGCCCGCGCCGTTCCAGGTCGCGGTGGAAGTGCCGTGCGACGCGCCGCTCCAAAAATTTTTCACATGGCAGGTCTGGCACAACGCGCTGGCGCGGTTCGGCAGCACCAGGAATTTTCCGTTGGTGTCGTCATGCGGATTGTGGCAGGCCGTGCATTGCAACTGTCCCGACGCATCGAGCTTGACGCGCCCGGTCAGCGCGGAAGGCGCGACCAATTCGCCGCGCTGGGCGGCGAGCGTCGCGGAGTAGACGAAGGAAACCGGGTGATCGTCCCCCAAATCGGTGCCGAGGCGCGTTCTTCCCGCCGGCATGGTCGTCACGCCGCCGTTCATGGCGATGGGATCGGCGCGGCTCAACACTTCGCCCAAGGCGATCGTGCCGTCGTGACAAGACAGGCAGAGGACCGAAGCGCCGGTCGGCTGGCCGGGTGCGCCGATCACGGTCGAGCTGGTGTACGGCGTATACGTCGTGCCCGGCGTGCGGCGGTTCCACAGCGGTCCGCTCGGGGAGGAGTTGTGCGGCGTATGGCAGAAGACGCACACCTGCGATTCGCCCGATGCCTTGACCGTGCCCGGGCCGTTCGCCGACAAGTTGTGCTTGGTGTCGACCACCCCCGCGGTTGCCGCGGGCGCGAGCAGCGCCAGGACGGCGGCGCCGAACAGCGCGCGCGGATTCATGACGCGCCCCCGACGTAGCGAAACACTTGCACGCGCTGGTTGTACGCGTCGGCGACGTAGATGTGATCATCGGCGGCCACGAAAACACCGGCCGGCAGCCAGAACTCGCCGGGCTCGCGTCCTTGCGCGCCGACGTTCAGCAGGAAAGCGCCGCTGGCGTCGAATATCTGCAGCGCGTGAAACAGCGAATCGACGACGTACACGTGTCCGGCGCGATCCGTGGCGACGCCCTTCGGGCGCGCGTGATCGCCGGAGCTGTCGCCGAGGCGGCCGAATTTGCCGAGGAACCGGCCGGCGGCGTCGAACCGTTGCACGCGGAAATTGAGCGAGTCGGTGACCCACAGCCCGCCGGCGTCGTCCCGCCACAGCAGGGTCGGATAGTTGAACTCGCCGTCGCCGCCGCCGCGGCGGCCGAACGCGGTTTGCAACGCGCCGTTCGGCGCGAAGATCTTCACCTGATGATCGCCGGTCGTGACCACGTAGAGCCGCCCGCTCGCGCGATCGCAGGCGATGCCCGTCGGTTGCGCGAGCGGCGCATCGAGCGCGAACGGCGCCACGGCTTGCGCGCCCGGCGAGATCGTGAACACCGCGTCGAGCGCCGAATCGGTGACGTACACTTCCCCGCGCGGACCGAGCGCGAGGCCGACGGGGGAGGGCAGCGGCGCGCCGCCGGCGCGGCGCAGCAGGTCGTAGCGGTGACGCGTGATATCGAAGCGGTGCACGCCTTTGACGCCCGGGTCGGCGACATAGACGATCCCCGCCGCATCGACGACGACGGCCATCGGCCGTATCAAGCGATGGTCCTCGGGTCCGATCAACCACTCCCCCAGGCGCGTAAAAAATCCTTTGGTGATGCCGACGTCCTCGGGCCGCGTGATGCTATAGACGTACACGAGGCGCGCCGCCGCGGGCGGCGCCGGCCACACGCGCAACGGCTCGGCGGCGGACGGCGTCGAGGGCGGTTGCGCGCAGGCGCTTAGCAGCGCCGCAGTCAACAGCGCTGCGGCGGCGCGAAACGCATTCGTCATCGTTGTTCTCCGCCGCATCAGAAGTCCCGCCGTGCCAACAGTTGAATCAGCGTGCGTTCGCGCTCGAAGTCGCCTTGTTGCTCGCGCGACTGGCGTCCCTCGGCGCGCAACGTGAGCTGGCGGATGCGCCACTCCGCGAACAGGATCGTGGCCCAGTTGCGGCGCACGATGGTGCCGCCCGTGTCCTCGTCGTAACGCCGCTCGGCCGAGAACGTGGCGTTGAAGAAGGCGCGCGCCTGCCAGCGCAACGTCCAGCCGCGGGCGTCGACGTCTTCCGGCGAGCCGATGTTGTCGGCGATCACGCGCCGGCCGGCGATGCGCACGCTCGCGGAGCTGGTGCGCGGCACCGGCAGCTGCACGTAGGCGTCGTAGCTGTCGCGCACGAACGGCGCGATATCTTCCCGCTGCTCTTCGTGACGCGCTTCGCCGCCGACCTCGCTCACGTTGCCGAGCGGCAGCGCCATGCTGGCGCCGTAGTGCTCGTTACGGATCGAATTGAGCGGAATCGTCGGCACCCCGGAGACGAGCCGCTGCGGCGCGTCGCGGTACCCCGCGAAGATGTTGAAGTAGCGATAAAGCCTCAGGTTCGCCTGCAGCGTCTGGTCCTGGGTGACGTAGCGGAACGTGCCGCCCGTCTGGAACGAGTAGTCGACCAGAACTTCCTGGCCGTCGAGGATGGCTCCGCCGATCAGCCGCCGGATGCTGGTGCGGCTGCCGAGGACCACGATTTCGTAGTCCGCGTTGAGGACGTATGTCTGGGTGCGGGTGAGATTGCTGACCGTTATCGTCGAGGCGATGATGAAATCGTTCGCCAACGCGACAGCCACGGCATCCGGCAGCGCGATGCGCTCCCCGATCACGTTGACTTGATTGACGCTTGCGCGGCGATCGCGGTCGTCGTAACGCACGCCGTAGCTCAGCTGCAATCCGCCGAAAGACAACGGGTGCTGATAGGTGAGGGAGCCGGCCGCGCCGCGGGAATCCTGATCGAGGCCGGTGGTGTGGTTGTTTTCGCCGTGCACGTCGCCGCTGGCGCTGAGGCGCGCGCCGAAGCGCTGTGTCATTCCGGCCGTGAGGAACTGATTGCGCGTTTCCTGCGCGCCCTGCTCGCTGCTGAACAAGGTGTAGCGGTAAAACGAGCTCCGATCGGGGTTGTGCTCCCAGCGCAGGTCGGGCGCGAACCGGAAATCCCGATACGTGGGAAACGGCGCACCGCCGATAACGAAATCCTGCGAGCTGTAGGACGTGATCTGGCTGAATTGGAACTGGCGTTG
>JAJPKH010000250.1 GCA_021323795.1 Acidiferrobacteraceae bacterium | reverse complement strand
TTCGAGCCGGTGCTGATCGAAGGCAAGGCGATCCAGCTGCATCCGCTGGTGTGCGCGCCGTACAACGCGGACTTCGACGGCGACCAGATGGCGGTGCACATTCCGCTCTCGGTCGAGGCGCAGCTCGAAGCGCGCGCGCTCATGATGTCGAGCAACAACATTTTGTCGCCCGCGAACGGCGACCCGATCATCGTGCCGTCGCAGGATATCGTGCTCGGTCTTTACTTCATGACGCGCTCGCGGGTCAACGCGGCCGGCGAAGGCAAGGCGTTTGCCGACGTCGCCGAGGTGCACCGCGCCTACGAGAGCCGGCAGGTGTCGCTGCATGCGAAAGTGAAAGTACGCATCCGTCGCGTTGAATTGCAGGACGACGGCAGCAAGGTCGAGACCAACAAGATCTACGACACTACCGTCGGGCGGGCGCTGCTTTCCGAGATTCTGCCGGAGGGGCTGCCGTTCGAGCTCGTCAACCGCGACCTCAAGAAAAAGTCGATCTCGGAGCTCATCAATATTTCTTACCGGCGCGTCGGCCTCAAGGCGACCGTCATCTTCGCCGACCAGCTGATGTACACGGGGTTCCACTATGCGACCCGCGCGGGCATCTCGATCGGCGTGGACGACATGCTGACGCCGGCCGAGAAGGCCGAGATCATCGGCGAGGCCGAGACCGAGGTGAAGAGCATCCAGAACCAGTACGCCTCGGGTCTGTTGACCGACGGCGAGCGCTACAACAAAGTCGTCGACATCTGGACGCATACCAGCGAGCGCGTCGCGAAGTCGATGATGGATCAGTTGGGCGGCGAGGAAGTCACGGATGCGCAGGGCAAGAAAGTGCGCCAGGAATCGTTCAACTCGATCTTCATGATGGCGGACTCCGGCGCGCGCGGTTCGGCGGCGCAGATTCGTCAGCTCGCCGGCATGCGCGGCCTGATGGCGAAGCCGGACGGCTCGATCATCGAGACGCCGATCACCGCGAACTTCCGCGAAGGCTTGAACGTGTTGCAGTACTTCATCTCGACGCACGGCGCGCGCAAGGGTCTCGCCGACACCGCGTTGAAGACCGCGAACTCGGGTTACCTGACCCGGCGCCTGGTCGACGTGTGCCAGGATCTCGTGGTCACCGAGGACGACTGCCATACCACCTCGGGCGTCACCAAGTCGGCCCTGGTCGAAGGCGGCGAAGTCGTGATCGCGCTGCGCGACCGTATTCTCGGTCGCGTTGTCATCGGCGACATCCGCGATCCTTCGGATGACAAGAAAGTGCTGATCCCGGACGCGACCATGCTCGATGAGAAACTCGTCGCGCTGCTCGAAGACCGGCATATCGACCAAGTGCTCGTGCGCTCGCCGGTGACGTGCGAAACGCGTTACGGCGTGTGCCGCAAGTGCTACGGTCGCGATCTCGGCCGCGGCCATCTCGCCAACATGGGCGAGGCGGTCGGCGTCATCGCCGCGCAGTCGATCGGCGAGCCGGGCACCCAGCTCACGATGCGCACGTTCCACATCGGCGGGGCGGCTTCACGCGCCACCGCGGCGTCGCGCATCGAAGTCAAGACGAGCGGCGTGGCGCGCCTGAAGAACATCAAGCTGGTGAAGCATGCGAGCGGCAACCACGTGGCGGTGTCGCGCTCCGGCGAGCTGATCATTCAGGACGATCAGGGCCGTAATCGCGAGCGCTACAAGGTGCCGTTCGGCGCGGTGTTGTCGGTGACCGATGGTTCGAAGGTCAAGGCCGGTGCCGTGGTCGCCAACTGGGATCCGCATACGCATCCGATCATCACGGAAGTGGCGGGTAAGGTGACGTTCAGCGACCTGATCGACGGCGTCACCGTCAACAAGCAAACCGACGAGATCACGGGGCTGTCGACTTACGTGGTGCTCGATGCGAAACACCGCAGCGGCGCGAAGGACATTCGTCCGGTGATCACGCTCGTCGATGGCAAGGGCAAGCCCGTGAACATCCCGGGAACGGAAATTCCCGCGAAGTACATGCTGCCGCCGGGCGCGATCATTACCGTCGAGGACGGCGCCAAGGTCGGCGTCGGCGACGTGCTCGCCCGCATTCCTCAAGAAGTGTCGAAGACGCGCGACATCACCGGCGGTCTGCCGCGGGTGGCGGAGCTCTTCGAAGCGCGCAAACCGAAGGACGCGGCGATCCTCGCCGAAGTGAGCGGCGTGGTGTCGTTCGGCAAGGACACCAAGGGCAAGCAGCGCCTCGTCATCACCGACAAGGAAGGCCAGGATCACGAATATCTGATCCCGAAGGGCCGTCATATCACGGTGTTCGAAGGTGAAACGGTGGAGCAGGGCGACGTGGTGGTCGAAGGCGCGCCGGTGGCTTCCGACATTCTGCGCCTGCTCGGTGCCGAAGCGTTGACGAACTACATCGTGGACGAGGTGCAGGACGTGTACCGCCTCCAGGGCGTGAAAATCAACGACAAGCACATCGAAGTCATCGTGCGTCAGATGCTGCGCAAGGTGAAGGTCTTGCAGGCGGGCGATACCCGGTTCCTGCCGGGTGAGCAGGCCGAGCGCGCGCGATTGCTCGAGGAGAACGAAGAAGTCGGACAGGCCGGGAAGCAGGAGGCGACGTACGAGCCGGTGCTCCTTGGTATCACCAAGGCTTCGCTCTCGACCGAGTCCTTCATTTCAGCCGCCTCGTTCCAGGAGACGACGCGGGTGCTCACGGAAGCCGCGATCACCGGCAAGCACGACCTGTTGCGTGGCCTGAAGGAGAACGTCATTGTCGGCCGGTTGATTCCGGCCGGTACCGGCCTCGCCTACCATCAGGAGCGCCGGCGCAAGCGTGGGGAAGCGAAGCAGGAAGCGCGGGATTTGCAGCGCGCTTTGAGCCCCCGCCCCCGGGCGCCCCGTACGGAGGGAGGCGAGGAAGCGGTCGGTACGTAGTATGTAATAGGATGGGACGGGGATCGGGGATCGATTGCCCTCGCCCCTACCCTCTCCCGTCGGCGCGGGAAAGGGGAGCCGGGTCCGCTGATGCGGTTCATAAGATTTGCCCGCTAAACCTTGACAGTATTGGGGCAGGTCCATAGAATCGCGCCCCTCGTACAGGCCGGTAACGCCGGCCTGATCGTCCAACATCCCTGAAAAGTGCTTTTTCCAGGCTTTTCAGCTCGTGCGGCGCGAGACTCTCGCGCCGCACTCCGTTTCTAGAGCAGGTTAAGAGAATGCCGACGGTCAATCAGCTGGTACGCAAGCCCCGGCGGCAGGCGGCCGAAAAGTCCAAAGTGCCGGCGCTGCAGGGCAGCCCGCAGAAGCGTGGCGTATGTACCCGCGTCTATACCACCACGCCGAAGAAGCCGAACTCGGCGTTGCGCAAAGTGGCGCG